>CAYOGQ010000021.1:18884-22789 GCA_964403645.1 uncultured Ruminococcus sp.
CAAATACTCAAGATACCGGTTATTATTCAATCTGTGATTATTAGATACATTTGCAGAGAGCAGGAACCTTTCGGAAAGATCGTCGAAACCCTCGTTTGCGGCGTCGGACGCGGCTTTCCTTAAAACCTTCTGTCCTTCCTCTTCGCCGTCGGCGGCGCGCCGCAGATTTTGTTCGGTGCTGCCGTACGGCTCAATTTCGCACATCCAGACGCCCGCCTGCCCTAACTTGTCGTTCGCCGCCCTTTTAAAATAATCCGCGACTTCCGGCAGCCCTTCCTTTTCCGCGGCGCGTGAATACAGCATATATTTCGTATGTTTCGCCGATTCGTTTTCGCATGCGCGTTTAAGGTTGTTATATGTCAGCGTATTGTCGTATTTATTCAATCATATCACTCCAATATAAAATGCCGCATATAAGGCGACTTAATAACATTATATGCGGCTTACGGCGAAAAATCAGTTGAAAGCGAAATAATCGTCGGACAGCATCGAATAAATTTTTATTGTGCGGTAAGCGCCCTTGACGAACAGCGAATCACGCAGGGTTCCCTCGTAGCGAAAACCGAGGTTTTCCACCAGTCTCATGGACGCGTTGTTGCCCTCCATGATCCGCGCCTGTATGCGGTGCAGTCCGAGGTAAGCGAAGCCCACCCTCAAAACCGCTCTCACGGCTTCGGTCATAAGCCCCCTGCCGTGATAAGCGGGGTTCAGGACATAACCGATTTCTCCCCAGTTGCCCCGTGTGTCTATGGACGCGAAGCCAATGGTGCCGATAAACACCTTGGTGGATTTCAATACGATCCCCCAATCGGCGTTATTGCCCCTGCGGTATTCGCGCTGAAGGTATTCTATATATCCCTTTGTCTCCTCGATATTCAGGTGCGGCGACCAAAGCAGATACTTGGTCACCTCGCTCAAAGAGGCATAAGCATACATATCGTTGGCGTCAGCCATAACAATTTTTCTTAATATAAGTCTTTCCGTCTCTGTTTCCGGGAGAGACGAAAACACTTTTCTGTATTTGGAACTATCCATATTTACTTGCCGGCGAGTATTTTGGCTATTTCGCTGTCCGCGCCGAGGATAATGGTCTTCTGCCCCGCCATGGAGGTTTTGAGCGCTTGCAGCGCCCTTATGAAAGAATAGAATTCTTCCTTTTCCTGCGTATCGTAAGCCCCCGCGAGGATGCGCATGTACTCCGCTTCGCCTTCGGCGCGTATCTGCTCCGCCTGTAATTCGGCGTCCGATATGCGGGTGTTGTAGTCCTTGTCCGCGGCGTTGGTTATCAGCGCGGCGGCGGTTTCTCCCTGCGCCCTGTATTGCTGCGCTATCTGGTTGCGTTCGGATATCATGCGGTTATATACCTCGTTTTCGTTCGATTCCGGGAGGTCGAACCGCTTTATCTTGACGTCGAGCACTTCAATGCCATAAGATTTCGCCGATTCCCTTACCAATTCCAATATATCGTCATATATGACGTTGCGTTCCGAAGGATCGACGGTATTAACTATATCCTCTTGGTTCAAGTTGCCGAGCTTGGATTTGATGTTGTTGTATGCTATCGAGTCGAGCCGCGTTTGCGCTTCGTAAATGCTCCCCCCGATCTTGGTGTGGAACAAAAGCGGATCGGTTATCTTCCAGGTGATATAACTGTCCACGGTCATGGCGGTTTTGTCCTTAAGATATACGGAGGACGGGTTGATGTCGTAAAGCTGCGCGGACTTTGGGTATTTTACAACCTTGTCGGTAAACGGGGTTTTGAAATGTATCCCCGCTTCGGACTCTGTCTCCACCACTTTAGAAAATCTCACGATCAGCGCGTGCTCGTCCTCGCGCACTATGTAGAACGCATCAAAAAGCCCTATCAATACGACGATAGCTATGATTGAAACGGTTATTAAAATAAATTTTTTCATATACTTATATACCCCCGTCCGTCAGCTTTCGCCGTTATTGACGCCCGATTTGGTCACAGCGTCAAGCGGCAGCAGTTTTAACAGATCCCCGCCGTCCGAAGCGTCTATGTAAACCGTTATGCCGGGGAAGAAGGATTCCAGACATTCGTAATACATCCGCGTTTTGGTCACTTCGGGATACCTGGCGTATTCCTCGTACATAGCGTCGAACATTGCGATTTCCTCGTAAGCCTTGTTAATTCGCGCCTGTTTTAGGTATTCGGCGTTTTTGAGTATGGAGTCCACTTTGGCGGCGGCTTCCGCGTCTTTGGTGTTCTTGTAGGCATTGGCGTTGTTGACGGCGGTCTTGGCGCCGGAATCCGCGTTCTTGACGGCGGCGAAGGCCTCGCTCACCGCCGCGGTGGGCGGTTCGCCGTCCTGGATTTTTATGGCGACAAGGCTCAGCCCTATGTCGTACCCCAAAAGCTCCGCCGAGGTCATTTCCTGGATTGCGGCTTGTATCAAATCTTTGCTTCCGGTGAGTATCGGGTCGATTTCATACGATCCTATCACGTTTCTGATTTGGCTTTGGATGAGCATTTTTAATATAAGTTCGGGATCTTCGGAGGCGAAAATATATTTTTCCGGGTCGGAAATGCGGTATTCCACAAAGAAATCCACGTTCACAATGTTGAAATCCCCGGTTATCATCTTGCTCTCCTCATCCACCGAATACGAGGTGCCGTCGCGGTTGGTGCGGTATCCTATTTCTATCGTTTTGATTTCGTTGACTTCCACATAATAAACCTTCTGTATGCCGAAAGGCAGCTTGAAGTGCATTCCGGCTTTTTTGATGTCGGTAACCTCTCCGAAAGTGGTCAGAACGGCGACCTCTTTGTCGCTGACCGTGTAGTACATGGTCGAAAACAACGATATGACGAATATCGCCGCCGCGGCAATCACCGCGACGATAATGATTTTTTTCTTGTTTTTTTGAAAGTCGATATTGGTTCCTCGGTACATAATAAAACCTCCTTTATAAGCCATTATACAGCGGGAAGATGAAAATTACAACATTTTTTTAGGAATTTTATTCACTTTTACATCTTCTGTTAATCTAAATTTTTATAATACTCACAAAAACAGGAAGGGTTTATTTGAATTTAAGTATTGACATAAAAGCGTTTTTAGTGTATATTGAACATGTATTATTCCGTTAATGTTTTGATTATGGAGGCACCCCACATGAAAAAAAGATTGCTATCATTCGCTTTGGTCTGTATGATGGTATTTTCGGCGCTTGTATTTTCGTCTTGCAAAGGCGATTCCGATCCCGAGCCGGTAAAAGCGCCGGTTTATACTATTTACACCATCCGCGGCGAAGGCACGACAGATGAAGCGATACGCGAAGTCGAGCTGGCTTTAAACCGCCTGACCTTTTATCAGCTTGGGTATTGCGTAAAACTGATAATGGTTCCGGAAGACGAATATGATGAACTTATAACCGAAAAACTTGCGGAATGCAAAGCATACAGCGATTCCAAAAATACTAAAAACAAAAACACTTCGTCGGAGGAAACGTCCGTTTCGTCAAAAGAGGAAAGCGAGGCTGTCCTCACGGGCGACGATTATATCGCGATGCTCGAAAGAGGCGAGGTTTACGAGCTGTCCAACCCGCGCCTCGATATCTTTTTGGTCGAGGGCTACGACAATTATATAGACCTTGTGGGTAAGGACCTGCTCTCCGTGCTCGACGAAAAGCTTTCCAGCGAGGCGAAGCTCATTAAGGACTTTGTGTTCCCCTCCTTCCTTGAAGCTGCGAAGGTGACAAACTCCAAGGGAACCCGCAAAATCTACGGCATACCCATGAACAAGGGTATCGGCCAGTACGACTACATAGTTTTCAACAAAGAATATCTCGACAAATATTCCATAGACGCCGACACCATGACCAATCTTGAAGACTTGGAATATTACCTTAAAATAATATCCGAAAACGAGCCCGACGTG
>CAYOGQ010000022.1:0-21386 GCA_964403645.1 uncultured Ruminococcus sp.
GGGTCATGGCAGGCAAGACCATGCCCGCTCAGGGGCTGTACCTGAACAGGGTGCTTTACCCGAAAATATAAATAGGGTTTTGGGAGTCACAATTGGGAGCATTCACAATTTTCACAACTAAAAAACACAGAGCGAAGCCCCAGACCGAAACGGTGGCGTCCTATTACGAAAGTTTGGCCCGCCGCGTGGGTTACGCCAAATACCTGACGCTGTTCGCGCTCGTGGTGTTTATAGTTTTCGGGTTTACTTTCTTCGGCTCCGACCTTTCGGCGGACAATTTCCGCTATATGCTGAAATTCATGTCGGTGGACGTCGACAGCGTCATACGGGACGGCGAAACGATCAATTACGACGCCGAACAGGGCGCGATTGCCCTGCTTGCCGGCGGCAACCTCGCAATAGCCGACACCAACGGGCTTAAGATATTCGACATGACCGGGGAGCGTTACCTGAAAGACACCGAATATTACGGCGACCCCATGTGCGTTTCCAACGGCTCCAACGTGATCCTGTGCGACCGCGGGGGAGGCAGGCTCGGCGTGTATTCGGTCTACACCAAAATATATTCCGACACTTTCGCTTATCCGGTTTTGGACCTGTGCGCTTCCGGCTCGGGCAGCTACGCGGTGCTGACCGCCGCCAAGGGCTACCGTTCGGGTATAGAAATTTACGACGGCAATTTCAGGATAATCCGCTATTACTATTTCGCCGACCGGTACGCCAGCGGCATCGGGATATCGGCGGACGGTAAAAAAGCCGCAATATGCACTCTTTCCAACAGTGCGGACGGAGCGTTCCTCGGCGGGCTGCACATCCTCGACGTCGCCGACGCGGACTCGATGGTTTCGTTCGAATTCCCCGACGAGATACCCTGGAAGGTTTGGTTCCGAAGCGACGGTTCGTATCTGCTTCTGACCAACAAAGCGGTGCGGATATACTCGCGTTCCGACGAACTTGTCGAATCGATAGGGTTCGGCGATCTTACCCCGAAAGGCTATTGCTTCACCGACGATTATATCGCGCTTTCGCTTTCCACGGCGGGGCTTTCCAACGCCACCACGGTCAGGTTTTATTCGTCGGACGGGTCGTTTATCGGAGGGCAATCCTACCACAACGACGTTTCGGCATTGGATATAGCGGGCGGGTACGCATATATTTACAGTGTGGGCAGTCTCCATACCGTCGATATCAAAAGCGGGGAGACGGTTAAAAGCGAGGTGGTCGGGCTTACGTACATCTCCGCGCTCTACGACGGCGGGGAAAACCGGATAATTTTCATATACCAAAACAAAGCGGTTTTTTACGGCAACGATACATACGTCACAGCAAATAAGAACGGAGGCAACTGACAATGAGCGCAGTATTGGATATCGCGATAGCTGTCATCATAGCTTTATCAGTTTTTTTCGGAGCTAAGAACGGTTTTGTCAAAACCGCTATAAGCGCCGGCAGCGCGATCATCGCCATCATCGTGGTGATGATATTCGCGCCCAAGCTTCAGGGTGTCTTTTTGGACTCTTCCGCCGCTGACAGGGTGAGAGCCGAGGTCAACGAAAGGATTTCCAAAATAATGCCGGACGGGGATGAATACGACCCCGAAGCGGTGAAAGAGGAATCCGAGTTTCAAAAGCTCCTCGAAATTGTCGGCATAGACAGCGAGGAATTCGAGGAAAAGTGGGAAACCTGGAAAGGAAACCAGACCGAAACGCTCCGCAACGATATTGTAAATTACGTTTCGGAACCCCTGGTCAGAGCGATCGCCATGCTCCTGGCGTTTATCATACTGTTCTTCGGTTCGATAATTGCTTTAAAAGCGGCGGCGATATTGCTGGATAAAATCTGCGTCCTGCCGGTGCTGAAACAGGCGAACACTTTGCTCGGCATCCTGCTCGGCTGCGTTCTCGCTCTGGTCAAGGTGGGCATATTCGTCTATTTGGTGAATTTGTTCCTCCCGTACCTCCAAGCCAGGGACGTGGCGCTGTTATCGAAAATCGACACCTCGCATACGATATTGTTTAAGTGGTTTGAAAAAATAGACATCATCTCCCGGCTTTTTTAAAGCATAAAAGCGCACCAAATAGCTCCGTCGTTCCGCGCGGTTTTTGGCGGTTCTTTCGGACATGAGAGGCATATAATAAAATGAGGATTTTTGAAAAAAGGCAAATACCGAACCTGCTGTCGATCCTGCGGTTCCTTATGATACCCTGCTTTGCGGCGGCGTTCTTCGCCAATTTCCCGCACCACCGGGTTTTGGCGCTGGGCGTATTCGTGCTCGCGGGCATCACCGACGTAATTGACGGGTATATCGCACGGAAGCACAACTGGATAACGGATTTCGGAAAAGTGATGGATCCCCTCGCCGACAAGCTTATGCAGGCGACGGCGTTTGTTTGTATAGCGGTAAAGACCAAGATAGGCATTTTTCTCGCCGCGCTGATTTTCGCCAAGGACCTGCTCATGCTGGCGGGCGGAATCATGCTCGCCAAAAAAGGAGCGAGGGAACTCGTGGTTTCCAAGTGGTACGGCAAGCTTGCGACCTGTATCCTCGCGGTTACCGTGGGGGTGTTGATTCTGTTCTACGAAAACCAAAGCCTTGCGTTTTTAATGGCGGTGATATCCGCCGGGGCGATGATTTTTTCCCTTTTAATGTACTTAATACACGTTTATTTGAAATTTTTATTAAAGTCAGATATATCCGCGGATAAAACGTCCGAACAATAAATAATACTAATCTTTGAAAAATCTTTGCAGAAACCTATATGAAAACCATAATGATTAGTATAAGCATAAACGGACTTTTGCGTCGAATATCATACGCTCCGCAGAAAGGCATGGTTAGGAAATGATAAGAAAACTTTGCGACCGTTGTCATCAAAGGGTCGCCGTGATATATGTCACACGCAAAAACGGCAGTGAGGTAAAGAACGAGGGGCTTTGCTTCCAGTGCGCCAAAGAGGTCGGAATCAAACCGGAAAACGACATATTAAAGAGAATGGGAATCACCGAAGAGGATTTTGCCCATATGGCGGAGGAGCTGAACGATATGCTCCCCGAAATCGCCAATAATACCGACGACGACGAGGAGGGCAGGGCGCCCGCCCTCGATCTTTCTGCTATTTTCGGCGGCAAAGAAAACCCCATAACCAAGCGTGACGCCGACGGCCAGTCACAACAGAAAACGCCCCCCAAAGCCCCGAAATCCAAATACCTCGACGGTTTTTGCATCAACCTCACCCAGCGTGCCCGCGACGGCGAACTGGACGGCATCATCGGCAGAAATTCCGAACTGATGCGTGTCATGCAGATCCTCTGCCGCCGGCAGAAAAACAACCCCTGCCTGATAGGCGAAGCCGGAGTGGGCAAAACCGCCGTCGCCGAGCTGCTCGCCCAGCGGATCGCAGCCGGCAGCGTGCCGTATAAGCTGAAAGACAAGGAAGTTTACCTCGTCGACATGACCGCCATCGTCGCCGGCACTCAGTTTAGAGGTCAGTTTGAAAACCGCATGAAGGGCTTGATCGACGACGTCAAGCGGCTTGGCAACATCATACTCGTTATTGACGAAATCCACTCCATAGTCGGCGCGGGGTCGGCGGAAGGCAGCCTGAACGCCGCCAATATTTTAAAACCCGCGTTGTCCCGCGGGGAAATCCAGCTTATCGGCGCGACCACGCTCAACGAATACCGCAAATATATCGAAAACGACGCTGCTCTCGAACGCCGCTTCCAACCCGTGATGATAAATGAACCTTCGGTGGCGGACACCGAAGCAATTCTCGGCGGGATAAAAAAATATTATGAAAGCTACCACGGCATAAAAATTAGCGACACCATAATCCGTGAAATCGTAAGGCTTTCCGAACGCTATATCATCGACCGTTACCTCCCCGACAAGGCAATTGACCTTTTGGACGAGGCATCCTCGCATCTGGCGATGAACTCCCCCGTCGTCAACGAAATTCAATCCGTCTCCGCCGAAATGAAGGGCCTGAAAGCCGCCATGGAAGCCGCCGAAAGCAAGGAGACCAAAACCGAGGAGGACTACAAGACCATCGCCGACTACAAGACGCGGCTCATCAAGTGCGGGGAAAGGTTCGACATCCTCTCCTCAGCGCGCGACAAGCTCTACCTTTCCACCGACGACCTCGCCAAGGTTATCGAGGTTTGGACGGGAATACCCGCGGCGAATATCACAGAAAACGAGTTTGCCAAAATCGACCGCATGGAAGCCGAAATCAAAAAGCGCGTCATCGGTCAGGATAACGCGGTTTCGCGGCTCGCCAAGGCGATAAAGCGCGGCAGGGCGGGTATTAGCTATAAGCGCAAACCCGTTTCGTTCATCTTCGCCGGCGCCACGGGCGTGGGCAAGACGGAACTGGTAAAGGTGCTGGCGGGTTATCTCTTTGACTCGCCCGAAACCCTGATCCGGCTTGACATGAGCGAATTCATGGAAAAATTTTCAGTGTCCCGCATCATAGGCTCCCCTCCGGGATATGTGGGCTACGACGAAGCGGGGCAGCTCACCGAAAAGATACGCCGCAAGCCGTACAGCGTGGTGCTGTTCGACGAAATTGAAAAGGCGCACCCCGACGTGCTGAACATCCTGCTTCAAATACTCGACGACGGCAGAATCACCGACGCCCACGGTAAGGTGTGCAACTTTGAAAACGCCGTCATCGTCATGACCACCAACGCGGGGAGCAAGGACGTTTCGTCCTCCGCGGGCTTTTCTGTCACCGCGCGCACGAATGACGAAGAAAAGGTCAAAAAGGCGCTGGAAGAATTCCTCCGCCCCGAATTCATAAACCGCGTGGACGATATCATAGTGTTCAACCGCCTGAGCCGGGAGAATTTCGTGGAGATAACCATGATAATGCTCGGAGACCTCGCCAAGGTGCTTTCCGACAAAGGCATAAAATTGACCTATACACGCGCCGATGCGGAAAAAATCGCCGCCAAGGGTTACAGCGAAAAATACGGCGCGCGGAACCTGCGCCGCCTGATACAGACCGATATCGAAGACATCGCGGCGGCGGTGATTATCGACAGCTACGATAACCCCGTGAGAGAGATAATCCTCTCCGCGCCTGAGGAAGGCTCGCCCTACGCCGTGAGCTGCGCTTTTATCCATTAAATAAAAAGTGGTATTTAAAATGCCGGACAACGAAACGACCCCTTCCGAATACCAAAAAATAAATACTTTTACTACGGCGTCGGCGCGCCGGCTTTCGGAAGAATCGCTGACTTTTCCGGAAATGTACCCCCATGAGGTGGCGGCGTATTTCGGCTCCGACATTACGAACGGGCTGACCGTAAAGCAGGTCAGGAAGCTGAGGGGCAAATACGGCGAAAACACCGTCGCCGGAGCGGTGCCCGTGAGTTTTGCGTCGTCGCTAACGCGCCAGCTTAAAAACCTGGTGCCGGTTTTCCTGTTATTCGCTTCGCTTTTGTTCCATATCTTCCGAGGAGGCTCGGAATTTATCGCCATGGCTTCGGGGACCGCGGGATTAATCCTGCTCAACGCGGTTCTGGAATACAGGGCGGGGAGGGTTTTCACCGCGGTTTCTCGCCTTTCATCACCGAGAACGGCGGTGATACGGGATGGCAAGCTTTCCGTGACCGACAGCCGCGGTCTGGTCCCCGGCGACATAATAGTCCTCGAAAGCGACAATATTGTCCCTGCTGACGCAAGGCTTATCGAATGTTCGTCCCTCACCGTACTGGAAACGCCCGTGAGCGGCAAAAAAAGCGCGTCCCCCAAGGACGCGAGGTTTTTAGCGCCCTCCAAAGATGTGAAGGTTTATGAAAATATGGTTTACGCCGGCACGATAGTGACCGGCGGAAACGCGACCGCCGTGGTCTGCGCCACGGGTAAAAACGTGACCCTGCGGCGCGAAGTCAAAAAAGAAGAAGCCGCAAACCTCCCCGCTTACCTGAAAACTGTGCTGAAAACCGGCAGAATAATCGCCGCCGCGGCGGTCGCGGCGGAAATACTGCTGCTTATCGCGGGCATAATAAGCGGCACGGACCTTGCCGACACCTTTATCGTCGCGCTTGCCGTGGGTGCCGCCGCGCAAAGCGATACCGTGTTCGCCCTCTCCGCCGCGGCGATGGGGAAGGGTATCGGCGACGCCATGAAGAGCGGCGGGCTGTTTAAAAACTTCGACTCTTTCGACCGCGTCGCCGAACTAGACACCGTAATGTGCGGCAAAGCCACCGCTTTTCCGCCGAAAGCCGTTACACTGGAAAGCTTTTACGACTGTTCGGAAATCAGGGAATACAGCCGTCAGAACAAGACGAAGGCTCAGGATATAATCAAATACATGCTGCTCTGCTCGTCCGTTAAAGAAAAATTTAGGGACCAAAAGCCCAAAAAGAAAAAAGCAAAATCCAAGTTAAAGGATGATACGGTTTACGAGGGCAGCGAATATACCCTGGCGCTGCTCAAAGCGGCGTCTGAGGCGGGTTACAGTCTGGATGAAGCGAAGAAGGATTTTTACCGCATAGAAACCGAATACGACAGCTACGGCGAGATGTGCCGCGTGCTCGGTCTGATGGACGGCAAGCCCTGCGTGATACTTCGCGGTTCGCCCGAAAACGTGCTTTCCAGGTGCGCCGGCTATCGCAAGGACGGTAAAAACTACCGCATAGACGAAAAAGCAGGTGAACGAATTCTGACCGCCGCTTTTGACATGGCGAAGACCATGATACCCATCGCCGTGGCGATGGGCTATACCTCGGCTGACAGCCTGCGCGATATCACCGCCGAAAAAAAGCTGATCTTTTTGGGCTTCGCGGGCTTTTACACTTCGCTGGAAATCGAAACCGCTTCCGCGGTGTTCAAATGCGGCAGAGCGGGCATACAGACGGTGGTGTTCACCGACGATTCCTATTACACCGCCCTCAACATGGCGAAAAACGCCGGGGTGATATCCGGCGAGGACGAGATTTGCACCCCGCGGATATTACGCGAAACCGAAGAAGGGCTGTTTATCGCCAACAACGAAAAATACAATCTCTTTACCGGACTTTCCGACGAGGAGCTGCTCTACATACTGAGGTTAAGAAAACAAAACCGGCACAAGGTCGGCGTTTCGGCTTCAAAAATCGAGCAGTTGACGCTGGTGAGAGAAGCCGACGCCTCGTTTGCTTCCTCCAAGGGGACCAACGACGCGCTGCTGCACACCTGTGACGTCCAGCTTGCCGACGGCGGTTTCAACACAGTCGTCGAGGCGATCAAACAATCCAAGCTGATCACCAAGCGTATCGCCGACGTCTGCCAGTTTATGACCTGCGGCTTCTTCACGCTGCTGTTCTGGATGTTGTTTTCGCTCGTCTTATACGGTGAAGTACCCTTCCGAGTGCGCGATGTATTGATCTTCGGTATGTTCATCAACACCGTTTTCGGCTTTTCGCTGGCTTTTACGCCGGCGTATACGCATGAAAACAATAAAATATTGGCGGATAAAAATCACGAGGTGAACTTCCTCGCCATGACCAGGGGGCTTTTGATCTCGCTTGCGTATTCCGTGTTCGGCGCGGCGCTGTGCGTCGCCGCCGGCAGGATAGCCGCCGGGGTAAACAGCAACGTCGGCGGATTGATTTCGGTGAGCGTATCGCTTATCGCCTATTCGGCGCTGATGTTTTTGTTTTCGCTGATGACCGGCAAGAGCCGCTCGGTGTTCACCAATAAGTTTTACCGCAACTATAATTCGGTGACTGCGTTTATCATTGGCTTCGGCGTCACCGCCGCGCTCACCTGCCTGCCTGCGTTTAGCGGAATTCCCGCGCCCGGCAGGGTTTTCGGCTACGCCGCCGTACCGCTCACCGACGCGGTTATGGCGGTGTCCATGGCGTTTATTTATTTTCTGCTCATACAGCTCGCGCTGTTGACGTTTGAAATAAAAGCAAAGACTAAAAATAAGGAGAAATTATCATGGCGTTCACAAAAGACACTTTAATCGGGGATGTGCTTGAAGAAAACCCTGCGCTTGCAAAATACTTTTTTGAAATAGGGATGCACTGCCTCGGCTGCCCCGCTTCAAGGAACGAAACCATAGGGGAAGCCTGTGCGGTTCACGGCACCGACGTGGAAGAGCTTCTGGAAAAGCTCAACGTCAACGGCGAAAAAGCCGAATAATCATTACAACCGGGGGGCGGCGGCATGGTCGTACTGACAAACGAGAGCATGAAAAATCATTCCTCTTTCCGAACCGGCGGCGCGGCGGACATCGTCGCGCTCCCGGAAAACGAGGAGGAGCTGATATACGCGTTAAAAAGCTACCCGAACGCCGTCGTCCTCGGTAATTGCACCAATACCCTCGTCACCGACAAGGGCATACGCGGCGCGGTCATTATAACGGCGAACGTCAGGGGACTTTGCGAAACGGACGGGGTAATAACCGCATCCTGCGGTGAAAGTCTGTCCGCGCTTGCGTCATATGCGCAAAAAAATTCCTATACCGGGCTTGAATTTTTGTACGGGATACCCGGCTCAGTCGGAGGCGGCGTGTATATGAACGCGGGAGCTTATGGCGGGGAGATAAAGGATGCGCTTAAATTTGCAAAGCTGTATTCGCCGGACAAAGGCGTTTTTGAGTTTGAAAACGCCCGGCTGGGTTTCGGTTACCGCAAAAGCAACCTGACCGATACGAATTATACCGTGCTTTCCGCATCGTTTGAATTAAAAAAAGGCGTCAAAGACGAAATAAAAGCCAGAATGGAAGGCTTTATGGCGTCGCGCAAAGCCAAGCAGCCTTTGGAATACCCGAGCTGCGGTTCTACCTTCAAGCGCCCGGAGGGAAATTTTGCTGGCAGGCTTATAGAAGAATGTGGACTGAAAGGGTTGTCGGTCGGCGGCGCGATGGTTTCCGAAAAGCACGCCGGGTTTATAATAAACTACAATTCCGCAACCTCCTCCGATATAACCGACTTGATCGCGCTGTTAAAAAAGATCGTGTTTGAAAAAACCGGCGTTGCCTTGGAAGAAGAAATTAAAATTATCGGGGAATAGATAGATATGTCGTACTCCTCCGAACTTAAAACATACCTTCTGGGAATAGAGAATAAAAAAGACTGCTGCGACGCGGCTTTTCGGGCCGGGCTTAAGCTTATGCCTTTTGACGGGCGCGGCGGGGTTGCCTTTTGTGAAAAAGACAACGGCGGGGCGGTCTTTTGTGAAAAAGACAACGGCTGTTATCTGCGCGGGGTGTTTATCGCCTGCGGCTCGATGACCGATCCGGACAAGCAGTATTATGTTTCATTTACGGGCGAAGGGGTCGCGGCCGCCGGCAAAGCGCTGTCCGCCTGCGGCATAACCCCGCTTTTCGGCGTCAAGAAAAGCAAGCCCATGGTGTACCTGCGTGAAAGCGAAGCGATAAGCGATTTTCTCGCCGCCGTGGGCGCTTCCAAAAACGCGCTTGGACTTTTGGAAATCGGCGTTATCAACTCCATGAAAAGGGAAGCCAACCGTAAAAACAACGCCGATCTGGCGAACCTCGACAAAACAGCCACCGCTTCCGCCGAGGTCAGAAATGCCATAGCGGCGATAATGCGGCATAAGGATTATAAAAAGCTCCCCGACCCTCTCAAAGAGACCGCGCGTCTCAGGCTTGAAAATCCCTCTTTGACCCTCGACGAGTTGCGGCTTCTGCACTCGGCGCCTATCTCCAAGTCGGGCTTATACCACAGGCTGAAAAAGCTGGCGGAGCTGTCATTAAAATACGGGCGGTGACGCCGCGTTTTGTTTTATAAAAAGGATGTATTAAACATGGGTTTCGTCCATCTCCACCTGCATACCGAATATTCCCTGCTCGACGGCGAATGCCGGCTCGCGGCGCTGCCTGCCGCCGTTAAAGCCGCCGGGCAGGATTGCGTCGCCTGCACCGACCACGGCGTGCTCTACGGCGCGGTGGATTTTTTTAAAGAGTGCAAAAAGCAGGGCGTTAAACCTATAATCGGCTGCGAGATGTACGTCGCCCCCCGCTCTATGGACGACAAATCCTATCCCCTCGACATCAACCCCTACCACCTGGTGCTTTTGGCACGCGACGCCGAAGGCTACAAAAATCTTGTCAAACTGGTTTCAGAAGCGTACCTGCGCGGCTTTTACCGCAAGCCGAGGACGGATATGGCATCCCTCGCCGCCCATTCGGAAGGCTTGTTCGCGCTTTCAGCCTGTATGTCGGGGGTGCTTTCCAAACGCATATTAAACGACGATTTCTCCGGGGCGCGCGAGAGTGCGCTGGAATTTAAAAAAATCTTCGGCGAACGCTTTTATATCGAGCTTCAGCGCAACGGCGCGGAAGGGCAGGAAAAGGTCAACGCCCTGCTTGTAAAATTATCCGGGGAACTGGGCATACCGCTCGTCGCCACCAACGACGTGCATTATATAAAAAAAGAGGACGCCGAAACGCAGGAGCTGCTCATGGCTATCTCCACCGCGGGGGTGCTGGGCGACAAGGAATTCGCCATGCCCACCGACGAGTTTTATCTGAAATCCACGGATGAAATGGCGTCTCTGTTCGCAGACCTGCCGCAGGCGCTGGAAAACACCGTCAAAATCGCCGCGCAATGTAACTTTGAATTTGACTTTTCAAATTATCACCTGCCGCGCTTCGACCCCCCGGCGGGGTATTCCCAACGCAGCTATCTGGGCGAACTGGCATCTGAGGGGCTGAAACGGCGAATAAACGATAATAATATAACCGATAAGGAAAAATATATATCGAGGCTTAGTTACGAACTGGAAGTGATCCACTCGATGGGCTTCGACGACTACTTTTTGGTCGTCTGGGACTTCGTTTCCTACGCCAAGAGCAAGGATATCCCCGTCGGGCCCGGCAGAGGCTCCGCTGTGGGGAGCCTCGCGGCTTACGCGCTGGGCATATCCGATGTCGATCCCATCAAGTACGACCTGCTGTTCGAGCGCTTTTTAAACCCCGAAAGGGCGTCGATGCCCGATATCGACATAGATTTTTGCGACGACAGGCGGGGCGAGGTTATAAGCTATGTCGCGGAAAAATACGGCGCCGACCACATGGCGCAGATAACCACTTTCGGCACCCTCCAATGCAGAGCGGCGGTCAGGGACGTGGGGCGGGCCTTGGGGATGAGCTACGCGGACGTGGATGTCGTGGCGAAAATGATCCCCCGATTTTCCGGCGTCACCATGGATTCGGCGCTGGAATCCAATCCCGAGCTGGCTTCGGCATATAAAAACAATCCTAAAATTCAAAGGCTGATAGATTTCGCCGTCAAGCTTGAAGGCAGGCCTCGCAACTCCTCAACCCACGCCACGGGCGTCGTGATAACCGACAAGCCCATCACCGACTACGTTCCGCTCTCGCTCAACGACAACGTAGCGGTGACGCAATTCGGCATGAACACCGTCGCGGAGCTTGGACTTTTGAAGATGGACTTTCTCGGATTGAGATACCTGACCATAATCCGCAACGCCGAAAGGCTGGTGCGCCTTGGCAAGCCCTCCTTCGATATAACCAAGGTCCCCGAAACCGACGATAAAACCTACGCGCTGCTTTCAGAAGGAAAAGCGCTGGGGATTTTCCAACTGGAAAGCGAGGGCATGAGGGCGCTGCTTATGAAGCTGCGTCCCGAGAACCTGGAAGACATTATATCCGTTATATCCCTCTACCGCCCCGGACCGGCGCAGTTTATTGATGAATTTTTAAGAAACCGCAAAGACAGGGAACATATCGCTTATAAAACGCCGCTTCTGAAACCCATATTAAGTCCCACCATGGGATGTATGATTTATCAGGAGCAGGTCATGCAGGTATGCCGGGGGCTGGCGGGTTATACCTACGGCAAAGCCGACCTGGTGCGCCGAGCAATGGCGAAAAAGAAAAAGGAAGCCATGTTAAAGGAAAAAACCGACTTTATCACCGGCTGCCTGAAAAATAACATACCGCGCGAAACCGCAGAAGAGCTGTTCGATTCCATGCAGGCGTTCGCCAGCTACGCCTTCAACAAGAGCCACGCGGCGGCGTACGCCGTGCTGTCCTTCCGCACCGCGTATTTGAAATATCATTACCCCAAGGAATATATGTGCGCCCTTATAAATTCGGTCATGGGCGACAGCGCCAAAATCAACGAGTATATCGCCGAATGCGCCGCTCTCGGGATTAAGGTTTTGGGACCCGACGTCAACGAAAGCGGGAGCGTTTTCGGTATTATCGGGGGGAATATACGCTTCGGACTGACGGCGGTCAAAAACGTGGGCACCGCTTTCGCCGAATTTACCGAAAACGAGCGTGAAACCCAGGGAAAATACAAGAGCTTTGAAGACTTCCTCTGCCGCACCGCTTCCGTTTCCAACGCCAAGATGCTCGAATCCCTCATCCTCGCGGGATCTTGCGACTGCTTCGGCATTTACAGGAGCCGTATGTTTTCGGTGGTCGACAAGGCGCTGTCGTCCCTTGCGGGCATGAAAAGCGAAATGAGAGCGGGGCAGATATCCTTGTTCGAATCCTTGGAAGAAGATTATACCCCCTTAAAATGCGAATACCCCAATATAAACGAATACCCCGAAAAGGAAAAGCTGTCGTTTGAAAAAACGCTCACCGGAGTATATTTTTCCGGCCATCCGCTGGAACAATACCGGATATTTGCCAAAAACGCGAATTCGGTAACAATTAAGGACTTGTATTATTCATTGAAAAACGGTATAATACGGGACAAACAGGTCGTTTCCGTGCTGGGTCAAATCAAGCAGCTGCGCAAAAAGGTTACCAAATCCAACAAGCTCATGGGCTTCCTCACCATCGAAGACCTGACGGGCGAAACCGAGGTCATAGTGTTTCCGGCGTCGCTGGACAAATATTCCGCGTTGCTTGGCTCGGGAGAAGTGGTGCTTATCACCGCGGAAGCCTCGCTAGAAGAACCCTTCGGCGGAGAGGGCGAGGACGTGTTGAAGCTCCTGATGAAAGCGATCACGATAGCCAGACCCGATGAAAACCGCAAAAACGACGCCGCCCGCGAAAACGCCCATGAAAAAGAGCTGTACCTGAAAATCACTCCGTCCAACACGGAATGCCTTGACGCGGCGCTGAAACGGATAAAACAGTCGCAGGGCAAAAGCCGACTATATGTTTATTACGAGGAAAAGAAATCGCTGACGGTGTCCAAAGACCTTTTCGCCGAAATTTCCGAAAACCTTGTCTCGGAACTGGGCGAGATATTGGGCGATGAGAACGTCGCCGTAAAAGTAAAAAAAGAGAGGGGCGATAAAAATGGCTCTGTTTGAAAAGACCGAAAGCTTCTTAGGGCGTTATAAACGCATCGTTCCCGTCACAAAAGCGTTAAAACCGCTGTTTAATCTTATGTTTTACATACTGTGCGTGCTGTTCGCGCTGTTTCTGATCATCGCACTCATACTGGTGTTTGTCAACGTGGACGCGGACAAAATGCTCCTGCCCCCGGACATGAACGCCGTCAGGGACGCTCTCGGTAAAGTCACCTCCTATTCGCTCAAACTGGGCAACGGCATAAAGATAACCGCTCCGGCGGAGGACATCACGACGGCGCATATAAAGCTCGTCATTTACGCCAAGCTTTTCGGCTGGTGCGTCACTTTTTTGAGCGCCGCTCCAGCGTTCAAGCTGATCGCCCTGCTGTTCGGAAATATCTCTAAAAACAAGGTCTTAAACGAAGATAATGCGAAATATATCAACTATACGGGTATAATAATCATAATAGGCGATTTTTTATACACCTTGGTCAACAATGTGTTCAACTACGAACAGGTGCGCCGGTTCGCCGCCGCCGCAAAGGTGGGCTTTTCCTTCGACCTCCAATGGTTCGGCGTCATGACGGGGTTGTTCATAATCATAATCGGCACCATCTACGGTTACGCCTGTTCGGTGGCAAACCGCCGGGAAGTCGATAACGGCGGCGAAACAAAGCATATAGTTCAAACAGAAAGCGGAAAATGATCCATATGGAAGAAGCCAAAAACACAACGTTAAGAAAGCGCGTCCGGAAAGCGGGGCGTATCTCCGGGATGATAGCCAAATCGACCATCTGGTACCCGGTCAAGGTAACTCTGTTGGTAATTTGGAAGCTCGTTTCGTTTTGCCTGAACATATTGTTCACGGTACTGATTATCGGCGCCATCACCGGCGCGGTGGTCTGCTGCGCCTTCCTTTTGTATATACATTCAAATATCGACGCCAAATACGACGGGCTGACAAATTTAAAGTTCGACTCCTCCCTCAACACCACCCTTTATTACACCGACGAGGCGGGCAAGGAGATCCTTCTGGAAGGCGACACCCTGCACGGGTCCGAAAACCGCTTGTGGGCTGAATACAACGAGATCCCGCAGGATATGATCGACGCCGTCGTCTCGATCGAGGACAAACGCTATTTTACCCATAACGGCGTGGATATCAAGCGCACGCTGGGCGCAGTGCTGAACTATTTCATTCCCGGCGGCAGCGCCTACGGCGGCAGCACCATCACCCAGCAGCTTATCAAGAACGTGTCGCAGGACGACGAGACCACCATACAGCGCAAGGTGCAGGAAATTTTCCGCGCGCTGTATGTCGAAAAGAACTATTCCAAAGAAGAAATAATGGAGATGTATCTAAACGTCATCTCCTTTTCCCAAAACGCCAACGGTGTAAAAGCCGCGGCGCGGACTTATTTCGGCAAGGATTTAAAAGACCTTACCTTGGTGGAGTGCGCCGCTTTGGCGGCGATACCCAAATACCCCACCTATTACGACCCGCTCAGGAACCCCGACAACAACCTGCTCCGCCGCAATCTCATATTAAAAACCATGCTGGAAAACGGCTATATCACCGAAAAGGAATACCTTTCGGCTTATAACGTTCCCCTGTACCTGGACATGAGCGGCGAAAGCGGCGGCTCAAGCGGCGATACGGTGCATTCGTATTATATCGACACCGTTATCGAAGACGTGACCAAGTCGCTGATGGAGCGTTACGGCATCGACCGCACCACCGCCAGCCGCAGGCTTTATTCCGGCGGCTTGCAGGTGGTCGTCAACATGGACCCCGAAATACAGGCGATACTCGAAGAAGTGTTCTGCGACGACGGCTGCTTCCCCAAAACCACCGGAATAAAATTTCAGGCGGCGATGGTCGTCATAGACCCCACCACCGGGAGCGTGCTGGGCATCGTGGGCGGCAGAGGCGAAAAAACGGTGAGCCGCGGGCTTAACCGCGCGACGCAGTCTACCCGTCAGTGCGGCTCGTCGATTAAACCTTTGTCGGTTTACGCCTACGCCATGGAAAAAGGCATCATCAATTACGCCACGCCGATGCTCGACCTTCCCACCGAATTCGACGAAAAAGAAAAAACCTACTGGCCGAGCAACGCCCCGACGGGCTACGACGGGATAATTTCGCTCGTCGCCGCCATACAGAAATCGAAAAACACCGCGGCGGTCAGGCTCGTTTCGGAGGTAGGGCTTACTAACAGCTACGACTTCCTTGTCAACAAACTGGGTTTTACCACGCTTATCGAAAGGAAAGACTACGGCGGGGTGATCAAAAGCGACATCGCCGTCTCCCCTCTCGCCTTGGGCTCGTTCACGGAGGGCGTTACCGTCCTCGAAGTGACGCAGGGCTACACCATGTTTTCCAACGACGGGGCGGTTTCCAAGGCAAAGACCTTTTCGATGGTCAGGGACTCCAACGGCGAGATCATCATCGACAACCGCACCCCGGAGCAAACCCAGGCGATTTCCGAACAGACGGCGTATATCATGACGAAAATTTTACAGACGGTCGTTTCTGACCGAAACGGAACCGCGGGCTATATGTTTATAGATGGTTATATGGATTCGCCCGCTTTTGCCCCGAAAATAGAAGTCGCCGGCAAGACGGGCAGCACCAACGACGACCGCGACCGCTACTTCGTGGGCTATACACCCGATTTTACCGCCGCCGTTTGGGTGGGCTACGACAACAACAAGTCACTGACCAACCTCAAATACAACCCCGCCACAAGGCTTTGGATAGAGGTTTTCAACCGCATATACGCCAACCTGGACGCAAAGGCTAAGATATATAAAAAGTCCTTTGACGAGCCTTACGGCATCATCAAAGCGCAGTACTGCATCACTAGCGGCAAGCTGGCGAGCGACGCCTGTAAATACGACCTCGAGCATGTCCTAACCCCCAAAAAATTCAACAGCATAACGACCGGGTATTTTACCATAAACAGCGTGCCCACCGAATACGACGACACCCATGTCATGTTCAAGTGGGACGCCGATAAAAATGCGCTGCTCCTCGATGGCTGCGAAGCGGGAAGCGACAGGGTCATCGACGTTTCGCTGCGGCTCGTCACGCCGAGGGTGTTCAAGACGAATTTGGTGGTGACCGATTCGCAGTACACCTGCGTGGCGTCGTCGCTGCTCGGTAAAAACTATGTCTATCCGACCTCCCGGAACGTGCCGTATTTCTATAACATCTACGCCGCGGGCACCTATCCCGGCCGCTCGTCGATATACTCCTCCTACGAGCCGTATAATCGAATTTGTATAGAAAACTTTAAAAAAGCCAAACCCAAGAACGAAAAAGAAAATGAAACCTCCGGCGATATTTTGACCGGGGGATGACGCGGGGCTTTGGCAAGGCGGCGTACCGAGTAAAAAATATACTATATAATGCAAAAAACCGGCGCCCCCGCTCGCGCCGGTTTTCATTAATTTAATCGGTTTACCGAAAATTTTATAAAATAAAAATCCAAACCCCGCATTTTAAGCTCTATATGGTTAAGGGGGTGAAAAGTGTGCGATACGCCGAGGAATACTGCGAAAATTACCTTGAAAAAATTTTTTATTTCTGTCTGCGCAAGACGGGGAACGAAAGCGAAGCCGAAGACCTGGCGGGGGATATCAGCGTCGATATTTTATCCGCTTTGAACAGGGGCGCCGAAGTCCGTTCCTTTGCCGCGTGGGTTTGGAAAATCGCCAGAAACCGGTATGCCAAATGGGTAGAAGTTAAAAACGCCCTGCCGAACGCCGCGGATATCGACGAAATCGTCGAATTATTGCCCGACGGCGGGGACACCGAAGGAGAATTTATCTTATCCGAAGATAAAAACCTCCTGCGCCGGGAACTTGCGTTCATAAGGAGCGATTACCGCCGTATTCTGGTGGCGCATTATCTTGAAGAAAAAAGCGTTTCGGTTATCGCCCGCGAAAACGACCTTCCTTTGGGTACCGTTAAAACAAAACTGCAAAACAGCAGAAAACAATTGAAAGAAGGCATGAAAATGGCGAGAGAATTCGGGAAAAAAAGCTACGCTCCGGAAGAAATATCCTTCATTTCCAACATGAACAAGCCGGGCGCAAACGGCGAACCGTGGTCGGTTATTCAAAAGAAGCTCAATAAAAACATATTGCTGGAAGCCTACGACAACCCCTCGACCGCCGAGCAGATGTCCATGGAATTGGGTGTGGCGATGCCCTATATGGAGGAAGCGCTGGAAGATTTGGCGTCGGGCACTTTTTTGGTAAAAAGCGGAGGCAAATACGAAACGGATTTTCCCATAATATCCGCCTCCGCGCAGGCGAAGATACACGAAAACAACGTTAAAATAACCCCCGAGCTGACCTCGCTGCTCGAAAACATCGTCGACGCTTACGACCGCGAGTGCCGCGCGCTGGGGATAAATTATTACGGCGGTCATGTGAGCTATGAGGATGCGAAATGGACGCTGCTCATGCGGTTGTACGATAAAATTGCCGGTACGGCGAGCCGTCGCGCCGACGGCACCCTGTGCGGCTATGAACGCACCAAGCGTCCCGGCGGCGGGGAATGGGACATAGTCGGCTTTCAGGATGCGGGGCTTGCCATCCCTCCGTTCGTGGGGCTTCACGGATGTTTTGCGCACATCGATTTCGGGCAGTTTAAATTTTACCACGCCGGCATATATTACCGCACACCGGAGCACCTGACCGTAAACGAAGGCGAAGCGTTAATTAAGGTGTGTAAGGGTGAATGGCAAGACTGCGACAAAGCGCTCCTTGACGCCCTTGAAAATTACGGATATATCCTTAAAACCGAAAACGGCTATTCGCCTTTGCTTTTGGTGTTTACCGAAAGGCATGAGGATACAAAAAAGCGTTTTACGGCGACCGCATCGAAAGAAATTGAAAGCCTTGCCGAAAAAGTAATCGGGCTTTTCGCGGATTCCCTGCGTTTCGGAATAAGAGTAATAGACGCCGATCTTCCCGAACGCATCCGCAAGAACGCCGTTTTACGCAGTCAAGCGTGCTCGGAAGCGAGCCATTCACGCGGCTACGCCGTGGAACAAGCGGTTTCCGACGGCTGGTTGAAAGAGAGCGCTTTTAAAACACTTGGGGCTTATGCTTCGATTTAGTTTAACGCTTAAAAATTATATAGACAAAACCGGCGCGAGCGGAGCGCCGGTTTTCATTATTAAACCCGCATTCGGTTTCACCCAAACGCCGCCACCATCGCCTTCGCCGCCAGCCTTGCGGCGGCTTTCGCTTCCTTCACGGTGTTCCCGCAGGAGCCGATTTCGATTAACATCGCGCCGGCGGACAGCTCCTGGTTGAACGAAGCGGTGCGCAGGTAAATCGGGCGGGCGAGGGTCGGGTACAGCTCATTCATGGCCGACTGGAGGTGAGACGCCGCGGTAAAATTTTTTAGCCACCCTGTATGATCGCTCCCGCTCTCGTCGGTGCCGATGACAGTCATGACCTGGGCGACCTTTTCTCCGTCGGTTTCGGATATCAGCTTGACCTGTTTATCCGAAAGCGTTACGCTGTCGCGGTGGATGTCGATGACATAGCGTATCGAAGGATAAGCGGAAAGCCACGCTTTGACCGCTCTCTTGCTGTTGACGTAAGAGTTGCTGTAACTGTCTATGTCATACATTTCGGTGTCGTGTATCACGTTTACGCCGAATTCCCTGAGCTCCTCGGCAAAGGCATCGCCCACCGCCACCACGTTTTCGGTGACAATCTCCGACCTGAACGAATCGTTTTCCTCGTATGTATCGCCCGCGGCGTAGCTTTCGGTGCCGTGGGTGTGGTATATCAGCACCGTCGGACCTTCCGCGTATATACTCCCGGCGCTCACCGCCGACGCAAGGCATTGGTCGGTGTTTATGGTGTATTTGGTCTGGTTGATCACAAATATAGAAGGCTTCTGGCTTTTGGTGTACCGCGCAAGGTTCACCGATGAAACGAAAATGGCGTCTCCCTCATAATCGGTCCCGTCTTTGATGATGACGGAGCCAAAAGTGTCGTCGATGATGGTTATTTCTTCTTGATTGTTGAACACTTCGCCTTCGCTGACCTCTGCGCTCGGCTCCTCGCTTGTATCGATTTGGCTGATCCTGCCGTAGATCGCCTTCGCCATACTTTGCGGCAGCAGCTTGACGAACAAAGCGGATGCCGCCATCACCGAAACGCACAGCACGATACAGGTGCAAAGCATGCTGATAACCCTAACGGCTTGTCTTTTTCTGATCTCCCACATTCATATCGACCCCCGTATGATTTTATGATAAAATCATGAGGTGTATTCCTGCATATCTTCGAGCGAAAGATTTTTATGAACGCTCAGGTTTATAGCGTCGGCGATTAAACGGGAGATTTTATCAGAAATGACGTCGCTCTCTTTTGGGGTTATAAACATGGACTTTCCGCTTCCGGAAAGCAGCTTTTCTGAAATCGTATCCGAAACGCTGCCGCTGCCCGCTTCTTCGAGCAGGTCACAGGCAAGGGTAGCGGCGTCCACCACGGTGGGAACGCCCATGGCTATGACGGGGATGCCCGCCGTTTCTTTATTCAACCCCGCGCGGGTATTGAATACGCCCGAACCGGGGGAAATTCCCGTGTCGGCGAGTTGAATGGTCGTCGCAAGGCGGGAAAGCCGGCGCGAAGCAAGCGAATCCACCGCGATTATGCAATGCGCGGAACAATTTTTGGTGGTGCCGATCACTATGTCGGTGGATTCCATGCCGGTCTGCCCCAACACGCCGGGGGAAATCGCCGCCGCCGGACCGAAGCCCGCGTTGCGGAACAGCTCCGGGTTCGCTTTTCGTATATGATGGGTCACCAAAAGCTTTTTCACCGCTTTCGGACCTATCGCGTCGGAGGTTATGGACTCGTTTCCCAACCCCGCTGTAAGATAACAGCCCCCGTCGGCAGGGAGCGGCGGCAAAAGCCGGTCGAGCAGGGAGGAGATGACCTTCGCGGCGGTTTCAAAGCGGTTTCTGTCTGCCTCCCATATCTTCCCGATATCTACGGTGACATACCTCCCGGCGGGCTTGCCCGCTTCCGCTTCCCCCTCCGGGGAAATGGTCACTGTGGTGATATGGAACCCGTTCATGGTCTCCTCTGCAAGGGATATGCCCTTGTTTTTGCCCTCCGTGGATTTTATTTCGTTGATTTCAAGGGCGAGATCTGTCCTTCGTGTCAGCATAAAAACGCCCGCGCTCTTCCAAACAAGTATAATGGAAGCCGGCCGGGCCTGCGCCTGCCTTTCTTAATTTTTATATGTTTATGTTATACGCCTATCCCTCATTAAACATAGCTGAAAAGTCTTGCGTAACCGCATAAGGATTTATTCGTTTTGTGTTTAATAATCGGGATGTATAAGGTATTTTTACCCAATATAAAGAATTTATGTTTTTAATATGTTTTTTATTTTTGTATATGGTATAATGATATAGATCAAGAACGATAGTATGACTTGCAAAGAAACATGGAAAAAGCTCAAGACTATGCGGATATTTAAAGGGAAAAGCTCCGATGATAAGCCAATGCGTCAGACTTTTCAACCTCTCCCACAGCAATACAGCTACTGCTTACCTTTAACGGCTTTCTTTAAAATAAAAAATAGACCATATGTTTGACAACCGCAGAAATTTTTAATATGTTTTTTTATTTTGGTATTGCAAAATTAAAAAAAGTATGATATTATTACAAAGCGCCTGAAAATAAAGGCACGTACGGAAGTCGCTCATTTTTAACGGTAACGGTTTCCGGAATAATAAAGGAGGTAAATAGATGCCTAACATCAAATCCGCGATAAAAAGGGTTAAGGTCGCCGAAAAAAAGACGCTTCAAAACAAGATGTATAAATCCGCTCTTAAAACGTCTATAAAGAAGTTCAAAACGGCCGTCGCCGCCGGCGACAAAGCTCTCGCCCGTACGGCTTACACCGAAGCCGTATCAATGGTGGACAAAGCCGCGACCAAGGGTATCCTGCACGAAAATAACGCCGCGCGCAAAAAGAGCCAATATACGGCCATGTTAAATTCCCTTTAAAACAAATGACCCGTAACCGGCGGTTATCAATCCGCGGGGCAAGGGTATATACGCGTTGCCGTTGTCCGTTTGGCATTATCCGGCACGC
>CAYOGQ010000023.1:0-9870 GCA_964403645.1 uncultured Ruminococcus sp.
TTTCCCGTGACATAGACGCGGTTCTTGAAATTGCCTTTGGCAAACGCCTTGGCGGCTTCGCTAAGCTTTTTCAACGGGTCGGTAAAACGCTGGAAAAGTATATACACCGTGATACAGGAGGAAAACATTATCCAGATCGACGCCACAAGTATCGTCCGTATCATCGGACCGGAGAGGGATTTGTCGCGGTTTGTCAGCGATGAGATCAAAATAATGCCCTCTTCGCCTCCGTCGAGGACGGAGGTCCGGAATATATTGTAGCGCTGCTCGCCGAAAGTGCCGTTTACGCGGCTGATGGCGTAGCTGTCGGCGTCGGACCTGATGCCTTCGATGGTTTCCGCGTTAAAAATTATTTCCCCGACGGTAAAATTTTTATCGTTGGTGATAAGGAGTACCCCTTTGCCGTCGGTGATATACACCAGCGAATCGGAAATTTCCGCAATTCCGTTTATGTCTTTGATAAAGGATTCGGAAATTTCGCCGCCTTCATAATAGCGGAAATAGGTTTCCGCCGCCATCGCCACGCTGTTCGCCGTGTTGGTCATCAGTTCGGATTTGGATTCGGCCGAATAGCTCGCGAGCATGGTTGAGATGGTCAGCACGAGCAGGGCGATGGAAAACGCCATAAGGAGGGTTATGAACGCGATATATTTAGTAAAAATGCTTTTAAACATCAAAATACCTCCATTATAATAATTATACAACGCCGGCGTAAAAAATCAACAATAAAATAATAAATAAGCACCGGGCATTGATTTTTTACCTTTTATGCTATATAATAATTTATTATACCGCCGCAAGCGATATAAAACGCGGTCAAAAGCCGTTTTTAAACAGTATTATGATAATCGGGAGAAACCCATATGCCAATCGATCGCGATCACGATTATAAATCAAATATGGCAATATACCTCGAAAAGCTGTATCCGCGCTTAAACCCCGCGCAGCGGGAAGCCGTTTGTTCGGTAAACGGACCTTTGCTGGTGCTGGCGGGCGCGGGTAGCGGCAAGACCACGGTGCTGGTCAACCGCATATACCATATCATAAATTTCGGCGATCTGTTTGACGTTGACGGCGTACCGCCATGCGGAGCGGAGGAAGCGGCAATGTTAGCGGAAGCGTCGGGCAAAAGCAAAGCGGAACTGGAACAATGCCTTAAAAGCATGGCGGTCAACCCCGCGTCCCCCGACAGAGTGCTTTGCATAACCTTCACCAATAAAGCGGCGGGGGAATTCAAGGCGCGCCTTGCCGCGATTCTCGGCGACGACGCAAAAACCATCTGGGCGGGCACTTTCCATTCGGTATGCGCGAGGATTCTCCGCAAGCACATAAAGCTGATAGGCTTTACCGAAAACTTCACCATCTGCGACGCGGACGACGCCAAAAAGCTTATAGCCCAGATAATGAAGGACTTGCGCGTCGACGAAAAAATCCTGCCGGTCAAAGCGGCGGCGGGAGCGATATCAAGGGAAAAGGAAAACCGCGTTTTGCCCGAGGAGGCTACGCGTGACGCCGACGACCCGCGTTCGCGCCGAATAGCCGAAATTTACACCGAATACCAGAAGCGTTTAAAAGCCTCCGGCACGCTCGACTTCGACGATATCATACTCTACACCCTTTTGATTTTCGAAAAGTTTCCCGAAGTTTTAAATTATTACGGACGAAAATTTGAATATATCCTCGTCGACGAATACCAGGACACAAACCCCTCCCAGAACGACCTGGTGGTCCTGCTCGGGCACGGCAGACGCAACGTCTGCGTGGTGGGCGACGACGACCAGTCCATATACTCCTTTCGCGGCGCCACCGTGGACAACATACTGAACTTCGACCGCGCCTTCCCGGATGCCAAAATAATAAAATTAGAGCAGAATTACCGCTCCACCAAGACCATACTCGAAGCGGCGAACGCCGTCATCGCCAACAACAAAGGCAGGAAGGGCAAAAATCTCTGGACTTCCGGCGCGGAAGGCGACAAAATAACAAAGCGCTGCCTTTACACACAGAACGAGGAAGCCGATTATATCTGCGGTGAAATCATGCGGCTTCACGCCTACGGAAAACCGCTAAAAGACATAGCGGTGCTGTACCGCGTGAACGCCATTTCCAACTCGCTCGAAACGGCGTTCGTCAAAAACCGTCTGCCCTACAAGGTGTTCGGCGGCGTCAGGTTTTACGAACGCAGGGAAATTAAAGATATGGTGGCATATCTTTCCCTCATAGCCAACCCCTCCGACAACTTAAGGCTCCGCCGTATAATCAACGTGCCGAAACGGCAAATCGGCGAAGCCACCGTCGAGGCTCTGGCGAAAGCCGCGTCGAAAGACGGCATATCCATGCTCGAAGCGTCGAAACGGTCGGCGAATTACCCCGAACTGAGACGATCCTGTCTGAAGCTTGAAAAATTTTACGCCTTAATCGCAGACCTTGCCGATTTTGCAACTGTAAACGGCGTTGCGGCGGTGATAAACGAGGTCATAGCCCGCACGGGTTACGCCGACGCGCTTATCGCCGAGAATGAAAACGACAGGGTTGAAATCGTCCGCGAATTCGCGTCGTCCGGCGTGCTGTACGAGCAGGCGAACGAAAATCCCACCCTCTCGGGCTTTCTCGAAGATGTGGCTTTGGTTTCGGATACCGACGATTACGATTCAGAAAACGAGACGGTTTCGCTTATGACCGTCCATTCCGCCAAGGGCTTGGAATTCCCGACGGTGTTTATCGCCGGGTTCGAGGAGGGCGTGTTCCCCTCGATGATGTCCATGCAGGAGGGGAATATCGAGGAGGAGCGGCGGCTCGCCTATGTTGCGATCACGCGGGCTAAGGAAAAGTTGTACATAACCCACACACAAAGCCGCACTCTTTACGGGTTCACCGCGCCCTCGCGAGTTTCGTCATTTTTGGGCGAAATACCGGAAAAGCACATAGATCCGGGCGAAGCGCCCAAAACCGAAAAGCGCTACGCCAAGTCGGAGGGCTTTTCCGCCGGAAAATATGACAGACGGCTGCCCGTTAATCGCGTTACTTCCGCCGAACCTTTCGGAGCGGCTGTCAGAAGCGAGCCGAAAGCGGGCGCGGCGCTTGTTCCGGGAGACAAGGTCGAGCATAAATTCTTCGGCAAAGGCAGGGTGATATCCTACGAACCGATGGGGAGCGACGCCTTGATAGAAGTGGAATTTGAAAACGGACAGACCAAAAAGCTGATGGCGTCCTTCGCCAAACTTATAAAAATATAAATAAATCGGAGTTTTAGAATGGCTGAGATCAAAGCGTTTAAGCCCCTGCGTTATACGGAAAAAGCGGGGAAAATCGAAAACAACGTATGCCCGCCCTACGACATCGTCGACAAAGATCTTCGCGCCGAACTGTGCGAAAGATCGCCTTACAACCTGATACGCCTTGAGCTGCCCGAAGGCGATGACAAATACAAGGCGGCGAAAGCGCTGCTTTGCAAGTTTGTCTCCGAGGGGATACTCGCGAAAGACGACGAGGAAGGAATATTCATTTATGAGGAGGAATTTATCCTCAAAGGTATAAAACGCACCCTCGACGGCTTGATGTGCCTTTGCAAAACCTATGATTTTGCCGACAAAATCGTGCTGCCCCACGAGGAGACGCTCTCCAAGGCGAAACAGGATCGTTTTGAGCTGATGGCGGAAACCTTCTGTAACTTTTCCCCGGTTTATTCGCTGTACGACGACGAAAAGGGTTTCATAAGCGGCATAATAAAAGAACATAAAAACAACAACCCGCTCGCGGAGCTTTCCGACTCCGCGGGGATAATCCACCGCTTGTGGAAAATCGGCGGCAAAGACGCGATAAGCAACATTGTCAACTTCTTCGCCCCCAAAAAGCTGTACATCGCCGACGGGCATCACAGGTATGAGACCGCGCGGCTTTTCCACAACCACTGCATCAAAAACGGCATTTCCGCCGACAGCGGCTATATAATGATGGCGCTCGTGGACATCAACAGTCCCGGTTTGGCGGTGCTGCCCACACACAGGGTGATAACGGGCATGAATATCGACGCCGGAAGACTCGCCGCCGAAGCCGCCGACGACTTTACGATAACCTCATACGACGATTTTTCAAAGGTCGAAGAGACGCTCGAAAAAGTTTCCGACAAAAACGCCTTCGCCCTTTACACGGGAAGCGGCTTCCGATTGTTCGTCTTAAAGAAAAAAGCCGAAGCCGGTTCTGCGGTAAAGGAACTGGACGTTTCGGTGCTGCATGATATGATGCTCGAAAAATATCTCGGTATCGATAAGGCTAATTTGGCGGGGCAAAAAAACCTTATATATACCCGCGACATCGCCGAGGCGAAGTCGAAAGTGGATTCGGGATTGGCCTCCGCGGCGTTCCTGCTTCAACCAACCAAGGTGGAGCAGATAAAAAAAGTCGCACTCGAAGGCTCAAAGATGCCCCAAAAATCGACTTATTTTTACCCCAAGCTGATTACCGGCCTGCTCATCAACCGATTCAAGGATTAAGGATGTTTGAAAGCTAAAGCTTTCAAACGGCTTATTACGAAAGGTATGGTCATAAACAATGAAAGAACTCGATAAAAAATACAACCCCGGAGAATTCGAGGATAAAATATATGCATTTTGGTGCGAAAAGGGTTATTTCACCCCCGAAAGGGACAAATCAAAAAAGCCATTCACCATAGTGATCCCGCCCCCCAACGTGACCGGGCAGCTCCACATGGGTCACGCTCTCGACGAGACGCTGCAGGACATACTCGTCCGCTTCAAGCGCATGCAGGGCTGCGACACCCTCTGGGTCCCCGGCACCGACCACGCCGGTATTGCCACACAAATAAAAGTTGAAGAATATCTTCGCACCCACGAGCACAAGACGCGGCACGACCTCGGGCGCGAGGAATTCTTAAACAGGGTATGGGACTGGAAGCGCCAATACGGTTCCCGCATTATAAGCCAGTTAAAAAAGCTGGGTTCATCCTGCGACTGGACGCGCGAGCGCTTCACCATGGACGAGGGCTTGTCGAGAGCGGTCCGGGAGACCTTTGTCAACCTATACGAAAAAGGGCTTATCTACCGCGGGCACCGCATAATCAACTGGTGCCCCAAGTGCTCCACCGCGCTTTCCGACGCGGAGGTCGATTACGCCGAACGCGACGGCTTTTTTTGGCACATACGCTACCCCTTTAAAAGCGGTGACGGCTTTGTGGAAATTGCCACCACCCGCCCGGAGACCATGCTCGGCGACACCGCCGTCGCGGTCAACCCGGACGACGAACGATACAAAAGGCTTGTGGGCAAGACTCTCATCCTGCCGCTGGTCGGGCGCGAGATACCCGTCGTCGCCGACGATTACGTCGACATGGAGTTCGGCACGGGCTGCGTCAAGATCACCCCGGCGCACGACCCCAACGACTTTCTTGTGGGTGAACGCCACAACTTAGAGCAGATAAACGTCATGAACGGCGACGGCAGCATCAACGCCCTCGGCGGCAAATACGCGGGTCTGGACCGTTACGACGCTCGCAAGGCGATAGTAAGCGATCTTGAAGCAGGCGGATACCTTGTGAAAATCGAGCCGCACGTCCACAACGTCGGGAGCTGCTACCGCTGCGGCACGGTGGTCGAACCGCTCACCAGCGATCAATGGTTCGTCAGGATGGAGCCGCTTGCCGAAAAAGCCATAGAAATAGTCGAAAACGGCGGAATAACTTTCGTTCCGGACCGGTTCGCCAAGATTTATTTGAATTGGATGCGCGGCATACGCGACTGGTGCATTTCCCGTCAGCTTTGGTGGGGGCACCGCATACCCGCTTATTACTGCGACGCCTGCGGAAAGCTCACCGTTTCCAAAGAAGATATCACCTCATGCCCCGACTGCGGCGAAGCGCTGCGCCGGGACGAGGATGTGCTCGACACCTGGTTTTCCTCTGGACTGTGGCCGTTTTCCACCCTCGGCTGGCCGGTTGAAACCGAAGATTTGAAGTTTTATTACCCCACCTCCGTACTGGTTACGGGCTATGACATCATCCCGTTCTGGGTGGCGAGGATGATTGTCCTCGGTATGGAGTGCATGGGCGAAAAGCCTTTTTCAACCGTGCTTATCCACGGTCTTGTCCGCGATGCGCAGGGCAGGAAGATGTCCAAATCATTGGGCAACGGCATCGATCCGCTGGAAATAATAGAAAAATACGGCGCCGACGCGCTCCGATTCGCGCTCGCCACGGGCAATTCCCCGGGGAACGACATGCGCTTTTCGGACGAAAAGGTGGAATCGAGCCGCAACTTCGCCAATAAGATCTGGAACGCCGCCCGGTTTGTCCATATGAACCTGGAGGGTGAATACCCTTCCGACGAAATAGATACGGAGCGTCTTGAAATCGAGGATAAATGGCTGGTTTCGAAATTTAACACCCTCGCGGGCGAGGTCGCCGAAAACCTTGACAATTTTGAGCTGGGTATCGCCGTGCAGAAGCTGTACGACTTTGTCTGGGATATTTTCTGCGATTGGTATATCGAGCTGGTAAAACCGCGCCTTTCGCAGAAGGGCAGCGAAACGGGTATTACGGCGCAAAGAGTTTTAACTTATGTTTTATCGGGCACCATGAAACTGCTTCACCCCTTCATGCCCTTCATCACCGAGGAAATCTGGCAGTCGCTCCCCCACACGGGTGAAAGCGTTATGGTTTCGCCGTACCCCGCTTATGACGAAAAGTTGAATTTCCCCGCCGAGGAAGAAGCGATGACCGAAATCATCGATTCTATCCGCGCGATGCGGAACTGCCGTTCGGAACGCGGCGTGCCGCCTTCCAAAAAGACACGGCTTTATATAAAGACCGATAAAAAAGAGCTTTTCGCCAAGTCGGTGAAATTTTATGCTTTCCTCGCCGCCGCGTCTTCCATCGAATTCGTCGAAGACGACGTCGCGCTCCCGGCTTCGGCGCGGGCGATCACCCACGCCGCCACAGTCTATATCCCATTAGGCGACATGGCGGACGCCGAAGCCGAAAAAGCGAGGCTTTCCAAGGATCTTGAAAAAGCCGAAAAAGAGATCGAAATCCTTTCGCACAAACTTTCAAACGCCGAATTCGTGGCAAAAGCTCCAGAAAAGGTAGTCGAAGCCGAAAGAGAAAAGCTGAAAAAACAGCTCGCTTTAAAAGAGAGCGTGCTGGAAGCGTTGAAATCATTTTAAAAAGACAACAAGCGCCGGGCATTATACCCGGCGCTTGTTGTTAAACGCGCTTACCTTTAGAAGCAATTGTCATGAAAAGAAGAAACATGAAAAATCAGCTTTTTAAAATTAATATTGACACGTCCGCCTATTCGGAAATCACTTCGAACTTATAGCCTACGCCCCATACGGTTTTCAGGCTCCATTTGGAGCTGGCGCCCTCTAATTTTTCGCGCAGGCGTTTGATATGAACGTCCACCGTCCGCGAATCGCCGAGATAGTCGAAGCCCCAGACCTTATCGAGCAGCTGGTCGCGGGTGAACACGCGGTTGTAGTTGGCGGCGAGGAAATAGATAAGCTCAAGTTCCTTGGGGGGAAGGTCAACCGCTTTGCCTTTGATTTTTAACTCATATTTTTGGAGCGAAATTTCAATGTTTTCAAACTTGATAAGCTCGCCGTCGGAGGTGTCATGTTTGGCGTAGCGGCGCAGCACCGCTTTTATGCGGGCGAAGACCTCCTTCATGTCGAGCGGCTTGACGATAAAGTCATCGGCGCCCAGCTCCAGCCCCAATACCTTGTCGATAGTTTCGCCCTTCGCGGTTATCATAATGATAGGTTTGGAGGAATGTTCGCGTATTTCGCGGCAGACCTGCCAGCCGTCCTTTTTGGGCATCATAATGTCGAGCAGCACCAGGTCGGGTTCATACATACGGAAAGCGGTCACGCCCTCCACACCGTCGGCGGCGGTTTTGACCTCATAACCTTCCTTTTCTAAATACATCCTTAAAAGTTCGCAGATATTGCTGTCGTCATCGACTACGAGTATTTTTGTCATCATAGCGTTGTCCTCCGTAACTGTCATTTAAATTAATAATTAAAAAATTAATGTCCGTTTAACTTTACGACACAACTATAACACGTTTATGCCCTTATGTCAATACCTTTTTGAAAATATTTTTTAATATATACATTATCGTTAAATATTAAAAATCAAAATATATGTACCAAACTTTTATATTGAAAATATCGTCAACGTGTTGTATAATTATTGGAATATTATATAGAGGTATTTTATGAAACTTGGAATAATTGGGCTTCCGAACGTGGGCAAATCGACGCTTTTCAACGCCCTGACCAAAGCGGGGGCGGAAGCGGCGAACTACGCTTTCTGCACGATCGACCCGAACGTGGGCGTGGTGCCCGTCCCCGACGCCCGGCTCGACAGGCTTGCCGAAATTTATAAACCGGAAAAATATACCCCCGCCACCGTCGAGTTTGTGGATATCGCAGGGCTTGTGCGGGGAGCGTCCAAGGGCGAAGGCTTGGGCAACAAGTTCCTCTCTCATATCAGGGAAGTAGACGCGATAATCCATGTGGTCAGATGCTTCGAGGGAACCGAAATCCTCCATGTCGAAAACACCGTCGACCCGGTACGCGACGCCGACACCGTGAACACCGAGCTGATACTCTCCGACATTGAAGTTTTGGAACGCAGGATTGATAAAGCCAAAAAGCAGATGAAGGGCGACGCGGGCGTCAAATCCGAGCTTGAGGCGCTCGAAAAAGTGTACGACAACCTGCTTCGCGGCTTTTCGGCGAGAGAGACCGAGCTGGACGAAGGTGAACGTAAATTTTTAAGGGACGTTTCCCTTCTTTCGGCGAAACCCGTCATCTACGCCGCCAACGTGGACGAAGCGACACTTCGGGGAACCCTTACGGAAAACAGGCTTTACGCCGCGCTTTCAGCCAAAGCGGAGAATGAAAAAGCGGGGATTATCGCGGTCTGCGCCCAGATAGAAGCGGAGCTTTCCGAATTGGACGATGAGGAAAGGCGGCTGTACCTTGAAGATATCTACGGCGGCATGGGACTGGAGGACACCGGGTTAAGCCGCTTGATACGCTCCTCCTACAATCTGCTCGGGCTTATCTCATTCCTGACCGCCGGGCCCAAAGAGGTGAGGGCGTGGACCATAACAAAAGGTACCAAGGCTCCCGGCGCCGCCGGCAAGATACACACCGATTTCGAACGCGGCTTTATCAGAGCGGAGATCGTCGCCTATGACGATTTGATCGCAAAAGGCTCGTTCGCCGCCGCCAAGGAAGCGGGTCTGGTGAGGAGCGAGGGCCGCGATTATGTGATGAAAGACGGCGACGTCACGCTCTTCCGTTTCAACGTGTGACGGGTGGGGTATAATTATATAAACAAATAAATGAATTTTCGGGTTTGAAACGATTTATAATGTTTATAAGCATAAAAGGAGTATAACAAATGCCTGAAAACTGCACGCACGACTGTTCGAGCTGTTCTGCGAATTGTTCGGAACGGAGCAAACAGTCTTTGATTGAAAAATTAAACGATATGTCGACGGTGAAGAACGTGATCGCCGTGGTATCCGGCAAGGGGGGTGTGGGGAAGTCACTGGTCACCTCGCTTTTGGCGGTTAACACCATGCGCGCCGGAAAAAACGCCGCCATCCTCGACGCCGACCTGACGGGGCCTTCGATTCCCAAGGCTTTCGGCATTAAAGAAAAACTTTCCGGCAACGAATACGGCTTGCTCCCCGCCGTCACCAAAACGGGGATACAGGTGGTTTCATTAAACCTGCTGCTCGAAAACGAAACCGATCCCGTGGTCTGGCGCGGGCCCATCATCGCCGGGACGGTCAAGCAGTTCTGGTCGGACGTCGTCTGGAACGATGTGGATTTCATGTTCAT
>CAYOGQ010000023.1:9880-21333 GCA_964403645.1 uncultured Ruminococcus sp.
TGTATGTTGACATGCCCCCCGGCACCGGCGACGTGCCGCTCACCGTGTTCCAGTCGATTCCCGTCAAGGGGATAATAGTGGTCACATCTCCGCAGGAGCTGGTGTCCATGATTGTCGAAAAGGCCGTGAACATGGCGAAGCTGATGAATATACCCGTGCTCGGGATTGTCGAAAATATGTCATATTTCGTATGTCCAGACTGCGGAAAGCGTCACGACATTTTCGGCAAAAGCCGCTTGGAAGAGATCGCCGCCGCCCACGGTATCGCCGCGACGTCGCGCATCCCCATTAACCCCAAGCTCGCCGCCGCCGCCGATAAAGGCTTTATCGAGCTTTACGAAGGCGACTGGCTCGATACGCTAACTTCGCAAATTATTGGGAACACTGAGGATGATAAACAGGAGTAATAAACTTTAAGTTAGAGTTGAAAACTTTTGATACATTGCGTTGTTTCGCCAAAATAACCGCCGCCCGTTCGAGAAATCGGACGGGCGGCGGTTTTTATAGGAAGGGGTAGACAGACAATTGAAATATTAAGCGTTGATACCAAGCGTTAAGCGTTTAACGTTTAACGTTTAACGTTTAACGTAAAAGTTAATCACCGTACGCTTCCAAAAGCTTTTCGAGGTACATTTCGGCGGCGTCTTTTTTGGCTTCGTATTCTGATGTGAAGTTTTTGCCCCTCGCGTCGAGGACCGTGCGCACGAGGTGCTGGATATCGTTGATGGAGATGGAGTTAACAACGCCGAAATTATAGGTTATTCCTCCGAGTATCAGGTCGTACATTCTGGAATCGTCGTCTGTGTCCAGATAGCCGTATTTCATAATTTTTTGGAAATACGCCGGGACGACCGTTTTATACGATTCCGCCGCCAAAAGCTCCATCGCCGCCCCGATAAGCGGCAGCTTGTCTTCCGGCGCGCAGTATGGCACCGACAGAATGGAATATATGTCGGCGCAGCCGGTATAATAGGCTTCCTGGTTTTTATCCATTTTCGGGAGAGGCAATATGCCGTAAAGGAAATTGACGTCCCTGAACAGTTCGCTGCTCGAAAGCGCCGACACAAGGAACACGCTTTCGCCGTCCATAAACTTTTCGCGGGCGAAGTCGATGGATTCGCCGGTGTATTGCCCCGCCATTACGCCGTTGGTTTCAAACAACAGTTCGTACATTTTATCAAAAAAGTTTACGGTCTTTTCGCTGTAAAAGGACAGCTCGGGCAGCCCCTCGGCATTCTTGGAGGTTATTTTGCAGTTGCTGCCGAAGAAAAACGCGTCGAGGGGTTCGGACGCCGTCGGTATGTACGATCCGTAAAAGTCGCCGTCGGATCTCAGTCCGTCTTCGTCCAAATCTTCGTAGGTGTCCTTGATAAGCGTGCGGAAAAAGTCCAGCGTCCAATCGTCGTTATCCACCGTTTCGTACAGGTTTACGCCCGGGTATAACCTTTGCGCCAGATTTTTATTATAAAAAGTCGCGAAAGTGCAGTCGATGGAGGTGTAGCAGGCATCGCCGGTGATAAAGTACAGTTTGTCATTGACCGTCATTTCATTGATATAATCCCGGTTCCACCATGGCTTTTCAAAATCCAGATACGGTATATCATGCAGGTTCAGCAGGTATTCGCCGTTGCCGAGCAGGACCCCGTAATACGCGTACGAGGATATGATGTCGTACCCCGGATCGCCGGAAATCAACGAATTTATCACTTTCTGGTTAAAATTAACCGGCGCATAACTTCCCGAATCGGTCTGCTGGACGAGAGTTTTAATTTTTATGCCAAGACGCTCCTCCACGTTTTGGGTGCGTTCGATCAATATCTCGTTGAGCGTCGAGGTTTCTATTTCTTCGGTGCCGAACTCCATTATGAACCGTTCGCCTTCGCGCACGAGGATGGTGATTGTCTCGCCGTCGAATTTCAGGTCCTTCGGGACGCTGTCCTCTATGACGAGCGGCTCCTCCGACGATTCGTCCGAACTTTTTTCCGCCGCGGAGGAGGCTGTTTCAGAAACGTCCGACGTTTCGGTGCTTATTTCCCCGCAGGACAAAAAGCACAAAGTTAACATTAATAATACCGTAAGGAATGCTATGGCTTTTTTAAGAGTTTTCATTGTTTTGGCTCCTCTTTACCGTAATGAGTATTTTTTCGTTCTGCGACGACATGGTGTCGGAAAGATTGACGATAAACGAATCTATGCCGTAAAACCCGCGGTCGGGGTAGTAGGTCATGCGCCCGTCGCAGGTCATTTTAACGATGCCGTGCATCGCCGCGCCCGAAACGGAAAACAATACGTCTGCCGAGCCGCGCCCAGCGTTCAGTTTGGCGCGGAGAGATTTGTTGGTCTCCGTCGCGAAAACCTTGCGCTTCAGCTCAAATTCGCGCTCTCTCAGCCTGCTTTTTATAAATTTGTAAGTGTCGTCGTACAGCGACCTGTACAGCGGCGACGACGCTACGGAGGACTTGTAAAACTCTCCGGGGGCGATCCCCTGGTAAAAGGTGCTGACGGTCTTTTGACATCCGGCAAGGTGGCAGTATTTCAAATGGCTTCTGTACTTTCGGAGATGCATTTCTTCTTCAACCGCCATGGGGTGGATTTCCAACTGTACGCCCGCGCCGATAAATTTGGATACGGCAATGCCCGATTTCAACCGTTCCACCGTAAACGCATCCTTCCATGTGTAGTTGGGTTTCATGGAGATGTAATCAAAGCCGTAGTCGTGCCAGCAGCCTATCCCCGGCGCTTGGTACCACGGACCCCAAACCAGCTTATAACCTTTTCTGTGGATAAAATCGGAATAATTTTTAAGGCATCCCGAATAAATGTCGTCATCGTAGGGGATGGATTCGTCGTGCCAGTAAAAGCCGGCAAGCTTTAGCGCCGGAAACCGGCATCCGGCAAAAGCATCGAGTAAAAGCTCCGTCCAGTGCGTCAGAATTTTTATTCGCCCGTCCGCGTCGTAAAAATCCTCCGTCCGCCCGTCACCGTCGACATCGCCGAAAGCTTCACCGCGCCGCGCTGTAGTAAGCGTGGGCAATATAACGTTCACGCTGAAGTTTTCGTCGCCTGTGAGATTGCGATATTCTGCGGCGGCGGCGTTTAACGACCATAAGCTGCCGTTTTCGCCGAAAATGCGATTTTTATATTCCAGCCATTCCGCGAAATTTCCCATGCCGTCGACGCCGCAAGATACATACGCGCCGTCCTCGTCCTGATTGTTTTTGGGAAGAAACAAAAAGGTGTCGAACAGGGTGTCTTTTATGCTGCCGTTTTTGCAGCAATACGCCACGAGCGGCAGGAAATATTCCTTTGTCCAGCGATGCTTCCCGGACCGGTCGGGCAGGTAGTCGATAACCGTCAGTATATTGCGGCAGCCGCCCAGCGTATCCTTGGGCGGAAATTTTTCGGGAAAATTTATCATTCCCACGACGGGTTCGGGGATGGTCGGCTGACGCACGACGCGGCTTAAGCCGTACAGCTCCACTTCGTCAACGGCGATGAACGAAAAGACATGCAGCGTGAGTTTGACATATCTCGCCGCGCGCGGGACGAACGATTTTTCGTATATCTGCTTCACGGCGCCGCCAGAATGCGTCGGGTTGTCGGCGATTACGCCGCGCCATTCTTTTCCGTCTTCCGAAAACGAAACCACGATTTTTGACGGCAGTCTGACGCCCGCGGAGGGTATATAGATAAAACCTATGCGGATAGTGTCGGCGGTGCATACGCGGTTCAAATCAAAAACGATCTCCCGCGCGACGCCGATGCTGATGCGGAAAAGCTGCCTGCTGTTATAGCCTTCGTCTTCGGAAAAATATTTTCCGTTGGTGAGTATGCCGCTGTCGGGCTGCGTGTTGGCGTGCTCGTTCCGCATGGCGATATCGAGGGGGGCAAGGGAGCGCACCATATACTTTTTATTTAAAAGCAGATTGCGCCGACCGTCGCCGTCGTCCGGATGTTCCGAAGCGCCCCGGTTATCCCCAGCGGCGGGGTAATCATCAAACTTTTCGTTTATATAATAAGTGTCTTTAAAAAAAGCGTCCACGACGAAACCTTCCTGAGTTTTTAAACGCAGCGTTTTTATACGCATCTGAAATTAATCCGCTCGGTCATCAGAGCCTCCGCTTTTTCGGGATTCAGCCTGTCGTCGGTTATAAGCGTGTCAAAGCCTTTGCAGTCGCAGACCATAAAAGGCGCGACGCGGCCGATCCTGTCGCTCGGGCATACAATGACCCGTTGCTTCGCGCGAGACAGCATCTTCTTTTTTATGCCCGCTTCGCTCATGGAAATATCCGTAAGTCCGGTGTTCAGGTCGAATCCGTCGCCGCGCACCAAAGCCAGGTCGGCGTTGAAGTTTTCGAGAAAATCCAAGGCGTAGGAGCCGGATACGGACAGGTTGTCGTTATGCAGGCAGCCGCAGACGCAGACGGTCAGCACAGAAGGGTATTTGGAAAGCAGGGTCACCGCCCTGATGTTCGGGGTGACGACGGTGATGTCGTCGAAACCTTGCAAAAGCGGAGCCAGACAGCACGAAACCTCGCTGGAATCTAAAAATATCGTCTGCCCGTCCGAAACGAAATTGGCGACTTCCTCGGCGATCCTGCTGCCGGAGCCGTTGTCGGCGGCGGGGTCGTCTTTATAAATATCCTCTACGGAAATAATTTTCGCACCGCCGTGGACGCGCTTAATCAGCCCCGCTTTTTCCAGCTTACGGAGGTCTCGGCGCGCCGACGATTCGCTGATATAGCATTGACGGCATATCTGTTTTACCGTCACCACCGCTCGGCGCTGGCTTGTCAAGAGTTTTAATATTTCATTTTCTCTGCCGTCGTTTGACATTAACGCCAACCTCCATACAGTTTAAGCCGGATGCGCCATAATACGGTCATATTTTAGTTCAAAGTTATAGAAATTACAATATGTATTTGAATTTATGGCGTTTTAATGACCGTTTTGTGCGCGTTACGGCGGTCAATATGCCATACGGACGGTCATTCGTTCATAAAAAGTCCGATTTATTGACTTTATACAAACAATACCGTATCATTTAAACATGGTTCGGCATATCGACCAAACAACAAACGTATTTAACGGAAAGGAAAATTACAATGAAAAAGTTTTTTACATTATTGATTTTAACCGCGGTCATGATTATGATGATCTCGGGAGCGGCCGTGTCCGCCGAGAGCGGGGACACCAACGTGGCGGTCGGCGCTTCTTATACTTATTCGGAAAAGTTGCCGATAGAATCCAACGGGGGCGACGCTGACGCGGTTAAGCTGACGGACGGAATCCAAGCTTCCACAAATTCTCTCTGGAACGGCGAATGGGTGGTGTTCGACTCCAACGCTTCCGCCTTTACCGCTTCGGTGCGCGTGGATCTCGGCGCGGTTTACGGCGTGACCTCCGTGTCGACAAGATTTTTGCTGGACTTCGACAGCGGGGCGTTCCCTCCTGTGGCGTATAAAGTTTTAGCGGGGACGGACGCCGAAAACCTCACGGAAATCGCCTCCGGCTCGTATGACAACACCGGGCTTACCGGGACGGACGCAATTGAATTTGAAAAGGTGCTCGAAGGCAAAATGAGCGCCCGGTACGTCGAATTTCGTATCGAAGGAACGCCCTATTCTTGGAACACCTATATGGGGATGGATGAGATAATCGTCACCGGAAGCGCCGAAACCGAGGTTTCCGAGGAAGAATCCGTCGAAGAGTCCGTCGTAGAAACGTCTTCGGAACCGGCGGAGCAGTCAGCGCCGCAAAGCGAGGCCGAAACGGAGTCTTCGGAAGAACAGCCGACGCCCGGCACCGGGGACGATATAGGCTACATAATTGCCGGTTTGACCGCAGCTGCGGTTTTGACTTTCTTGGCGGTTGCGGTTTACAGGCGCAGAGTTAACGTTCGTTAATTAATCGTTAATCGTTAATCGTTAATGCTTATTATTTAAAAGAGGTTTACAAGCGGGGGTATTTGTATGCGTGTCAAAAAAGCGGCAGCCATATTATTGGCGGCGTCCGTGCTGGCGGGGCTTGTTTCCTGCGGAAGCGGCGGAGACAATTCCGAATCCGTTTCAAGCGGATATTCCGAGCAGGTTTCGGAGGAAAGCTCCGATGCGGAGCTTCAGCCGACGCCGCAACCGATCGACGCGATCATCACGGGAGACGCCGTCAGAGACGGCGAAAGGCGATGCCTTTCCTTGGGCAAAACGTATAAAACCGACCTTCTCTCGTCCCCGACCTATGAGGATACGGGCGAAACCGAGCTGACCGACGGCAGTTACGGGCAGGCGGGGTTTACGGAGGAATGGTCGGGTTACGAGTTGAAAGGGAGCTTCGGGCTTGAAATTGTCGTCGACCTCGGCAAAGTCGCGGAGGATATCGCCGACTTTGAGGTTTCGTTTTTGGCTTGGAGTGATTGCGGCATTAAAATACCCCCCGAGGTGGAATTTCAGGTTTCCCGCGACGGTGAAAACTATATATCAGTCGGCAGGGTGTACAACGCCGTAACCCCGTCCGGCACGCCTCAGCGCGTCGGCTGCGCACTGCGGCTGGGAAAAACCGTCGGGGCCCGGTATATCAAAGTTATAATTGACAGGTCCGATGTTTGGTGGTTGTTTATGGACGAAATAGCGGTTTATGCTTATGATAAAGACGGCGGCGATAAGGAGCCTACTTACGAGGAACTCGGAAAGAAGCTCTATACCGCCGAACCGATTGAAAAAATAACCGAAGAGGTTTTCTGGGACTCTTCCGAACCCGGCTACGGCGATATGGTCAACCTCGTGTCGGGGTTGACGCAGCGAGTGTATGTGCCCGTCGCATTAAGCGGCTTTTTCGAGCAGTATTATAAAAATTCCGAAGCGGCTTGTCCTTTTCTGACGGACGGGAACAAGATCGGCAGCGTTTGGACCGACGGCTGGTATAAATCGGTGCACGGCATCGAACGCAATATCGTTTTTGATCTTCAAAAAACCTCCGCCGTCGCTTCGGCGGCGTTGGGCATAGGCAACTGCGGCGGTGCGGGCATATATATGCCCCGCTATATCCGCGTTTGGCTTTCGGACGACGGCGTCAACTGGCAAAAGGTTTACGACGATTCCGACCCGCAGGCGTCAAACGGTCCCGAAAGGATAAATTATAACGCCGATTTCGGCAAGACGTACAAGGCGCGTTTCATAAATATCCAAATCGGAGTCTCGTGTTTTGTCTACATCGACGAAATCGAGGTGTTCGGGACCAAGCGCGTCGGCGACGACGCGGTCGCGCTTAAACCCGCGGGGAGCTATGACACGGTTTTCCCCGGCGATTATCTGAAACCCCGCGAAGATTTGTATAAAGGCGCTTCCAATATCCTGCTCGCGCCGTACATCCAGACCGCGCAGTCCCCGCAGGCGGGCATAACCGAGGAAACCTGGCTGCCCTATCTCGCCTATGTCGACGGCGACGGCAATATCGCCGACACCATGTTCGACGGGTGCCTGCTCGCTCCCTATTGGAACACCTTTGAAAAGGGATTTAATCCCAAAACCGTAAACAATTATATCAATTACCTGTTCGCCGAAAATTTAAATTTAAACTCCCTTGAAACCGCGGCGGGAAAAATCAAGGAAACGCTTAATCTTGACAGCTATAAAATACCCGTTATAATAACCTTGCCGGGCACCTTCAACCGCGACTACGCGGCGGGCGATTATGACGGCGACGGCGTCGACGAACGCTTTGAAACGTTCGACGACCTTAAAAAGATGACCGACTGGTTTATGGCAAGGTGCGAAGCGCTGTTCGGGTCGCAAAATTACAAAAACCTTGTATTCGGCGGATATTACTGGCCCACCGAGACCGTGGAGTACCAAAAGCCCTTTGAGGAACAGTTAATAAAATACACCTCCGAAAAATGCCATGAAAAAGGATACAGCCTGTCGTTTATTCCGTTTTTAAGGGCGTCCGGATATCAAGAATGGGGCGAGCTGGGCTTCGACGCCGTCAATATGCAGCCCAACTATCCGTGGTACGACTACCCGAAGGAAATCGTAGCCGAAACCGCCGACGAAAGCAAGCTTTTGGGGATTTCCGTCGAAATGGAAATTCACCCCTCCGCGCTCGATTCCGCCGAATTTTACGGCAAATATATCGAATACCTCAACCAAGGCGCGCTGAAAGGTTATATGGGCTCGCTGCTGTTCTACTATCAAGGCGGAATGCCGGGCGAATATTTCCGCGCTTTCAAGGGCGAAGGCCGGTACGGGCGGAAAATATACGACCTCACCTATCAGTTCATAAAAGGCACATATGAGGCGACGGCGGCGGAAGCTTTCGACGCGGCTTACGACCTTTCTAAAAACAAAGCTTTCACGGGGGCGTTTTCGGACGGCGGCGCCGACGGCGGGATAACTTATGATATCGGAGTCAGCCCCGTTTACGGAAGCGTGAGGAACAACCACGACGGCACCTTCACATATTTTCCGGCGGAAGGTTTTACCGGTACCGACGTATTCACTTTTACTGCGTCCGCCGGCGGCGAAAACACCGTCGGTACGATAACGCTGAATGTAAAATAAACAGGAGAATTATTATGCAGCTATACGGCGACGGAGTCCGCGACGACACCGCGGCGATACAGGAGAGGATAGACGAATCCAAGGTATTTTATCTGCCGGTCCCCGATAACTTTTATCTTATATCAAAGCCGCTTGTCGTGCATTCGGACTTTGTTTTCAAAGCGGACGCCAACACCGTCATCCGCCTGGCGCCTCACAGCGACTGCATGATGCTTTCCGGCAGCCACCTAAAAAACGTGGTCATAGACGGCGGCAAATGGGATATGCAAAACAAGCTCCAGGCGCCTAACCCGCTTGTCACTTATACCTACGGCGTGGTAAAGCACGACGACATGGACGACAGATACCTCGGCGTGGGTATGCGGTTTTTCGATATCGCCAACCTGACGTTGAAGAACATAACGCTTAGGAACCCCGTGACTTTCGGCATCCAGCTTGCCAAGATTGTTCAATTTACCATAGATTCGGTCACCTTCGACTACGACGAGGGCAACCCCATACTCGGCACCATGGACGGCGTGCACCTCGAAGGCGGATGCAGCTTCGGCAGGATAACCAACCTGAAAGGCAGGACCTTCGACGACCTGCTGGCAATCAACGCCGACGATTTTTACCACGGCGATATCACCGACATAGCCGTCGACGGTATATTTTCCGACGGCGGGCACAGCGCGATACGCTTCCTTTCGGTGGGGAGCGACGTCAAGCGCATATCCGTACAAAATATCTTCGGCACGTTTTATCAGTACTGCATAGGCATCACCAAATATTACTCGCTGGGCGACGATACCAAGCGCGGGCAATACGACATGATATCGCTCCGCAATATCTACGCTTCCAAGCATTACAGGTATCCCGATTTTTACACGCCCGAAAGTTATGTCTACCCTTTAATTTATATAGAAAAAGAACTTAGCATCAAAAACCTCGCGATACGCGAGCTGCACCGCCGCGAAACCGAAACGGATGTCGAAACCATCCTCGTTGACCGCGATACGGTTATTGAAAATTTATGTATAGAAGACTGCTCGTACGAAAACAAAGTCGGCGGCGCGCCCTTTCTCGTGAACAGGGGGCAGATAAAGAACTTAAAAACCGACAATATAGTACTGTACGGCGACAATCTGCGGCTGATGTGAAACGGGTTTCTTAAAGTTCAAAAATTTGTTTTAATTTCATTTCTCCTTTCTAACATTTCTAACGTATCACTTTCGTCCTTTCGTTGCCTTCCCCTCAAGGTGAAATTTTTCCCTTGAGGGGAAACTCTTTCTCTAAGGTGAAAGCATGCCCGCAGGCATATATCATTACGTTTTCCTTTTACCCATCCTTCGACCGTTTTGCGTTACAAGCATCGTCCTTGTGGCGTTGAGTGTGGCAAGAATCATAACCCCCACGTCCCCGAACACGGCGATCCACATACCCGCCATGCCCGCCGCACCCAGCGCGAGGATTACCGCTTTCGCCGCGAGAGAGAACACGACGTTCTGCCGCACGACGCGCATGGTCCTGCGCGACAGTCTGACGGCGAGCGGCAGCTTGGAGATGCGATCGTCCATGATGATTATGTCCGCCGATTCTATGGCGGCGTCGCTGCCCAGCCCGCCCATGGCGATGCCCACGTCTGACCGCGCCAGCACCGGCGCGTCGTTGACGCCGTCGCCCGCATAGGCGGTTACATAACCCTGCGAAATCAGCTCTTCCAACGCTTCCGCTTTCTGCGCGGGAAGCAGTCCGGCGCGGACGTCCGATATGCCCGCTTCAATGCCCTCCGCCTGCGCCGAGCGGATGTTGTCGCCCGTCAGCATGACGGTTTTTGCGATTCCGAGCGAGGTAAGTTCAGCGACCGCGGCTTTCGAGTCGGGTTTAACCTTGTCGCCGATAACTATATGACCGAGGTAGTCGCCGTTAGCGTCTCCTTCGGCGCCGACTTTGGCAATATGCACCGCCGTCCCCGCGCGGTGACACTCCTTTGCTGCAACGCCCGCCGTTTCCATCAGCCTGCCGTTGCCGACATAATAAGTCGTGCCGTCCACCTGTGCTTTTACGCCCATCCCCGCCAGTTCGGCGACATTGCCGACGCGGCTTTTATCGATCTCACCCTTATGGGCGGCGATTATGGCGCGGGCCGCCGGGTGCGCGGAAAAGCTTTCCGCCGCCGCCGCGATATCCGTCAATTCAAGAGCGGAGATACTTTCGGGACATACCGCGATCACCTCGAAACGCCCTTCGGTGAGCGTTCCCGTCTTGTCGAAGGCGAAAGCGTTAACCTTCGACAGCGTTTCCAGATAATTTGCGCCCTTGATAAGTATGCCCTCCCGCGAGGCGCCGCCGATGCCGCCGAAAAACGTGAGCGGGACGGAAACCGCCAAGGCGCAGGGGCAGGAGACCATGAGAAACACCAGAGCGCGGTTTATCCATACGCTCCAAGGCTGAGCAAAAAGCAGCGGCGGCAACACCGCGAGCAAAACCGCGCCGACGACGACGCAGGGGGTATAACGGCGCGCGAATTTGGTGATAAATTTTTCCGACTTGGCTTTCCTTTCCGCCGAGCTTTCCACCAGTTTTAATATTTTCGCCGCCGAGCTCTCATCGTAAACGCTCGTCACGTTTACCTTTATAACCCCCGTCAGGTTGACGAACCCTCCGGCGACTCTGTCCCCCGGACCTTTGTCGGAAGGCAGGCTTTCGCCGGTGAGCGCCGAGGTGTCCACGGAGGTCATGCCTTCGGTTATAATTCCGTCGAGCGGCAGCTTTTCGCCGGGCCTGACGATTATAGTCTCACCCAAAGCGACCTCCTCCGGGCTTACCCGCTCTTCCCCGCCGCCGCGGAGCGCCACGGCATAATCGGGACGGATATCTGTCAGGGCGGCTATGGAACGGCGGCTTTTCCCCACCGCG
>CAYOGQ010000024.1:0-11528 GCA_964403645.1 uncultured Ruminococcus sp.
TAACGGCTTTCTTTAAAATAAAAAATAGACCATATGTTTGACAACCGCAGAAACCCATATAAATGCTTTTGATATTTAATATTGACACGGTTTTTAATTTATGATAACATACAAAAATGGAAGGAGTTTTATTTTATGTATTGCAAAAAGTGCGGCTGTAATAACGATAACAACAATAAGTTTTGTGCCAATTGCGGAGCTTCTTTGACGGATTCCGAACACCAAAACAACCGCTCCCCGAACGACACGATCCGCTGCCCAGTCTGCGGTTCGACAAATATCCATTTCATCACAATCCAGGGCGGGCAGAGATTTGATAGAAGCGACGCCTGCTGCGGTTATTTGCTGTGCGGCCCTCTGGGGTTCCTTTTTGGGGTAAAAGACAAGGAACCGCCCAAAACCTACCGCCAATGCATGAACTGCAACCATACATTTTGAAATGACGCAAAAACAATACGAAACCTGGCAAAAAACGATGCGCGTATTCGGAAAACTTTTCCGATGTCACCAGATCAGCGAGCGGTCGTTTTTTTATAAAAACGCACAGTTTCCGCTATGCGCGAGATGCACGGGGATATTTTTGGGTTTTTGCCTTGTCGGACCGGTTATCGGCGTTTTCACCCGCGGGAACATATATGTTTCGATTGCGCTTTTTTCGGTCATGTGTCTGGACGGGTTTTTACAATTGCGGCGCATACTGCCTTCCACTAATACCAGAAGGTTTGTCACGGGTTTGGGAGCGGGTTACGCTTTGTTTTCGTTTATTTTAATTATTCTTTTTTAAGTTTAAAATACTGTGCAAAAACGCCTTTGACCGCATTTCAACGTTAACGGTCAAAGGCTTTGTGTTAATTTCGACGGCGCTTTGTTGGCATTTAAACATTAAAGACCGTAAAGCGGCTTCACTCCGCGGCTTCGCAGTTTTTCTTCCGCGAGGACTAAATCCTCCCGGGAGGGGACCCACGATTTATTGCCGTTGTCCTCATAACCCAACTGCTTATTTTTAGATCCGCCGTAAGCGTGATAGGGCAGGAGCTCAACTCCGACGCAATGTGAAAGCCGGGCGTATGTATCGGCGATATGGCGGTAATTTTCGTCGTCCATATTGACGCCGGCGACCATGATACAGCGCAGCAGAATCGAAGTCGGATATTTATCGACCTCAAACAGGTTTTTTAATATAATTTCGTTGGTTTGCCCGGTATAAAGTTTATGCCTTTCGGCGTTGCCGTCCTTTAAGTCCCATAAAAACAAATCCACAAGCGGCGCGACACGGTTGATCAGGCCCGCGTCGAAAAAGCCGGATGTCTCCACCGCCGCGGTCATTCCGTGACGCTTTGCCTTTTCCAATAATTCCACACAGCCTTCGCCGTGCAGAAGCGGCTCGCCCCCGGACAGAGTAATTCCCCCGGTTTCCCCGTAAAACGCTTTGTCTTTTAAAACTACCTCCATGATCTCGTCGGCGCTCATCTCCCTGCCCGCCGGTTCGATTGCCTTTGACGAACAGACCGCGGCGCATGACATACAGCCCGCGCATTTATTAACGTCAAAGCGGTGTATGCCCACGACATCGAAAAGGTGAGCCTGTGCGGAGCAGACGCGGACGCATTCCCCGCATCCTATACAGTTCTGCGCGGTATAGAAGATCTGCCGTTTCGCCGATTGCGTTTCCGGGTTATGACACCATCGGCAGCGCAGGGGGCAGCCTTTGAAAAACACGGTCGTGCGGACGCCGGGACCGTCCTTAGTGGAAAAGCGCTGGATATTAATCACCGGATAGCGTGCCGCGTTCATATTCCCTGCTCGCTTCGCCCGATTATCATGTCCTGCCACTGTCTGTCGAGCGTGGTAAAACGCGCGTTCCAGCCCGAAACCCGCACCGACAGCGTTTTAAAATCCTCCGGATGCTCTTGCGCCCGCTTCAATGTCTCCGTGTCCGTCACGTCTATCTGCATAAAATATCCGCCCAATTCAAGAAAACCCCGTATTAAACCCGTCAGCGCTGCGACTCCGTTTACGCCTTCCGCGGCGGACGGGTGCAGTTTTAAATCCAGCGCCGCCCCGGTGGTCTGTCTGCGCAAGTCGGTTTTGCAATAGGATTTGATCACGGCAGTCGCGCCGGCGACGTCGGTACCCGGCGTGGGCGAGGTGTTTCCGGAAAGTATCTCGTTCGCCCGAAAACCGAAAGGTACGGCGGCGCGGTACGGCGCCCACTCGATCTGCCGTCCGAAGGTGCTGACACCGGGCGGGAACAATATGGGCGACCGGTCGTTTAAGCTTTTCGCCAGCTCGGCAAAGTCGTTTAATACCTTTACCGTGTGGGCGTCCGCTTCGTCGTCGTCGTTGCCGTAATAAGTATAGCTGTTGCGGACATAACAGCGCAGCTCCTCACTTCCTTCCCAGTTTTCGCTCAAAATTTTCATCAATTCGTCGAATGTGACGCGGCGTTCTTCAAACACCAGTTTTTTTATGGCGTGCAGACAATTGCCGACATCGGGCGCGCCTCCGATATGGGGCGAAACGACCGTGTAAACCGCTCCGCCGCACAGATACGACTTCCCCGATTCCAGACAGCCCTCCGTTAGCAGGGATATCACGGAGCAAGGGGAATTCGGCTGCCAGCGCCAATCTTCGCTCGACGATTTGCCCGTAAAACGCCGCACGGTTTCGGAATAAATCCATTCGAGCGCCTTTTTCAACTCGTTTTTAAACGCCGCGTACAATTCGTCGAAGGTGTCAAAATGAGCATGAACATGACTTCCCTCCCCGTTTATTTTCAGGGTATCGTTTAAAAGTATCCGCAGGGCGTCGAACGAGCAATAGGAAAAATAGGTCTTGCCGGGGATCTGCACTTCCCAACATCCGTCGTTGGCAAATTGCCGCGCTTCTCGAAGCGGATAGCCGAAATTTGTCAGGCTTTCAAGGATCAAATCCTCGTTATATACGGCGACGACACCTCCGCCGTGGCGCATCACCTCGGCGATTCGCCTGAAAAGCTTCGGCGGGGTGTTTTTATTTAGACGAACGGTAATGGGAAAATCGCCGATCGGCAGCTCTTCGACGATATCCAACACCAGATATGTCACTTCGTTGGCGACTTCGTTGCCTTCTCGGTCTACGCCGCCGAGCACGATATTTTGGTAATGCTGCGCGTCTCCGCTGCCGGCGGGGGCGTCGCTTCTGACCCACTCGCAGCCTTTGATGAAAAAGTGGCTTAAAAATTCCCGCGCTTCGTCCAAGGTCAAAATGCCGTTTTGCAAATCTTTATGTAAGAAGCCGCCCAGCATCTCGTCGATACGTCCGATTCCCGGCCAGTTGCCGCACAGTCGCGTGAAAGCGAACGTAAACCACAGGCTCTGCACCGCTTCGCGGAAGTTTTTCGCCGGTTTAAACGGTACGTTTTGCAAAATTGTATAATTTTGCTGTTTTGTTTCTTTAAGCGCCGCCAGATAGCGTCCGTGCCAAACGCGAAACGCTCCGACAGCGTTTTTCATGCTCTGTATTATCTCGCGTTCGTAATCACTTAAGCTCGCGTCCGCTAGGCGCTTATCGATATCCGCTTCCATAACGTCAAAGCCGAGACGCAGCGCCTTTTCAAAACCAAGCGTCAGGTGGCTGACGCTGCCGAAAATTAATTTTCCGTTAAAAGACGCGGGTATCATATGCCAGATGGCGGCTCCCAAAGTCGCCGAACCGCTTAGCTTTTCGTGTTCGGTAATACCGAGCGGCGCTTCGGCGACGATTTTCGCTATGATCGCGTCGTATTTTTGATAATCAGATAATAACTCAAAACCCGGCGTACCGTCCATATTTACGCACGGCGTTTTCATGGCTTCGTCACCGTAACGACCGTGCAGGGATTCCCACGCGAAGCGGCGTGTTTCCTCGCTCAGGCGCACCGGCCTTTTTTCGCGGCATGACGTATAAAACTCCATAACCTCACCTCACAAAGCAATCAGATCAATATCATTTTACTCTCTTGCTTATTTTTAATCCATGTTGTATAATGTCATAAACCTGTACTATATTCTCATTTTTCAAAGCGGTGAGGGGCGTTTATGCGTATTCGGACAATAGATATCCGCGATTTTTCGGCTTCTTCGCTGGTCACTGCGGAAGACCGTCTGTTCCATCAAAAATGCCTGCCGGTGATGTCGGTGGTGCAGGCGACGGAAGGCTCCTACGGGATAAAAATCGGCGATTCGCCGCAGTTCGAAACGGGGAAAATGGGGGTTTTTATCGCTCCCGCCGACCGTATGCAGTATATCACCCACCGAACCGACGCCCAAACGGGAAAAATGCGCGCGCACTGGGTGTTTTTTACCGCGGTAATAAACGAATGCTACCGTTTGGAGGAGGTTTTTGATTTCCCGGTAATCCTGCCGCCGGAACACCAAAACGCCGTTTATGAGATAATCGGGAAAATACACAATAATGAAAACGTTTGCGACGTCCTTTCGGGGCTGTATAAACTTATCGTTATATTGACGAGTATCGGGACACCTCGCGAACCGCAGGATGAAAACGCTTTCGTTTACTCGGCGCGCCGCCAAACTGAGCGGCATTACACCGAAGATGATTTCGACGGCAAACGCCTGGCGGAGGCGCTGTCGGTTTCACCGTCCACGCTGTACCGCAATTTCCAAAAATTTTTCAACACAACCCCGTCGCGCTATATCAATGATATACGCCTGAACAAAGCTGCGCTGCTTTTGGAAAATACCAACCTGCCGCTGTACGCCGTCGGCGAGAAAGTGGGGTTTTCCGACGCCTTTTATTTTTCAAGGCTGTTCAGGCAAAAATTTTCGGTCCCGCCGTCGATTTACAAAAAATATTATAAAAACGAGGTTATATAAAACAAAGTATGGTTTATTTGCTTATCTTTTTCGGAAAAATTCTTGAAGTCACGATCGGCACCATCCGGATGGTACTCATCACCAAAGGGCAGCGCGCCGCCGGAGCGCTTATCGCGCTTTTGGAAATCTCTCTATGGCTGGTTGTGACCGGCACGGTGTTAATCGGCTTTCAGGACGACTTGTTGCGCTGCGTCGTGTTTGTTCTGGCTTTCGCCACGGGGAACTATTTGGGTTCGTGGTTTGAGAGCAAACTTGCCTTCGGCTTGGCTTCCATTCAGGTCATAATCCCCGAAAGCGAGGTCAGCGAGGGGCTTATCGGACTTTTAAGAAGCAAGGGTTTCGCCGTCACAGTCCTCAAGGGGGATGGTAAGGACGGCAAGCGCGAGGTATTGGTCATGCACGTCCAGCGCAAGCGTATCCCGGAAGCGACAAAAACGATCAAGACGCACCTGAACAGCGCCCTGATCGTCATAAATGATTCCAAAATCGTCCACGGCGGCTTTTTATCCAAAGGTGTCAAATAATATCAGACTAATAAAACGCGATAATCGCAAGGAGGACCGCCATGAGGCTCGACCGCTTGATCGGCATTTTAACCGTCCTGTTACAGAACGACAAAACCACCGCGCCCCGTCTGGCGCGGCGTTTTGACGTATCGACCCGGACGATTTTACGCGATATCGACGCGCTCTGCCTTGCGGGTATTCCGGTCGTCACCGCGCGCGGCGGCGACGGCGGAATTTCTATTATGGATGGCTATAAGATTAACAAAAACGTCCTGACCGCCGAGGAGTTGCAAACCCTCGTCGCGGGGCTGAAGGGAGTCGATTCGGTTTCGGGAAAAAGCAATTTTGAAAACCTGATGGCAAAACTGGCGCCGTCCGATACCATGGTGTCGCTGACCGACAGCGTGGTGATTAACCTTTCGTCGTATTACAAGGACGCTTTATCGGAAAAAATCGCACTGTTCAAACGGGCTATCGCCGAGCGCAGGACGGTTAAATTTGATTATTATTACGCCAAGGGTGAAATGAGTCGTGAAATCGAGCCATATTTCGTGGAATTCCGCTGGGGAGCGTGGTATGTTTTCGGCTGGTGCAGGCTGCGGCAGGATTTTCGCCGCTTCAAGCTCAACCGGTTATGGAACATGTTTGTCACCGACGACCGTTTCGACCTCCGCCCCGTGCCGCCCAACAAGGCGAACGCCGAGGATGCTTTCCCGGAGCTGTACAAAGTTAAAATTTTATTCAACAAAAGCGTACGTTTCCGCTTGATTGAAAATTACGGGCTTAATTGTTGCGAGGAAACCGACGAAGGTTTGATTCTCTCACTCGATTACGCCAATAAGGAATTTATTTACGGCTGGATTTTAGGCTTCGGCGACAAGGCGAAGGTACTCGAGCCGGAGGAAACACGATTTGAATTTGCCGAGATAACGGAAAAAATATTTAAGCTGTATCATTGAACATGACATACTACTGTCATGTTTAAAGTGGTATAATCCTAAATAAAAACGGGAGGACAACACAAATGATTACCTCATTCGGCGGCATAAACATTTCTTCAAAAGACCCGGAGGGAATGACAAAGTTTTACAACGAAAAGTTGGGTATTCCGATTATCGGAAACGACCCCGCTGATTTTGACGGCGCGGAAATCGGTTTTGACATAGATCAACCGCACATTTGGATTTGGGACGAGACCAAATGGGGCAAAACGAACAAGGGAACCGTGACGTTCGTCTTCGGGTGCGACGACCACGATAAAACATATGAGGAATTGAAGCAAAAAGGCGTCGGGCTCGATCCCCCAACAACGGCTACATGGGGCGGGAAAGAGCTCCATGTCAAAGACCCCGACGGGAATACAGTTCTGATATTATAAGGCGGTAAAAATCATGTCTGAAATGTCAAAAAGAAAAATATTACTCACTTCCGCCGGATTTGAAACAAAATCGACAAGCGACGCGTTTTTACGTTTTATCGGTAAAAACCCGGCTGACATAAAAGTGCTGTTCATACCAACCGCCGCGATTTTTCCGGATGCGATAGCTGTTTTGCCGAAGTGCATGGACGATTTGTTGAAAATCGATATCCCTCCGAAAAATATTAATGTTTTTGATTTGCATAAATCATTGTCAACGGATGAACTGTCCGCATTTGACGCCGTTTATTTTACGAGCGGAAGTACGCAATACCTGCTGGACCGAATCAATGAAACGGGTTTTTATGTGCCATTTCATGATTTTGTGGACAACGGCGGCGTTTATGTAGGTGTCAGCGCGGGGAGCATTATCGCCGCCGGGAACTTTTCTAACAACTTGGGATATTTAAAAGCCGAGTTACGAGTGCATATGCAAAAGGGGACGCAGACGGGTATTTTTGATAACGACGTCGTTTCGCGGATTGATTTGACAAACAACGCCGTGATGATAAGCGGAGAGGATTACGAAATTATCATGTAACGCACTCGATATAACTTACGTGAATACAATTCTGATATTATAAGGCGGTCTTTATGTTTGACGAAGAAAAAATCGTCGCCCTGCGGATGGAGCGGCAGCACCTCACCCGCAAGGCGGACGAAACGGAATATATTAACCTTTACCGCGACTTGCAGCCGGGGCAGAACATTTACTGGAACGGCTTCGGCGACCCGCCGTCGCTGACCTACCGTGCCGATTTTGACGATATCGGGTTCAACCGCGAACGCCAAAAAAGCCGCGGTCTTGTAAAAGGGCGGTTCGCGGGCGGCAATCTCGGCTGGATTATGCCGGAGGATATGGAGGTTTTCGCCTGTTTATATCGTAAGAAACTGGACAAGCCCACCTACCGTCAGGCACAGCTTTTGGAATTGATCGAGCGGGAGGGACCGCTGAACATAAAACAGATGAAGGAATCCACCGGAATGTTAGTGAAGGAGATCACCCCCGCTCTCCACCGCTTGCAGGAAGCGTTTTTGATTTACGAGGACCAGTACGACGGCGAGTGGGACAGGGGCTGGTATAAATTTGAGGAAATTTTCCCGGATATAAAATTGGACAAATACTCGCGTTGCGAAGCGCTTAAAATCCTGCTCTTACGGTTTGCTTACCGACTTGTATGGTTAGACGCCGAAACGGCGATGTCGTTTTTTAAGCTGCCTTTAAAAGACATAAAATCGGCGGCCGAGGCGTTAATAACCGAGGGGGTTTTGACGGAATCAGACGGCGGGTATCTGCTGAAAGCCGATATTGAGCTTCTTAATATTTACAACGGCAAACCGCCGAAATCCGTTTACGCCATGCACCGCAATGATTTTTTGGTGAAATCCGACGAACGCCGGCTGAAAGAAAAATATACGCACGGCTATCCCGACACGCTGTATTATCTGCTTATAGACGGCAAATTTCAAGGAGCCGTCGCGGGAAAATTCCGCTATACGCCGGAAGTCGAGGACATTATGGTCGAATTGCCGGAGGGCGAGGCTGCCGAGCGGAAGTACGAGATATTGCAGGCGGTTCATGCGCTGTGCGGAGCGGGCAATCCGATAAAACGATATATGGGGGTTATAAATAAATGAACGGATATGAAATTATCGAATTAACGCCGGATGACCTCCCCAAATGTACGTCATTTTGGTATGTGGATGATTCGCGGCTGTTCAAACGTAAAATTTTCGCTTATAAAATAGGCGACGAATATGTCGGAGGCTGCGCGCTTTTTGAAAGGTACGAAAAATGCGGGCATTTTTCGCATTTTGCAATAAGAAGCGACTTGCGCGGCAACGGGATAGGCAGCCGCATACTTGAATTTGCGATACAATATTTTAAAGACATGGGTATGGAAAAAATGCGGCTTCATGTTTTTAAAGATAATCCGTCCGCAATCAGGTTATATAAAAGGCATGGATTTGAACACGCCGAAGATATAACACCCGAAAAAATCGCTATGACAAAGATTTTATAAAAATATCCATAAGGTCAATTATGCAGTTTACAACAATAAATAAAATTATATAGAAAGCGGAATTTATAATGACGGATTATATTCAAAGAGGTTATGTGGTCAGGGAAACCGGCACGGTTTATTATACTAAAAACCTGGATAAAACCGCGGAATGGTTTCAAAAGACACTGGGGTGGTGTTATTCCATCGACGGGCGCGACGCCGACGGGCAGGGCATGTACGGCTGCGTTTACGATATTCCGACCGAAATCGAACGCTTGGGTGTCGTGCCGTTCCATGGTATGCATATTTTATACGGCGAACCCAAAGGCGGCAAAATCGCACTGATAAAAGTCGAAGGGCTCGACGCTCTGCACAACCGCGTGACTACAAGCGGTTGGGTCGAAATCACCGATATAAAAGTAATCACGTCTTGGGCACGGACGTGCGACCTCACAACCCCGGACGGGTATGTGATTGAGTTTTTTGAGTGAGGACGCGCTATGATCCGCGATTATAATACTTTTATATCCGCTCTGCTCGAAGCGGGGTTTTCCGGCGCGGTCGGCGGCAATGACGACGGGGTGTTCGGATTGTTCCGTTACGGCTGGGGTGCGGAAATCGGCGATGTTGTCTGGCACACGGGCGACCCCCGGATACCGACCCGTGGGAGTGGCGTATGCGGGTGCTGGACGAACGCGACGATATCGCCTACGCGAAGGTGTTTTTCAAAAAAGCGGGCTATATCACGAAAGAATGGTATCCTTATTTTTTGGCGGCAAGGCGGGGCGGCAAGACATTCGTAGAGGAATACTACGACGGGACGATAAGTAATTACGCCAAGCGGATTTATGATGCCGTCGACGCTAACCTTCGGCTGCCCCTGCACGAAATAAAACGGTTGGCGGGGTTCGGACGGGAGGACGCCTCCAAATTCGACGCGGCTCTGAACGAGTTGCAAATGAAGCTCTACCTGACCATGTGCGGCGGCGAACAAAAATTTTCGCGTTCGGGAGAACAATACGGATGGTTTTCCACCGTATTCTGTAAAACGGAAACCTTTTGGGAGCAAGACGTGTCCGAGCGGGCGGCAAGGTTGACGGCGGAGGAAGCGGTCGATGCGATTTCCGAGCGCATTTTTTCGCTAAACCCCGCCGCAAATCCAAAGCAAATTCTAAAATTCATAAAAGGGTAAAATTCACGCATGCGGCGACTGCCCGAACACGTCCTGCGACAAGCTGTATTCCTATTCGTATAAAGACCCCGACCACGGCGACAACCCTCCGGGTTCTCGGGTCGCCGTCTGCCGGGCGTGGGCGGAAAGGCTTTGAACAGCCCTTGATTAAACGCTACTTTTTTTGGACAAACAAAGCGCCGTCCTCGCACAGCTCGGCGTAAAATACCTGTTTAAACGCCGCGATACCCTGTTTAGAAAGCTCCTGCTTCAGCCATTCCTCCGATTTGCCGAACTCCGCGAGATTTTTTGTTATCAGCTTGCCGTCCACAATCAGTTCGCCCGGCAAAAAAGCTATGTTTTGCGGGTTCTGCCCTAAATTTTCGATAAGCGCCGGCTGCTTTGCCGCCGTTTTGACCACACTCAGTTCGCCGTGCGGCTCCAGTATGGCGTACCAGACGTCCCGAACGGAAAACACATCCTTTTCGCGCAAGAGCATGGTCAGGTCGTCCATGTTCAGCCGCATTTTCCGCAGCTCTTTGACTTGGATCTGTCCGCGCTTGATGACGATGGTGGGTTCGCTGTCAAATACCACCCGCAGGAACGATATTTTCAGCCCCAAATATTCCACCGCCAAGCTGAAAACGCCCCAGAGCGTCACCCCCAGAACCTCCTCCCAAAACTTCACCCCGCCGCGGATGACCATCTCGCCGATCATGCTGCCCAGAGTGATCCCGGCGATGTATGTGAAAATGGTCATTTGGCTGAGCTGTTTTTTGCCCGTGAGCCGGGTAAAAAGCATAAGTATAATAAAGCCGACGGTAGTCCGAAACGCGGCGTACAGAAGATTGCTCAAAAAAATCACCTCTTTGTCTTTCAAGATGATTATGTCCAGAAAGATATTATTTATTTTATAACCGATTATTGATAAAATCAAAGACCGTCGAATCTTGCCGGCGGTTTTTATTTGTCCAACCTCAGGTTGGAAACGGTTTGGATAAAGTCAAATAACGCGTTATTGTTTTTATCCGCTAAAGCGTTACAATATAAGCGTAATAAATATTTTGGAGGTAATTTATGCACGCTATTAAAATTGAAGAACAGCTCGCTTTTCTGAGAAAACAAAATAATGTCACGCAGGAGGAACTGGCAAAAATTTTAGGCGTTACCAATCAGGCGGTTTCCAAATGGGAAAGCGGCGTTTGCTGCCCGGATATCGCCCTGCTGCCCGCAATCGCGTCGTATTTCCATGTATCTATCGACGAGCTGGTCGGGTATAAGCCCGCGGATAGTTTCGGCGATGTATATTTGAAAATCAAAAATCTGTTTCAGGCGACGCCGCAGGAGGATTGTTTCGACTTGTCTTACAAGCTGGCGTTTTTGCTGCACGAGGGCGCGGCTTCCAAGGGGTATAAGGGGTATATACCTTGGGATCGCAACAAAAGCCGAACCGAGGAAGACGATTTTTATAAGTGGGGATATTCGGCATGCAGCGAGCCGGAGGGCTCTACGGTCTTGAAAGGTAACGCTGTTTTTATCGCGAGCAAAAAGTCGGCAAAGCCGATCACGCCA
>CAYOGQ010000024.1:11538-12306 GCA_964403645.1 uncultured Ruminococcus sp.
GCATCTACAGCGAGCTTCAAAGGTATGCCGAAAAAGTGAACCTACGGGTTTTTTTCAGTTTATACGAGCTGACAATAAAGGATTTTGACCTCTATGTCACGCTGGACGAGATTGCCCGCAAAGCCGATCTTCCGCTTGACGTTGCGGAAAAAGCGATGGATGACCTCCCTGTCCAAATCAAACCGTTGGAGGACGGGAAAGAGGGCTACCGCATCGAGGGGAGCCATATGCATATACCGGCGATTTTAACTTTGTTAGTTATTTCTTAATCCTAGTTCGTTCTTCATGCGCCCGCAGGCGTATATCATCCCCGACAGGGGATATCATACCGAAGGTATATCATCCCCGGAGGGGATATCATTAAAGTAATGATATCCCGCCTTAGCCGTCGCGGCGGCAGTGCAACGGTAAGATATACGGCGTAACCGCTTTGGCGGTTACGCCGTATGATATATTTTACGCGGCTAATTTTTGATTTGCCGCGTAAATATTATTTGGTATTGGTTATTTCCGCTCCATATAAGCCCCAAGTCTTCTGAACCTGAGATATCTCTGCCCGGTCAGCTCCTCCTCGTCGAGGGAGGATAAGATTGAAAAATCCTTTTCCAGTTGTTTCTTTATCACTCCGCACAAGCGGTCAAAATCGCCGCTTTCGGGTATCACCGTCTCGGCGACGCCGAAACGCTTCATATCCTCCGCGGTGATGCGCAGGCACTCGACCGCTTCTTCGACGCGGCCGATGTGAGGGGCGATTTCGACTGGATGCAT
>CAYOGQ010000024.1:12316-20860 GCA_964403645.1 uncultured Ruminococcus sp.
CAAAGTATGCTCGCGCAGCCGTCGGGGGTTATCACCGAAAACACCGCGTTTTCCAGCATATAGATTCTGTCCGCGACCGCGAGAGCAAGCGCGCCGCCGCTGCCGCCTTCCCCTGTGATAATTGATATCACGGGGACGCGGAGCGTCATCATGACCATCAGGTTTTCGGCGATCGACTGCCCCTGACCGCGTTCCTCGCCATCCGCGCCGCAATACGCGCCGAGTGTGTCTACGACACACAGCACCGGTAAGCCGAATTTTTCCGCCTGCTTCATTATCCTCAGCGCTTTTCTATATCCTTCGGGTTTGGGGCACCCGAAATTTTTCCGTATCCTCTCTTCAAGACTTGTGCCCTTGTCGATGGCGATATAGGTGACGGGATTTGCCCCGAGATAGCCCACGCCCGCGATGATCGCTTCATCGTCGCCGTAGCGCCTGTCGCCGTGGAGTTCAATTTTATCGGTTATCAGCGCCTCTATATACGCCGCCCCGGTGGGGCGTCCGTTGGAGCGCACTGTTTTAAGCCTTTCGTAAGCCGTCATAGCTGCCTCCTTTTTTGTATAATCGCATCAGCGAAGCTATTACGCTCTTTTGTTCGGCACGCTCGACTATGCGGTCGATAAAACCGTGCTCAAACATAAATTCCGCGCTCTGAAAATTATCCGGCAATTTGGAACCGGTGGTCTGCTCTATCACCCTGCGCCCGGCGAAACCTATGAGCGCCTTGGGTTCGGCGAGTATCACGTCGCCCTCCATGGCAAAGGACGCGGTGACGCCGCCCGTGGTGGGATCGGTCAGAACGGTTATATACAGATTGCCCGTGTCGGCGTGGCGTTTGACCGCGCCGCTACATTTCGCCATCTGCATAAGCGAAAGTATTCCCTCCTGCATCCGCGCTCCGCCGGAGGCGGTGAAGCCGACCACCGGCAGGTCCATGGAATTCGCCAGTTCAAAGGTGCGGGTTATCTTTTCGCCCACCGCTCCGCCAAGGCTCGCCATGATAAACCTCGCGTCCATGACAAAGCAGACGCACTCGGTGCCTTCAACCTTTATTATCCCGCAGACGACCGCTTCCTTTTCGCCCGTCGAAGCTCTCGCTTTTTCAAGCTTTTCTTTATACATCGGGAATTTTAATGCGTCCACCGATTCGATTTCGGCGTAAATTTCTTTAAAACTGCCCTTGTCAGCCAGCAGATTAATCCGCTCACGCGGCGGTATGCGCTGGTATGCGCCGCATATCGGGCAGATATACAAGTTTTCCGCAAGCGCGGTCTCCGGCGTTTCCGCTTTACATTCCGAACATTTTAACACGGAATCGGGATTTATTTCGCTCTCCGCTTCCGGAGGCAGCTTTTCGCCTTTATAATCGGTGCAGCTTATGCGCGCTTCGGAGATTATATCGTCCTCCGCCGCATCCCATTTATTAAAATTTAATATCACAAAAACACTTCACCTCCATGCCGTCAAAGCACGGCAGCCGTTATACCATAATAATATCCGCAGAGCGTAAAAGCTTTACGTTAACGGTTATTTGTTTCTTGGTTTCTGACGAGCGCGAACGAAAATTCCGCGGTAACGCAGAGCTTGCCCTCCACGCTGCCCTTGGCTTTCGCCCAGTAAAAATATCCGCTTTTCTTTACTATCTCACATTCGGCGCAAAATATGTCCCCCGGACGCACCATGTTTTTAAACCTCACCTTGTCAAGCCCGGTGAAAAGCGTCGTAACGGAGCCTTCAATTTCTCCGGCAACCAGCGCGCAGGCGGATTGCGCCATAATTTCGCAGAGTATCACTCCCGGGACGATGGGATTGCCGGGGAAATGCCCGTCGAGGAAAAATTCTTCACCCGTGATGAGCTTTTTCCCGCAGGCTTTGCCCTCTTTTACCTCCACTTCGTCCAAAAGAAGCATATTCCCGCGGTGGGGAAGAATTGACATAATTTCTTCTTTTTTCATAATGGTTTATATTTTTCTCAAGGCTATACAGGCGTTGTGCCCGCCGAAGCCGAGAGAGGTCGAAACCGCTATGTTTACATAATGTTCCTGCGCTATGTTGGGCGTGTAGTCGAGATCGCATTCGGGATCGGGTTCCCTGAGGTTGATAGTCGGGGGGATTATGCCGGTTTTTAGCGCCATGATACAGGCGATTGCCTCCGCCGCGCCCGCCGCGCCCAGCATATGCCCGGTCATCGCTTTGGTGGAGCTGATTTTCAGCTTTTTGGCGTCGTCGCCGAAAGCCGCCTTGAACGCCTTGGTTTCGGCGACGTCGTTTTTAGGCGTCCCGGTACCATGGGCGTTGACATAGGTCTTGGCGGGGTCGAAATCTACGCCCGCAAGCGACATGGTTATCGCGCGCGCCGTCTGGGCGGCGGTGGGTTCAGGCGCGGTGATATGGAAAGCGTCGCAGGTGGTGCCGTAGCCGCACACCTCCGCGTAGATTTTCGCTCCGCGGGCGACGGCGTTGTCGTATTCCTCAAGCATCAACACCGCCGCTCCCTCGCCCAAGACGAAGCCCGCCCGCCTTTTGTCAAACGGTAATGACGCCGCATTGGGATTTTCCGCGATCGACAGCGCCATGCAGTTGATAAACCCGGCGAAAGTCAGGGGGTTTATCGCCGCCTCGGTACCGCCGCACACGGCGTAGGTGAGATAGCCGTCCTTTATGGCGCGGTAAGCTTCGCCTATGGCGTCGGAACCGGACGCGCACGCGGTTGACAGCGTTTTAGCGGTCCCGTGCGCTTTTAACCGGATAGCGACGTGCCCCGCCGCCATGTTTATAATCATTTTGGGTACGAAATGCGAGCTGACTTTCAGCGGACCGCCGTCCCTGAGCTTATCCTGCTCCTCGCAGGTGGTGTTGATACCGCCCACTCCGGAAGCGATGAACACGCCCATATCGTCGCGGTCGACGCCGGGTTCAAGACCGCTGTCGTAAAACGCTTCGTGGGCGGCATACACCGCGTATTTGACGTTCAAGTCGATTTTCTTTTCGAGCAATTTATCGAACAGTGCCGAACAGTTAAAATTTTTGACCTCAGCGTCCACCTTTGCCTTGAACGGCGAGGCGTCGAAACGCTTGACATAATCTATGCCGCAGACCCCGTTTTTAAGCGATTCCAAAAAATCCGGGACATTGTTGCCTATCGGAGTGACCGCGCCAAGCCCCGTTATTACCACTCTTTTCATAATGTTACATTGCCAATCCGCCGTCTACGCGGATGACCTCCCCCGTAATATAGTCCGCCGCAGGTGAGGCAAGAAACGCCGCAAGATACGCTATTTCCTGCGGTTTGGCAAATCTGCGCAGGGGTATCGCCTGCAATACCCGTTCGTTTTCCGAAAACGCCGCCGTCATGTCCGTTTCCACATAACCCGGCGCTATCGCGTTGCAGGTTATGCCTTTGGCGGCGTATTCCTTGGCGACGGTCTTGGTGACGCCGACCAGACCCGCTTTGGACGCGGCGTAATTTATCTGCCCGGGATTTCCCATAAGCCCCGAAACCGAGGATATGTTGATAATCTTACCGCTTTTGCGTTTCATCATCGGCGGCAGGGCGTACTTTATACAATTAAACGCACCGTTTAAGTTGACGTCGACTACCCGTGTGAATTCTTCCGGGGACATCATCACCGTCAGCTTATCCGTCGTGATCCCAGCGTTGTTGACAAGCATGTCGATACCTCCGAATTCCCCGACGATTTGCGCGAAAACCCTTTTCACCTCGTCCGCGTCCGTGACGGAGCATTTATAGGCTGCCGCCTTGACTCCCGAAGAAGTGAGCTTTGCCAGGGTTTCTTCCGCTTTTTCGGTGTTGCCGGCGTATAAAAACGCCACGTTTGCTCCTCTCAGGGCGAATTCAAGGCAAATGCTCTTGCCTATCCCGCGGGAACCTCCCGTGATTACGGCGGTTTTACCTGCGAAATTTTTTTCGTTTTCGCTCATATTAATGCCTCTTTCAGGATTTCTTCCAGTTGTCCCGCGTTGTCGGCGGAATACGACGCGCATTCGGGTGCGATTTTAGCGACAAGTTTTTGCAACACGCCGCCCGGACCCGCTTCTATGAACGTATCGACGCCTTCGGCGACCATTTGCCTGATTATCGCCTCCCAGCGCACGGGGCTTTGAATCTGTTGGGACAAGAGCCGTTTAGGATCATCCGCGTAGGGAGCGGAAGTGAAGTTCGAATAAACGGGTATGGCGGGCAAAGTGATAACGAACGATTCGAGCCGTTTGCCGAATTTTTCCGCGGCTTCCGCCATAAACGGCGAATGGAAACCTCCGGAGACATTGAGCGGAATAACTCTACCGCCCGCTTTTTTTATCTCCTCGTAAAACGGCGGCAGTTCCTCCGCCGCGCCGGAAACCACCAGCTGCCCGGGGCAGTTGTAATTTACCGGATATATCTGACGAAACTTTTTACAGATTTCTTCGACGAGTTGGTTTTCCAGCTTCAATACCGCCGCCATGGACGCGCTTTGCTTGGAAGCGGATTGCGCCATCAGTTCGCCGCGCACGGCTGCGAGCCGAAAGCCTTCCAAATAGGAATAAGTGCCGCCGAACGCCAGCGCGGGGATTTCACCCAGCGAAAAGCCGGCGAGAAAGTCGGGCTTGACGCCCGACGACGCCAGCGCGACGGCGGCGGCGAGGTCTGCGAGGTATAAACAAGGCTGGGTGTTTTCGGTCTTTTTGAGCTCTGTGCCGTCGCCCTCAAACATTTGGGCAAGGGTGCCGGGACGCGACGCTTCGGCGCCGTCGAAAAGCGTTTTTACGGCGGGGAAGCTTTCGTAAAACGACCTCCCCATCCCGACGTATTGCGCGCCCTGACCCGAAAACAAAAAAGCTATCTTACCCATTCCGCAGCCCCTTTCAGAAGAGCCGAACATTCGCCGACTACTTCCGCGACGATCTCCGCGGCGGTTTGCTCGCGGCTAACCATGCCGGATATCTGCCCCGCAAGGAAGCAGCCGTCCTTGACGTCGCCTTCCACGGCGGCTTTACGGAGCGCGCCCACGCCGAGGTTGGCGACATCCTCCGCTGTGGTTTCGGGCTGATATTCGATTTTTAAAAAGTTACGCGCAAACGGATTTTTAATGCACCTGCAAGTGTTGCTGCCGAACCGCCTTCCGGTGGTCACGGTGGAAATATCGTTCGCTTTAAGTATCATATCTTTATAATTTTGGTGAACTCCGCACTCCTTGGCGACCAAAAAGCGCGTGCCCATCTGTATGCCGCAGGCGCCCAGCATAAACGCCGCCGCCATACCGCGTCCGTCGGCGATTCCGCCGGCGGCGATCACGGGGATGCCGACCGCGGAAACCACCTGCGGAACTATCGCCATGGTGGTGAGTTCGCCTATATGCCCTCCGGATTCCTGCCCTTCGGCGACCACCGCGTCCGCGCCCGCGCGCTCCACGCTCTTTGCCATCGCCACCGAGGCGATGACCGGGATAACGGTTATCCCAGCCGATTTCCACATCGGAATGTATTTATTGGGGCTGCCCGCGCCGGTGGTCACGACTTTGACCTTTTCTTCGGCGATTACTTCGGCGACTTCCTCGACATGCGGCGACATGAGCATGACGTTGACGCCGAAAGGTTTATCCGTCAGCTCCCGCGCGACGGCAATCTGCCCGCGCAGGTATTCCGCTCCGGCGTTCATCGCCGAGATAATTCCGAGACCGCCCGCTTCCGAAACCGCGGCGGCAAGCCGCCCGTCGGCAATCCAGGCCATGCCGCCCTGGAAAACGGGATATTTAAGACCGAGTAATTCGCATATTTTGGAATGTATCATCATTTTTTATTTGGCGTCAGCGGAAATCACCGCTTCGACTTTTGCGGCGAGGTCGTTTAACGTGACTATGTCGGGACCCGCCTGTACGGATACGCCGAAATTTTCCTCTATACCGAGCAGCAGCTCGGCTATGTCGAGCGAATCCAGCCCCATATCGGCAAATTTAGAATCCCCGTTTATTTCCGCGATATCGCTCCCGGTTTTTTCCGCGAGCATTTCTCTGATTTTATCAAGTACCATGATTGTTTCTCCTTAAACTTTTATTATTTATATAGCGTTTCAGTGTGTAATGACTGACACCTTTAAAATTCGTTGGCGGCGTCCTCGAGCTTGTTGAAAAACGATCGCAGCACGCGGTAGAAGGTTGCGATGTCTTCCCCGGAAAACTCGTTGTTTATCATCGCCTGTATGCGGGAAGTAAATTCAGAATACTTTTTGGCGATCTTCTTGCCTTTTTCGGTTAAAAATATTTTTCTTTGGTATTTCTCATCTTCCAGCGTCATGTCGCATCGGATGAGTCCTTTATGTTCCATCTGCACCAGTTCTCTGGATATGAGCGACTTATCGACTAAGCATTTTTGCGCCAGCTCGTTCGCGGTAATCCCCTCGTCGGTGTTGCGCATTTGCAAAAGCCAGATGGTGTTGACGGCTTTTATGCCCTCCTCGTTCGCTTTTTCGCTGCGGATACGCTGGATGTTTTTGTATATCCCCGAAATCAGGTAGATAAACATATCGTATCTGTTTTCCATTTTTTCGTCCATCGTCATCGCCGGTATTTCACCTCCTTTTTGGTTTATTTATCAACGAGTTTACTTGTCAACCATCTGCCGATAGCGGATTTTACCATAAATCAACCCGTTTTGTCAATAGCGTAATTATTAATTTTCCATTTTTTTATTATGAAAAATCTTCAAAACCGCTCGTGATATTATGGCTTAAAACGATAAAAAAAATTACATAAAATTAAAAAGCCTTGAAAACACAAGGCTTTTTAATTTTTATGATTGAATTTATGCTTTTTACTTTTTACAGATTTACCTTAATAAGTTCATACTCGCGGCTTCCCAGCCCCAGTTTAACGGCATGGTCCAAGCTTACCTTCCAATCGGTTTCCGGGGAGATGTCGGTGAAATGGTCGTGGTGGAGCTTTTCCGCTTGGTCGAGCAGGCTGCCGTGAACGGGTTCGGCGGCGTTGACAGCGTCGGCGCAAGCTTGGTCGACGGCGACCGGGTCGAAGGAGGCGAACATACCGATATTCGGCACTATGGGCAGGTCGTTGGAGTTGTAGCAATCGCAATGGGGCGAAACGTCAACCACCAGGGAGATGTGGAAGCAGGGTCTGCCGTCGACGACGGCTTTGGTATATTCGGCTATCTTTTTGCAAAGCACGCTGTTCCGCTCGCCTTCGCCCGGGACAATCGCGTCGTGGTTGCAGCCGCCGATGCACCTGCCGCAGCCCACGCACTTGGAATGGTCGATATGAGCTTTGTTTTCGGTAAAAGAAATGGCGTTATGAGCGCAGCTTTTAAGGCAGATACGGCAGCCCACGCAATCGTCCTGCATAACCACAGGCTTGCCTGAGGAGTGCATCTCCATCTTGCCCCCGCGCGATCCGCAGCCCATGCCGATGTTCTTGAGCGCGCCGCCGAAGCCTGTCGATTCGTGCCCCTTGAAATGATTTAGGGAAATAAAGATATCCGCGTCCATAACCGCCCTGCCGATTTTGGCTTCCTGTACATATTCCCCGCCCTCCACAGGTACGGCGACGTCGTCGGTGCCCTTCAAGCCGTCGCCTATAAGTACATGGACACCGGTGCAGAAGGGGTTAAACCCGTTGGTATAAGCGGAATCGAGGTGTTCGAGCGCGTTCTTGCGCCTGCCGGGGTAAAGGGTGTTGCAGTCGGTGAGGAAAGGCTTGCCGCCGAGGCGCGTTATATAGTCGCAGACCGCTTTGGCATAGTTCGGGCGCAGGTAGGCGATGTTGCCCGGTTCGCCGAAATGTATTTTAACGGCTGCGAATTTATTTTTGAAATCTATCCCCTCGAAGCCCGCCGCTTTTATCAGCTTTTGGAGCTTATCCGTCAGGCAGGACCTTTTGGCGGTGAAATCTGTAAAATACACTTTTGATTTTTCCATATAACATCAACTGCTTTCTTTCGATTTGTTTATCAAATTTATGATAGCATAAATCAACGCTTTTGTCAACAAGGGTATAACTTCGTTAACTGCTTTACCTTTACAGCGCAGGTCGATTAAAATAAACGCCTGTTGATAATTTCGCAAAACCATTGACGAACCGCAATTTGTCTGTTATTATCCAATTAAATATAATACGTTAGATATTAAACAAAAAATTACGCCGACGGAGTGAGCCGCATGAAAAAAGAAGAGATCAAGCGTTTTGATTTTCAGAAAAAGCCCCGCAAAACCAGCCGTTTGTTGTACCCTGTCATCCTTTTGCTTTGCTTTCCGCGAATGCTGTTTCATAAGTTGAAACTGAAAAAGATCGGCATGGAAAAGCTGAAACCTCCCTACCTATTATTATGCAACCACGGTTCGGAAATGGACTTTTACATACTCTTCAGGGCGATTTTTCCGCGCCTTTCCAACTATGTGGTCGCAATCGACGGTATCCGCGACCACGGCGAATGGCTTATGCGTTTTTTCGGCTCTATATGCAAGCGCAAATTCACGCGCGACCCCTATCTGCTCAAAAATCTCCGCTATTGCGCCGATAACCTGAAATCCGTGAT
>CAYOGQ010000024.1:20870-21184 GCA_964403645.1 uncultured Ruminococcus sp.
GAGGCGAGATATTCCTTCGACGGCACTACCTCCTACCTATCCCCGACCACCGGGATGCTGGCGAAAAGGCTGGCCATCCCCGTGGTGGTGCTGAACACAAGGGGTAACTTTTTGTCCTGTCCCCAGTGGAACAAAGAGTACAAGTTCTGCCGGCTGGAAGCGACCTTGGAGCACATTCTCACTCCCGAGCAATTAAGAGCTTACCCGGTGGAAAAGATCAACGAGCTTATCAGGCTGCGCTTTGTCTATGACGAGTTCGCCTGGCAAAAGAGAGAAAAGGTTTCGAAGCTTCAAAGCTCAAAGGAAAAATGGGA
>CAYOGQ010000025.1:0-21184 GCA_964403645.1 uncultured Ruminococcus sp.
TAACGGCTTTCTTTAAAATAAAAAATAGACCATATGTTTGACAACCGCAGAAATTAACAATATTATACTGATAAATAACGGTTGACAGAATTTTTTCGGTATGATATAATCAAATCAAATGGACAATCAACGCATATTAGATTGCGGGACACGGAACCGCGACCGATATATAACACTGATCCCTCATTAAAGCTTTTATTTTAGTCGGGATCGGTAAAAATAACCAAGAAAGGAGGATTTGGAACATTTCAATTTTTTCAAAGGGAAAAGAAAAAGATAGGGAGAAACCTTTCGCTCCGGACCTGTTTTACAACGGTCTAAAAAAGGGCGTGGCCTTTATCGATTATGAGTCCTGGTATGTTTCAATGACCGTAAATTACGGCATGAAGCCCAATATCAAGGACTGGTACGAGAACCTGACACAGAAGGTAAACCTCACAGAAGCGGTATTTTTCGCCGACTTTTCCCACAAATCTCTCGCGGACGAGATAAAAAGGATCCGCTTGTATTCCAACAAGATTATCGACACACGGAGCCCCAGCGGGGTGAAGAAGGATTTCACCGACTTTATTATCCTCGACAACATCTATCAAAAGGCCATGATGAGCGAGGGAATCGACGTATTTATCCTGTTTTCAGGCGACGGCCATTTTTCATCCGCCACTTCGTTCCTTAAAAACATTTGCGGCAAGGAAGTGGGGATATACGGCGTCAGAGGCTCGTTTTCCCGTCAGCTGCAAGAAACCGCAAGCTGGTGCGTGACGCTTCCCACGGAGGAAGAGGTTTACGGGAATGATTATCAACTTATATTCGGCGAGCTGAAGAGCAACAAATCCATGTTAAACGCCAACGCTTTGATCGACACGGTGACAAGTAAAAATAAAACCGTAAAGAAGCAAAGCATAACGGAAATTTTAAGCAAGCTTCAACAGGACGGTACGGTCATACCCCGTACTGTCGGCAAAAACAAGGATGTGCTGTTCGTCGATTGGGAAAAAGCCGAAAAAGAAGGCTACCTTAAAGAAATATAAGCAATATTTCATAAAAAGCTATTGCATTTCGTTATAAGCCGTGTTATAATGATCGCAGATGATTAAGAGTGGGCTTGCGCCCACTCTTAAAATTTGTCAGCGGAGGTTTTGCCGTATGAAACAAAATATCGCCGAAAACGCGAAGCGTTTGGTCGAACGGCAGATTCAAGAAGCCGGCTTTGCCCTATGGGACGTACGATACGAAAAGGAAGCCGGGGTTTGGAACCTTGTGTTCGAGCTGGAAAAGCTCGCCGAAGGTGAAGATATGGGAATGACCATGGCGGACTGCGAACGCGCCAATAATATTATCGAGCCGATCATAGATAAAGCCGACCCGATTGAGGGCGCATATACGCTGGAAGTGTCGTCCGCCGGGCTGACGCGAAGGCTCCGCACCGAATGCCACTTTGAAACCGCGCTAAAAAAGAACTGGGATGTGCGTTTAAAGCTGTATAAAGCCGAAACCTGCGCGGGGGTTTGTTGCAAAGAAATAAACGGCGTCATAACCCGCATAGGCGAAGACGAGATAACAATTGACGATATAACCATAAGCAGGAAAAACATCGCGAGCGCCGAGGCTCTGCTCGGCTGACACTTCACCCGAATTGGTTTTGTTAACCCAAAAACGGGCAAACTTTGCGTATTTTTCGGAAAGGATAAAATATCACAGATGAACAAGGAATTTTTCGACGCTCTCGACGCGGTGGTCGAGGAAAAAGGTATCCCTAAAGATTATATGGCGGAAAAAGTCGAGGCCGCCCTGCTTTCGGCTTACAAGCGCGACAACGGGGGTTACCCCAACGCTCGCGTTAAGCTCGATTTCGATAAAAAAGAATTGAAGCTCTTGAAACAGCTCACCGTGGTGGAAAACGTCGAAAACGCCAAAACGGAGATTTTTCTCGACGAGGCTAGGATAAAATCCAAGAAGTACGAGTTGGGAGATATATACGAAGAAGAGGTCAAGACCCACAATTTCGGCAGAATTTCCGCCCAGACCGCCAAGCAGGTGATCATCCAGGGCATACGCGAAGCCGAACGCGGCATGATGTTACGCGAATACGAGGAAAAAAAGGAAGAGATTGTCTCCGCCGTAGTGGAGCTGGTCGATCCCGTTTCGGGCAACGCCGTGGTGGAGATAGGCAAAAACCACATGACCCTTTACCGTAACGAGCAGATCCCCGGCGAGACGCTTTCCCCCGGCGACAGGGTGAAGGTTTTCATCACCGAAGTAAAGAAAGGTACCCGCGGACCCTCCGTTTCGCTTAACCGTGTCCATCCGGGGCTGGTGAAGCGGCTGTTTGAACTGGAAGTGCCGGAAATAAAGGAAGGCGTGGTGGAAATCAAAGCGGTCGCCCGCGAGCCGGGCTCGAGGACCAAGATCGCCGTCGTCTCCAACGACCCCAACGTCGACCCCATAGGCACCTGCATAGGTCAGCGCGGCGCGCGCAAGAATGCAGTGACAAAAGAGTTGAACGGCGAAAAGATAGATATTATCAAGTATTACGAATCCAACGAGGAATTCATAGCCGCAGCTCTCGCCCCCGCGGCGGTACAAAGCGTAGCAAAGCTGCCCGATGGGGACAGAACCTACCGGGTACTGGTAAACGAGGACCAGCTCTCTCTCGCCATCGGCAGAGAAGGGCAGAACGCCCGTCTCGCGGCTAAGCTCACGGGCTTGAAAATAGACATAAAATCCGGCAAAGAGGAATAATATCAGCGTCAGTATAAACGTCAACGGCGCGGAGGCGATTTTGTGAACAAACCCAAAAAGAAACCGGAGCGCAAATGCTTGGGCTGCGGTGAGATGAAGGAAAAATCCCAACTCATTCGAATAGTGCGTTCGGGCGACGGCAGGGTTTATATCGACCGTACCGGCAAGGCGAACGGACGCGGAGCGTATATCTGCGAATCCAAAGGCTGTTTTACCAAATGCCGCAAGGCGAAACGGTTGGACAAAGCGTTTGGTCTTCCGGTTCCGGACGAGGTCTACGCGTCGCTGGAAGGGATGGTCACCGATGGATAGGGTGCTTTCAGCTCTCGGACTCGCCCGCAAAGCGGGGAAACTGGTTTTCGGTGCGGACGCCGTCGTCGGCGCGATCAGGGACAAAAAAGCTTTTCTGGTGGTAATAACCCGCGACGCTTCCGAAACCACCAAAAAGCGCATAAACGACAAATCGGTTTTTTACGGCGCAAAATGTGAGATAATAAATTATACAACCCGGGAGCTGGGTTCGGCTCTGGGCAAGCCGCTCTGTGCCTGCGCGGCGGTATGCGACGGAAATTTCGCCGAAATGTACAGACAGGCAAAACTTAAAACAGCGGAGGTAAGCTAATGGCAGAAGAAAGATTACGGATAAATTCGCTCGCTAAGGATTTGAAGGTCAAAAGCAAGGACATAATAGACCTGCTCACGGAACACGGTTACGCCGGGAAAAGCTATATGACCGCGCTGGAATCCGACGAGCTTTCGATCATATTCGAATATTACACCCAGCAGAATCAATCGGATATCACCGCGTTCTTCAAGACTTACGAGGACAAGATAGCCGAAAAGAAGAAGCTTGAGGAGGAAGAACGGGAAAAGGCAAAAGCGGCGCTCAAGCAGCAGCGCGAAGCCATGCGTCCCAAAAAGCCCGCTTCGGCAAATTCGTCTAACGCTGCGAACGCTGCCAAAAAGCCGCCCGCCCAGCAGCCGAAAAGATCAAAAGCCGACGTCCGGGTGGTGGACACGAGGGGCACGCAGTCCGTCGACATAGCCAAGTACGACGAAAAGCTTGAAACTTTTGTTGCCGAACCCGACCGTCTCCCCGACAGCAAGGTCAAGATCAAGAAGAAAAATCCCAGGGACGCCCAGCAGGAAAACGCCAAAAACTCCAAACGGAAATTTTTCGACCGCAACCGTCCCAAGGTAATACCCAAACCCGTCCGGTTGAAAATTTCCGTGCCCGACGAAATTTCCGTGGGCGAGCTGGCGCTTCGGATGAAGACCTCCGCCGGCGACTTAATCAAGAAGCTGATGGCGATGGGCGTCATGGCGAGCGTGAACGACATGGTGGACTACGACACAGCCTATCTTGTGGCGGACGAACTTAAGATAACCGTTGAAAAAGAGATCGTGGTATCCCTTGAGGAGCGGCTGTTCGGCAGCGACGAGCCCGAGAAAGAAGAAAACCTCAAGCCGAGAGCGCCGGTCGTGGTGGTCATGGGACACGTCGACCACGGCAAGACCTCCCTGCTCGACGCGATACGGAACACCAACGTCACCGAAGGCGAAGCAGGCGGCATAACCCAGCATATCGGCGCTTACGGCGTCAAGATAGGCGACAGAGACATCACCTTCCTCGACACTCCGGGACACGCGGCGTTCACCGCCATGCGCGCCAGGGGCGCAAACCTCACCGATATCGCGGTGCTGGTGGTTGCGGCTGACGACGGCGTCATGCCCCAGACCGTGGAGGCCATCAACCACGCCAAGGCCGCGAAGGTCGGCATTATTGTGGCGATAAACAAAATGGATAAGCCGGGCGCCGATCCCGAACGGGTCAAGAACGAGCTGACGAAATACGACCTGCTCCCGGAGGAGTGGGGCGGCGACACCATCTGCGTGCCCGTTTCTGCGACAAAGCGCACCAATATAGACAAACTGCTCGAAATGATAATCCTTTCCGCCGACATGATGGAGCTGAAAGCCAACCCCGACAAGCCCGCTAAGGGCATTGTCATCGAGGCAAGGCTCGACAAGGGGCGCGGCGCGGTGGCGACGGTTCTGGTTCAGGACGGCACCCTCAGGACCGGAGATATCATTATAGCCGGAACCACATCCGGCAGAGTCAGGCTGATGACCGACGACAAGGGCAAGAACGTCAAAGCGGCGGGTCCTTCCAAACCCGTGGAAATCATGGGACTTTCGGAGGTTCCGGGCGCGGGCGACCAATTTTCCGCCGTCACCGACGAGCGGCTTGCAAGAGAGCTTGTGGATCAACGCAAGCACGAGGAAAAAACCAAACAGTTTACCTCCGAATCCAAGGTCAGCCTTGAAGACCTGTTCGGACGCATCGAAAGCGGCGCCAAGACGCTCAACATAGTAGTCAAAGCCGACGTGCAGGGCACGGCGGAGGCGGTCAAGTCCAGCCTTGAAAAGCTTTCAGACAACGAAGTAAAGGTTTCGGTCATACACGCGGGAGCGGGCGGGGTGAACGAGGGCGACGTGATGCTCGCGTCGGCTTCGGACGCGTTGATAATCTGCTTCAACATCCGCCCCGACAAACAGGCCGTTGACGCTGCCGCGCGCGACAAGGTCGAGATCAGAAACTACCGTATTATATACGAATGTATCGACGAGATAAAGGCCGCCATGAAGGGTATGCTTGCCCCCAAATATAAAGAAACCGTACTCGGCAGAGCGGAAGTCAGACAGACCATACGCGTTCCCAACGTGGGGACTATCGCCGGCTCGTACGTCACCGACGGCAAAATCATCCGCAATGCCCTTGTCAGGGTGCTGCGCGACGGCGTGGTGATATCCGAGGACAAGGTCGCTTCGCTCAGGCGCTTCAAAGACGACGTGCGCGAGGTTACGCAGTCCTACGAATGCGGCATAGGGCTTGACCGTTTCAACGACATCAAGGAAGGCGACGTGCTCGAAGCCTATATTATGGAGGAAGTGGCAAGATAATGGCCTCTTACAGGATAGACCAGATAAACGAACAGGTCCGGGAGGTTATGACCGCGATATTCCGCGCGGTCAAGGATCCGAGGATTTCCAAGGCTTTTATCTCGGTCACGGCAGCGGACGTGTCGAGAGACCTTTCGTTCGCCAAAATTTATTACAGCGTCCTCACGGGCAACAGCGAAGACGTGGCGGAAGGCTTGAAATCCGCGGGCGGATATATGAGAAGCGAACTGGCAAGCCACCTTAACCTTCGTATAACCCCCAAGCTGACCTTTATAAAAGACGACTCCACCGAAAGAGCGATGCATATCGCGAGCTTGTTAAAGGATATCGACGATGACAATCGACCTTAATGCTTGCGTGGAATACCTGCAGAATCACGATAATTATCTTATATTCACCCACGCCGCCCCCGACGGGGATACGCTCGGTTCGGCTTTCGCGCTCAAATACGCGTTGGTTTCAGTGGGGAAAAAAGCAAAGCTGTATAACCCCGACCAAATCCCGCACAGGCTTGCCTTTATGACGGAGGGCTTTGATGTTGAAGTTGAAGTTGAAATCTGTCATACTCTGCCCGACGGCGATTACACGCCGATAAGCGTCGATATAGCCTCCGCCGCAATGCTCAGGGGGCTGGACACGGAATACGTTAAAAATTTGGTTTTTGACCTTTCGATAGACCATCACGATGTGAACACCGTGAAAACCCATCGTCTGCTCTGCCTGCCGGAATACCCCGCCGTTGGCGAAATTGTCGCGGAAATAACAAAAAAATTGGGCGTGCCTTTCGACAAGACCAACGCCCTTTGGCTCTACACGGCGATTTCATCCGATTCCGGCTGCTTCCGCTACTCCTCGACGCGCCCCGAAACCCACCTGATTGCCGCAGAGCTTTTGAAAACCGGAATTGATTTCGCGAAAATAAACCGCCGTATTTTTGAAAATAAAACCGACGGCCAGCTTGCCCTCGAAAGGGACGCTTACGAGCATATCGAAAAATTTTACGGCGGAAAAGTCGCGGTGGTATGTCTTTCGGACGAGGTGCTTTCGCTCGACTGCGTGGACGACGACGACGTCGACCTGATAAACAATATCCCCCGCCAGATATCCGGCGTGGAGGTCTCCGCGCTGATAAGGCGTCACGGCGGCAGCGGCAGCAACAGCGGGGAAATAAAAGTTTCATTCCGTTCCAACGATTATTACGACGTTGCCGCACTTGCCAAATCCTTCGGCGGCGGCGGGCATATACACGCTGCGGGCTGCCGCTTTAACACAAGCGTAAGCGACGCCAAGGCAAAAATACTTGACAGGCTGAAATCGGACTTCGATGGCAACTAACATAAACGGTGTTTTAAACTTATACAAGCAGCCGGGGATGACTTCGCACACCGCCTTGATTTTTACAAGGCGTCTTTTTGACCGCGTAAAAGCCGGCCATTGCGGGACCCTCGACCCCAACGCCCGCGGGGTGCTGCCGATATTGCTCGGCAACGCCGTCAAAGCCGCGGAATTTTTCGCGGATCACGACAAAAGCTATGTCGCCGAGCTGATTTTAGGCAAAGCCACCGACACGGGCGACATAACCGGCACCGTTATCGGGGAAAGCGATGCGCCGATTCCTCCGTTCGATGCGATACGCGATGTCGTCAGGTCCTTTGAGGGTGGTTATTTTCAGGTGCCGCCCATGTATTCCGCGCTCAAGGTGAACGGGCAAAAGCTGGTGGACGCCGCGAGAAAAGGCATTGTAATTGAACGCGAACCGCGTAAAATCGACATATATTCCATCGGTCTGAACGAAGCCGGCGGCAGGCTTTTTGTTTCGGTCGAATGTTCTAAAGGCACCTATATGCGCACGCTTTGCGAAGATATAGGCGAAAGGCTCGGTATGCCCGCCTGCATGGGTGAACTCGAACGAACCCGCGCGGGGGATTTTAAAAAAGAAAATTCCGTGACATTAGACGAGTTGGAAAGGATGGACGCCGAAAACCGCGCCGCTCTTGTTACGCCCGTCGAAGAAGCGCTGCCGCGTTTCGGAAAAATTGAATTAAATGGCTTTTTCGCCGCGTTAATCAAAAACGGGCTGGCGGTGGAAACGGGTAAATTGGGCATAAAAGAAACCCGGGAGGGGACGCTTTTCCGCCTTTATGAGAGCGAAAATTTTTTCGCGGTCGGTGAAATTGTCGTAAGGGACGGAAAAATCTGCCTTAAACATAAAAAATTATTTACTTGAAACTTATTTTTACAAAATTATACATAAGCTCAATGCTATAACGGATATATCCAATGGAAGGTATTGGTATATCCGTGATTTTGTTTTGAAAGGACATAAAAAGCATGAAGCTTATGAAAAGGAAGGAAAAGGTTTCTTATATACCTGTCAGCGAGATACTCCCCAACCCGAACCAGCCGCGGAGCTATTTCGACGACGATTCGCTCAATTCGCTTGCGGAAAGCATAAAAAGATTCGGCATTATTCAACCGCTCACCGTAAAGCGGCGTGATTGTGTGCCGAAGCTGAATATAAACGGTCAGTTTGTTACCGGACCGGGTTATGAAATTATAGCCGGAGAAAGACGGTGGCGTGCCGCCAAAAAGATCGGCTTGGGCGAGGTCCCCTGCCTTATCACCGACTGCGACCCCGAAAATATGGCGTATCTCGCTTTCAGCGAGAATGTGTTTCGGGAAGATTTGACATTTTTCGACATAGCGTCGTCCTTGCAGGATATGCTGCTCATGTCCCGTCAGACTCAAACCGAACTTGCCGAAAAGCTTTCCATCAGCCAGTCGGCGATCGCCAACAAGCTGCGCCTGTTGCGGCTGTCCCCCGCGGAACGCGATGAAATTCTGAGAGGCAAGCTCACGGAAAAGCATGCGCGGGCGTTGATACGCCTTGAAGACGAGGAAAAACGCCGCGAATTCCTGCGCAAAGCCGTGGCTATGCAGTGGTCGGCGCAGGAGACTGACAAAAAAATAAACGCCTTTTTGACTTCCCCGGAAGCGAGGAACACCAAAGTGAAGTTCCGCGGGAAAAAAATCGGCGTGCTTTCGGATATCGGTATATTTATAAACTCCATCGACAACGCTGTCAGGATGGTGCGGGACGTGGGTGTCAACGTAGAGCGGAAAGAAGTGGACATGGGGGATTCGATAGAAATAATCATAAAGGTGCCCAAATCACGACAGGCGGTGAGCGTCTAAGGCTTTTATGGCGTTTACACGGGTTATATACGAGTTAATCAACCCTCCGGCGAGCGTTACCGACATGCACGCTTCCAGCCAGAACATAAGAAGCACCGCCGCGGTAAGGCTTCCATACAGCGAATTGCCTGACGCGACATAATAATCGATATACAGGGAATAACCATAGGACAGGATTATCCAGCCGAAGCCCGACAGCGCCGCGCCGGGCAGGGTGTCGCGCAGCTTTTGCTTTTTTCCGGTCAGGAATTTATATATCAGGATAAAAAATAAAATAATTATCGTTAATACAATAACCGCTCTCGCCGCTCTTACCAGCAGCGCCATATCCGCAAGCCCCGGCACGAGCTTGGTGAAAAAGCCGTAAAAGGTGTTGCCGAACACCAAAAGGAAAAGCGAAAGGATTATGGCAACAATGAATATCAGGGTGTAGAGCGCCGAGATTGCGCGGCGCTTAACCCCGCCGGTTATCTCGTTGCCGTAAGCGGAGTTCAGACCTTCGGACAGGGCATGCATCCCCTTGGAGGCCGTCCACAGCGTGATTATGACGGTCACGGGGATGACCGCCGCGGCGGAATACGCGCCGGCTGCGGAATACGCTTCCGAAAGCACGTTACCAAGCATCCCGGGAAGCATGGCTCTTGCTTTGGCGGCGAGAGCGGCGTTTTCAAAGGGAATCGCCATTATTATGCCGAACAGCAGAGCGCAAAACGGAAGCAAAGACACGAACATATAAAACGCCGCCTGCGCCGAGTAAGCGCCTAAGCGCCGTTTTTCCCATATGTCCGAAAAGCGCTTAAACGCTTTCCATACCGCTTTTATCGCTTTCATTGACCTCCCTTTCCCGTAAACGTGAAACCTCCCGTTTGTTTAAAAGCAGAGTAAACGCTTTCGTAAAACAATACATCATAATCCCCGAGAGCGCGCAGATAAGTATGGTTATAATCATGGATTTCGGCGAGAGCCCGGCGATCTCAAACCAGCCGTCAAACAGCACCGCTCCGCCGACAAACATAACCGCCACCGCTGCCATAAGGGCTTTGCCCAGCCAGTTGGGGGGGTAGCAGACGGCGATAAGCACCAGATAGGATATAAATCCCGTTATGAACAGCACCATGGTAGATATATGGGCGGGGTTGACGTTGAGATACTCCGCCGCCCACGAAAGCCAGGATATCGAGCTTACGCGGCTTGCGATATCGTTCAGGCAGGCGGTGAGCGTCACCGCCGCGGTTATGGTCATCCCGCCGGGCAGAGCTTTTAGTATAACGTTCCCGAAAAAGCTGCCCTTTATGCGGTCTTTGTTCGGTTCGAGCGCCAGCACGATCGACGGGAAGCCTATGCAGGCGAAGGCGACAAGCGACTGCTGTATGGGCTGGAACGGGTAGGGCTTGTGTAACAACAGGAACAAAAATGCCATCATCGTGGCGTATATCGTCTTTACCAAAAAGAAGGACGCCGAACGCTGGATGTTGTTGATAGATCTCCTGCCTTCGGCGATAACCGACGGCAGGCAGGCGAAATCCGAACGCAAAAGTACGAGCTTGGCAATATTTCTTGCCGCGTCGGTGCCGCTCCCCATCGCCACAGAGCAGTCAGCTTCTTTCATGGCGAGTACGTCGTTCACGCCGTCACCCGTCATGGCGACGGTGTGTTTTTTCTTTTTAAGCGCCATGACCAACAGCTTTTTTTGGAAAGGCGTTACCCTGCCGAATACTGCGTACTCGACAGCGGCTTTTTTCAGCTCTTTTTCGTTTTTGATTTTTGAGCAATCAATAAATTTATCGGCGTTAGGCACGCCCGTCTCGCGGGCGATCGCCGATACGGTAACGGGATTATCGCCGGAGATGATTTTGACCTCCACGCCCTGTTCGGTCAGATATCCGATAAGTTGCGAGGCCTCCCGTCTGATCTTGTCGCGTAACAGCACCAGCGCCACGGGCTTGATACCGGTCGGCAATACGCCTAAATCCATGTCGTCATCCGTCTTGCACAAAACCAATACGCGATAATTATCGGAAAAGCGGCGCACTTCCTCCGCCAAAGCCGTGTTCGCGTCCGTATTTTCTTTTACGTTTACGTTTAAGTTCGACGGCATAATATATTCCGCCGCGCCTACGATTATGCCGCCGACATCTTCAAAAACCGCCCCCGACCATTTTGCCTTGGATGAAAAGGGCACTTTTTTTATCATTTTATGTTTCGGAGGGTTAGGGTAAGCGTTTTTTATGGCTTCCATGGTGGCGTTGTCGCCACCCAACGCAAAAGCGAGCAGAGCGAGGTACCCCTCGCAATCGGCTTCTTTGTCCAGCACCTCCAGTTTTTCGACTTTCAGCGTCCCTTCGGTGAGCGTACCGGTCTTGTCAAGGCAAACAACGTCCACGCGGGCGAGCATTTCCACGCTGTACAAATCCTTCACGAGAACATTTTTCCTCGACAGCCTGACCACCGAAAGCGCGAGCGCCGTCGAGGTTAGGAGCATCAGCCCCTGCGGGATCATCCCGATAAGCGCCGCGGAAGTGGTTATAACCGCTCCGCGAACCGAACCGTGGATGGAGAGCTGGTCTATGAACAGATATACCCCGAGCGGCAAAATCACAAACGAAAGCAGGGTTATCAGCCTTTTCAGGGAGCCAAGCAGCACGCTCTTGCCCGCTTTGATGGTTTTGGCGGACTTGGATATGGAGGAGATATAGCTTTGATCGGCAATTTTATCCGCTCTCGCCCGACATTCGCCACCGGAGATGAACGATCCGGCAAGCAGGGTGCCGCCCGCACTCTTGAAAACCGAATCGCTTTCGCCGGTGACAAACGACTCGTTTGCTTCGCATTCCCCGGCGAGGATGACGCAGTCGACGTTGACCTGGTCGCCGGACCTGTATATTATAACGTCGTCGAGCGCTATCTCGCCGTCGTCCTTTTTGATTTCACGGCCGTCGCGGACCACGAGTGTCGGAGATCGGGTGAGGAACGACAGCTTGTCCACGGCTTTTTTTGCCCTTATTTCTTGAATTATCCCTATAAGGATGTTCGCGGCGATAACGAGTATAAAGGTCAGATTTTTATAAGAACCCACCCATAGAAGCGCGATAAAAATGACGATATTGACCAGATTGAACAGGGTCATAAGGTGCTCCGCCACGATAAGCAGCACGCTTTTGGTCTTAACCGCGTTGTTGTAATTGACATACCCGTCCTCGGCGCGCTTTGCCGCTTGCGAAGAGGTCAGCCCCTTTTCGGGAGAAGGGTTAAAGCGCTCGGCTTTGTCAAAATCAATCTTTTTACGGACGCGTTTTGTCGCCACGTTATCACCTCGTTTTGGTTTTTGCGTATTTTAAGGATTTTTGTAAAATTTTTTAAAATGTCAGATAAGTATTACATTATAACACGCCGGAGGTATTTTTTCAAGACGGAGATTTTGCGGCGCAAGGATTTCGTGCTTATTATTAAATTTAAAACGTAAAATATTATCTCAAACGGTTGACAAACGTTTGCGCTTGATATACAATTACCCAAATACAGATTTGCTTTAATAAGGTTAAGGAGATGTCCAAGGATGCTGGATTACAACGAAAAATTCGGTAAGGAAGCTATTACCTACGACGACGTGCTGCTTGTCCCCGCGGAAAGCGGCGTCACGCCGGACAAGGTCGACCTTTCCACCAATCTCACAAAAACCATACGGTTGGGCATCCCTCTGATGACCGCCGCCATGGACACGGTAACCGAAAGCCGGATGGCGATTGCCGTCGCACGCGAGGGCGGCGTCGGTATCGTGCACAAAAACATGACTATCGAGGACCAGAGCGACAACGTGCTCCGCGTTAAGAGGAGCGAAAGCGGCGTCATAAACGAGCCGTTTTTCCTTTCCCGGGATAATTACGTTTACGAAGCCGACGCGCTTATGGGAAAATACCGCATTTCCGGCGTGCCGATATGCGATGAGGACAGGCATCTGGTGGGCATACTCACCAACCGCGACCTGCGCTTTTTAAACGATTACAATATAAAAATAGACGAGGTCATGACCAAAGAAAACCTCGTGACCGCCCCTGTGGGCACCACCCTTACGGAAGCGAAGGAGATACTCAGAAAACGGAAGCTTGAAAAACTCCCCTTAATCGACAAGGACGGCAGACTGGGCGGGCTTATCACCATCAAGGATATTGAAAAAGCGGTGAAATACCCCAACGCCGCCAAGGATTCGCAGGGCAGGCTGCTCTGCGGGGCGGCGATAGGAGTCACGAGCGATATCCTCGAAAGAGCGGCGGCGCTGCTTGATGCGGGCGCGGACGTGCTCGTGCTCGATTCCGCCCACGGTCATTCCGAAAATATAATAAACACCTGCAAAAAAATAAAGGCGGCATTTTCCTCCTGTCAGCTTATCGTGGGCAATATCGCCACCGCAAAGGCGGCGAGGGCGCTCATAGACGCGGGCGCGGACTGTCTAAAAGTTGGCATAGGGCCAGGCTCGATCTGCACCACCCGCGTCATATCCGGCATAGGCGTTCCGCAGATCACGGCGGTTTACGACGCGGCGAGCGTCGCCGACAGGGAGGGTATACCCGTTATCGCCGACGGCGGCATCAAATATTCGGGCGATATCGTCAAGGCGATCGCGGCGGGCGCGGACGTGGTTATGGTCGGCTCGATAGTGGCGGGCTGCTCCGAGGCGCCGGGCGAATTGGAGATATTCCAAGGCAGGCAGTTTAAAACTTACAGGGGCATGGGCTCGCTCGCCGCCATGCAGAAAGGATCCAAGGACAGGTATTTCCAAACCGGTTCGACCAAGCTCGTCCCGGAGGGAGTGGAAGGACGCGTGGCTTACAGGGGCGACCTTTCCGAAACCGTGTTCCAGCTTGTGGGCGGACTGCGCAGCGGCATGGGCTATTGTGGTGCGCCCAATATCAGGGCTTTGAAAACCAATTCCCGCTTCGTGCGCATCACAGGCGCGGGGCTTAAGGAATCGCATCCCCACGACGTATTTATAACCAAGGAGGCGCCCAACTACTCCATAGACCCGGATAACAACTAAGGATAATATTAAAATATATGAGTAAATTTTATATACCGCAAAATTACACCTCAAAGCTCTCGCTCTACGAAACCCAGTCCGCCATCGGCGCGCTCAAAGACATATTCGCACGCCGGCTGTGCCGGTCGCTGAACCTCAAGCGCGTTTCGGCGCCGCTCTTCGTGGATCCTTCCATGGGATTAAACGACGATTTGAACGGTTACGAACGTCCCGTGACCTTCGACATCCCCGACGCGGGAATGGACGCGGCGGTCGTCCATTCGCTGGCGAAATGGAAGCGGCTCGCGCTCTACCGCTACGGTTTTAAAGTCGGCGAAGGGCTTTACACCGACATGAACGCCATCCGCCGCGACGAGGAGCTGGACAATACCCATTCGGTGTATGTGGACCAGTGGGATTGGGAAAAGGTCATAGACAAGGAACACCGCAACGTACCTTATTTAAAACAGACGGTCGAGGATATTGTCGATGCCATTTGCGACACTCTTGACGAATTGAAAGCCCTCTTCCCCGCCATCGGCGTGGAATTGGTCAGAGACGTGACCTTCGCCACTTCGCAGGAATTGGAGGACAGATATCCCGCGCTGTCCCCGGAGGAGCGCGAAAACGCTTTCGCCGAGGAATACAAAACCGTGTTTATCATCGGCATAGGCGGCAAGATGAAAAGCGGGGAAATCCACGGCACCCGCGCCCCCGACTATGATGATTGGAGCCTTAACGGCGACATACTTATCTGGGACGATATTTTGGGGAAAGCTCTGGAGATGTCATCCATGGGCATACGCGTCGACGCCGCTTCCATGGCGAAGCAGCTGGAGGAAGCGGGCAAGACCGAAAGGGCGCGGCTTTTGTTCCATAAGCTGGTGCTCGACGGCACGCTTCCCTTTACTATCGGCGGGGGTATCGGGCAGTCGAGGCTTTCCATGCTGCTGCTCGGTAAAGCTCACATAGGCGAGGTGCAAAGCGCGGTATGGGACAGGGAAACCCTTGAAAAGGCCGAAAATGCCGGGGTTGTTATTTTATAATAAAATTGAAAATTGTAGGGGCGGTTATTAACCGCCCGCCGTTTTCTCGTTCCTAATACGCCTAAGCCGCCGAAGCGGCTTAGGCGTATATCATATGCCGAAGGCATATATCATACCGAAGGTATATCATCCTTCCGCAAGGAACGGATATCATTACATTAATGATATACCGCCTTCGGCGGTGTGATATATCGCTGTCAACGGTATGATATACGGTGTTACCTTATGATATACGGAGCAGCCGCATTGCGGCTGCTCCGTGTTTTGTTATGCTTATATGAAATTTTATTCCGTCCTGAGAGCCACCACGGGGTCCTTTTTTGAAGCCATTCTTGAGGGGATGATGCCTGCCAGCAGCGTCAGTGCCATGGAGATGACCACCAGCACCACCGCACCGGCTACGGGGAGGGAGGCGATATTGTGAATATCCGAAAGCGAGCCGATGATCAGGTTGAGCGGCAGTATCAGCACGAGCGTCAGCAATATGCCGATCACCCCGGCGGCAAAGCCCACTATCAGCGTCTCCGCGTTGAATACCCTTGAAATATCCTTCTTGGACGCGCCGATTGCCCTGAGTATGCCTATTTCCTTGGTGCGTTCGAGCACCGAGATATAGGTGATGACTCCTATCATGATCGACGAAACCACAAGGGATATCGACACAAAGGCGATTAAGGCATAAGAGATGAATTTTATTATCGTCGAGATTGAGGACATGAGCAGCCCCACATAGTCCGTATATTCTATGGCGTCGCCGTCTTCCGCGTGGATTTCGTTATAACCTTCGATTATTTTTACTATATTATCCTTCGCTTCGAAGGAATCAGCGTAGATCCTGATAACCGTGGGCTTGTCAATATCGACTATACCTATCCGACTGCAGACATATTCGTAGGTGATATCCGAAGAAAGCATATTTTTGAACATGGCGAGCACCTGAGATTCGGGGAGCATGGCGATATACGCCGTCACGGCCTGCCGCTGCTGTTCCGGCAGGGTGGCGATATACGCTTGAATTTCTTCCATGGTTATTTCGCCGTTGGTAAACTCCAGCCCCGTCAAAACGTTGTGCGAGGGGTCGGCGAGCTGTTCAATGGCGATTTCGGATTTTAATATATTTTCCGTTAGCTTGGAATTCAACGCGGAAGTATAGCCTATCGCGCCGGTGGCGGAGGTGGCAACCGCGTTTTCGTCGGGCCTGATTATGCCGACGATTTTTAACGTAATGGTGTTCGCAGAATTTTCACCGTAAGAAAGCGATTCGGCATATTCCGCGTCGCCCGACATATCGCTCCAGACCTGATAATCCTTGCCGTTCACCGTGACGACGTGGTCCTTTACAAAATAGTCGGAATTTAACACAAGTTTATATTGAATTTTAAGTATATCGTCGTATTGTATCACCGTCTGCTCGATGTCAAGTTCGCCTTTTTCACCCGCAGCCATGATTTCTTCCAGTTCCGCGGGGTCCTTCATGCCGAGGGCGTACATTGCCATGTCGCTCAGTTCGTTGTTTTCGTTGACGATAAGCACCACTTCGTCGTAATTTTGAGGCCAATGCCCCTTGATCACATCGTACTGCTTTTCCAGAAGCTCCTTATCGTCGAGCATCTCGGTCCAAACGGACATATTTGCCGATTCCTCGGAGCCCGACTGATACATAGGGTTCATCGAGCCGGCGATCTGCCCGCTCACTTTTGCCAGCACACCGCTGGGGTTCACTTTTAAAAGTTTCTGCCCGCCGTTTTTATCGGTGTATTTGGTATAAATGTTGAGCCGCACCCCGTACCCGTATTGTATTGTGGAGGCGTATTTGGACATGCCGCTCTCTTCGCTTTCGATAAAGCGCTTGAAGGCTTCGAGGTCGTTTTCCTTTGACTCGGCGAACATGGTGTTTATCATGCGGGACGCCACGGTATTGGAGTACACGGCGTCCAGCTCATGCTTTTCTTTGTTCTTCCGGGCATCCGACATGGATTGCAAAAGGCCGAGCATATCCATAGATTCCTTGTTGATTTCGAGCGGGTAAGATGACAGGGTGTCTTCCTGAACTCGGTTTATATAGAGCTGTATGCCGTTCGACAGGGCGAGGATTAAGGCGATGCCTATTATGCCTATGCTCCCGGCGAAGGAGGTCAGCACAGTGCGCCCTTTCTTGGTCATAAGGTTTTTAAGCGATAATGATAATGCGGTAAAAAACGACATCGAGGTCTTTTTTACCTTGACGGGGGACTTTTCGCCGTTTTCCGCGGATCGGGTGTCTTTTACCCCCAATTCGCCCGAGCGATCCTCATTGCCCGAGCGACCTTCGTCGCCCGAGCGATTATCATCGCCCGTGACCTTGCCGTCAAGCAGCCTGATAATGCGGGTGGAATATTTTTCGGCGAGAGCGGAATTGTGCGTTACCATGATGACGAGCTTGTTTTTGGATATTTCTTTCAATATGTCGAGCACCTGCACGCTGGTTTCGGTGTCGAGCGCGCCGGTGGGTTCGTCGGCGAGGATTATGTCGGGGTTGTTGACCAGCGCCCGCGCGATGGCGACCCTCTGCATCTGCCCGCCGGAAAGCTGGTTGGGCTTCTTTTTGATCTGATCTCCCAACCCCACCTTTTCCAGCGCGTCGGTCGCCCGCTTTTTTCTTTCCGTTTTGGTCACTCCGGACAGCGTCAGCGCCAGCTCGACGTTGGCGAGCACCGTCTGGTGAGGGATGAGGTTATAGGTCTGGAAAACGAAGCCGATAGTGTTGTTGCGGTAAAGGTCCCAGTCGGCATCCTTAAAGGATTTAGTCGATTTGCCCCTGATGTAAAGGTCGCCTTCGGTGTACCTGTCAAGCCCGCCTATGATGTTTAAAAGCGTGGTCTTGCCGCAGCCGGAAGGCCCCAGCACCGAAACAAATTCGCTTTTGCCGAATTCGAGGTCCACGCCCTTTAACGCCCTGACCGTGCTGCCCCCCGAAACATAGTCTTTTTTGATGTTCTTTAATATAAGCATTAATTAAACCCCTGTTTTAAGTAAAAATACAGTATATATCGTGATATTATATCATCGCTCCGTTTTGCTGTCAATATTATGGATATTTATTTACAAAAAAGCCAAGCCCGCTTAACACGGGCTGTGGCTGTTTCCATTATATTTAATATAAAATATATTCTATTTTTTTATAAGTTTTCTCACCGCGGATGCCGTCAGCGCAGAAGCGGTGTAGACGACCGTGAAGAGGAGCGTCGCGATGATCACGAAAAGGATAATTTCACGCGCGTCGCGGCCGGAATTACCCATGATAAACGCCGCCGTGAGTGAGGCGAGGTATAAGGTCAGGACGTGGAGCAGCCGTTTTGCCGATTGCGGCAGCTTGGTATCAAAAAACAAAAAAGACGCTCCGAAAACGCAGGCAAAACCGAACAAGGTTAAGATATTCTTGAAAAGTACCGCGTAAATACCGGCAGTATCGCCGCTTTCGGTCACGCCGAGCCGTAAAATCAGCGTATATACCGGCACGGCTGCGGTAAAGAACCACGCGGCGCGGTTTGCCGCTTTGTTAAACCGATTGATTTTCACTTTCTGTCCTTTCACCGACTAAAAACCTCTCCAGCCCCGCAGGGAGAGATTCCGCGAACGCCGAAGCGGTGACTAAGCAATTTATGTTTCTCTCATCGAGTATCTTTTCAATTCTGAACATGAATTCGCCGAAGGAAGCCATGTCTCCTCCGCAGATTTTAAGCGCGGAATCAATGTAAATGTCGGTAACGTCGTAATTGCCCGCCAAAATGCCGCATATAAAACCGTAAAATTCGTCGGCGTCGATAATGCTGTAACTCTTGGCATCGATAAGACGAACTTTGGATTTCAATTGATAAGCCAACTCCCTGCCGTATTCCACGCACACGACTGAGCCTTTGGACTCCACGGCGCTTTTGTTGGCGGCGTCTATCAGGGCTTTGGTTTTACCGGTACCTTTGGCTTCCATGATTAACTTTATCATATCGCATCACACTCCCGTTATTATTTTACAACTATCTTTTGTATTTTTCAAGCCTTTTGAATATTATTTATCTTTTCTTCCAGAAAATCTTTGGCGCTCTCATAGCCGGGTCTACCCAGCAGGGCGAACATATTCTTTTTATATGCCTCCACGCCCGGCTGGTCGAAGGGATTCACGCCCAACATATATGCCGAGACGCCGCAGGCGGCGAAGAAGAACCAGCATAACTCGCCGAACGAAAATTCGTCCTTTTTGTCGAAAGTAATTTGAAGCACAGGCACGCCGCCGTCGGAATGGGCGAGAGAGGTTCCCAAAAACGCCTTGGAGCCCACTTCCGATAAAGGTTTTCCGGATATATAATTCAGCCCGTCGAGGTCGTCCTCGTCGTGCGTTATGACAGGAGTTTCGGGATTTTCGCGTTTGGTGAGCGCCGTTTCGAACAATAAACGCTGCCCGTCCTGAATGTACTGACCGAGAGAGTGGAGGTCGGTGGTGAAGATAGCGCCGGTGGGATATATGCCCTTGCCCTCTTTGCCCTCGCTTTCGCCGAAGAGCTGCTTCCACCATTCGCCGTAGGAGCGCAAGAACGGGTCGTAACTGATAAGAATTTCGGAACATTTGCCTTTTGAAAGGAAATGGTTGCGTAAAAGCGAGTAGCGGCAGGCGGGGTGATTTATCCCTTCCGCGAGGAAGCGTTCCCTTTCCGCAGCGGTGCCGGCAATTAAGGCGTCGATGTCGCAGCCGCAGACGGCGAGCGGGAACAAGCCGACGGCGGTGAACACCGAATACCTGCCCCCGATATCGTCGGGGACTGTGAAGCGTTCGTAGCCGGCGTTTTTGGCAAACGAGAGCAGCGCGCCTTTTTTCGCGTCGGTTGTGACAAAAATCCGGTCTTTCAGTTCTGATTTTGTATATTTCGACTCCATGAAACGCCTGACCAGCCGAAAGGCGATGGCAGGCTCCGCGGTGGTACCCGACTTGGAGATGACGTTTACGGCGACGCGCTTTTCACGGCACAAGCCGAGTACAATTTCGATTTCCTCCCCGGAGAAAGAATTGCCTAAAAAATAAATTTCGGGGTTGTTTTTAGAAAGCTGATTGTAATACGGCGTCTTTAAAAAATCGACGGCTGCCTTCGCTCCCAGATACGAGCCGCCGATTCCTATGACGATGAGGACATCGGAGTTGCCGCGGATTTTCTCCGCGGCTTTTTTGATGCGCTCGACTTCGTTTTTATCGTAATTTACGGGGAGATCCACCCAGCCCGTAAACTCGCTCCCCTTGCCGCTTTTGGCATTAAGGGCCGAATACGCCGCCTCAAGCGCTTTGCCGAGCGACGCCAGTTCTTTTTGGTCGATAAACTTAGACGCGAACTTTTCATTCAGAGTTATCATTTCTTTGCCTTTCAACGTCTTTTTTCGTTTATTCTTATTCCGTTATAAAACTTTTCTTAGTTTTATAAAAATGAGATTATGGATTTCCAGATTTTCCCGATAAGGTTCAAAAAGGTTATCTCTTTGTCGTCGGCGAGAGATATAACGGGTGCGGCGGCAACCTTGGTGCCGTCCACGAAGTATTCCACCACCCCCACGGTGTCGCCCGTTTTGACCGGGGCTTTGACGGAGTTTATGGTGACGCTCGAGGTCAGTTTCGAGCCTTTGCCTTTTTCGGTGAGTATCGACGGAGGGGTATAGTCGGCCTCCACATAGCCTTTAGCCCCGCCTTCCACCGCCACCCTGCCCAGAGCCTCTTTTTCCGGGACATATATGCGATAATTGGCGAACCCGAAGTCGAGCAGTTTTTTGGCGTTGGCGAACCTCAGATCCCCGGTTTCCGCGCCGAGGATAACGGCTATAAGCTGCATGCCGTCACGCTTTGCCGTCCCCGAAATGCAGTATTTAGCCTCGGTGGTGAAACCCGTCTTCATGCCGTTGGCACCCGAATAAAAACGTATGAGCTTGTTGGTGTTCGCCAGTCCAAACGTGCCGTTGCGGAAGGTATCCATCCATATGGTGGTATATTTGAAAATAATATCGTGTTTTAAAAGCTCGCGGGTCATTATCGCCACGTCGAGCGCCGAGGAGTAGTGGCCTTCCTCCATCAGCCCGTGGCAGTTTACGAAGTGTGTGTTTTTCATGCCGAGCTGCGAAGCGCGTTCGTTCATCATGGTGACAAACGATTGCTCGCTGCCGCCGACATGTTCCGCGAAAGCGCCGGTCGCGTTGTTGGCGGACGCCACTC
>CAYOGQ010000026.1:0-1033 GCA_964403645.1 uncultured Ruminococcus sp.
GTGCGTTACCATACCATCCGCGGCACCCTGGACACCCAGGGAGTAGCCAAGAGGAATCAGGGACGTTCCAAATACGGCGCCAAAACCCAGAAGAAGAAATAACCGTTTTCGCGTTCAAATTCATCGGTAAAACGAAAAAAAACTGAATAGTTCGTGTCAAAAGCGCGATTATGATATATAATATATAAGTATGCAAGTCGCTCTTTGGCACCGACGGAATTTAATTTCGAGTACCTGTGAACTCATCAGGCCCGGACGGGCCATTAATGAAGGAGGGAAGAAAAGTGCCCAGAAGAGTGCATGGTTTCAAAAGAGAAGTCTTGGCAGACCCCGTATATAATTCCGCTTTGGTGACAAAGCTCATCAACAACATTATGTACGACGGCAAAAAAGGCGTGGCTCAAAAGATTGTTTACGACGCTTTCGATATCATAAAAACGAAAACCGGCGCAGACCCTTTGGACCAGTTCCGCAAGGCTCTCGACAACATTATGCCCAATCTTGAAGTGAAAGCAGTCCGCCGCGGCGGTGCAAACTATCAAGTCCCGATGGAAGTGCGCACCGACAGAAGACAGACTCTTGGGCTCCGCTGGCTTATAACCTATGCCAGGAACCGGAGCGACAAGACGATGAGCTCCAGACTGGCCGCCGAAATCATCGACGCGGTCAACAGTCTCGGCGGTGCCGTCAAGAAAAAGGAAGACACACATAAAATGGCGGACGCCAACAAGGCTTTCGCGCATTACCGCTGGTAACGCTTTTTGCGAAAAGCTGCTTTTATCAAAAGCCGCTTTTTGCAAAAGACGCTATTTACAAAAACCGCAAATCATTTTTAGCAAGCATTTGATATTTAGGAGTATATATGCCGTTAACGGAAAACTACCCGCCGGAAAAAATGCGTAATATCGGTATCATGGCGCATATCGACGCGGGCAAAACCACCACAACCGAAAGGATACTGTTTTACACCGGAAAAACCCATAAGCTCGGAGAAGTGCACGAGGGCGCCGCCACGATGGACTGGATGGAGCAA
>CAYOGQ010000026.1:1043-20800 GCA_964403645.1 uncultured Ruminococcus sp.
CAAGAACAAAAGCGGGGGATCACCATAACCTCCGCCGCCACGACATGCCATTGGAAGGAACATCGCATCAACATCATCGACACCCCGGGACACGTGGATTTTACCGTGGAGGTAGAGCGTTCGCTCCGCGTTCTTGACGGGGCGATTGCGGTTTTCTGCGCCAAGGGCGGCGTAGAACCGCAGTCCGAAACGGTCTGGCGCCAGGCTGACAAATACGGCGTGCCCAGGATGGCATATATAAATAAAATGGATATTATGGGGGCAAACTTCTACCACGTTATCGATATGTTGACGGACCGGTTGAAAACCAACCCTGTACCTATCCAGCTTCCGATCGGCGCGGAATCCGAATTTACGGGTATCGTGGACCTAGTTACCATGAAGTCGTCTTTTTACGGCGGAGAACTGGGCGCCACGGTTATCGAAAAAGAGATTCCCGACGAAATGAAGGAGATCGCGGAAAAATACCGCGTCAACCTTATTGAACACGCGGCCGAATTTGACGACAGCTTGTTCCAGAAGTATCTCGACGGCGAGGAAATCCCCGTCGGGGAGCTGAAGAGCGTCATCAGAAAAGCCGTGTTAGCCAATAAATTCGTGCCCGTGCTGTGCGGCACATCGTACAAAAACAAGGGCGTCCAGAAGCTGCTCGACGCGATTGTGGACTATATGCCGTCGCCCATAGACATCCCCGCTATCAAGGGGATCAACCCCAATACCGGGGAAGAAGAGGACCGGCATCCTTCCGAAACCGAGCCGTTTTCCGCGCTCGCCTTTAAGATAATGACCGACCCGTTTGTGGCGGGCAAGCTCTGCTATATCCGTGTGTATTCGGGCAGGGTCAAGACCGGAGACATGATCTACAACCCCAAGCGGGGTAAGAGAGAACGCCTCGGACGGCTGGTGCTTATGCATGCCAACCACCGTGAGGAGGTCGATTCTATCGGCGCGGGCGAGATAGCCGCTATAATTGCCGCCAAGAATATGACCACGGGCGAAACCATCTGCGATGAAAAACGCCCCATTGTCCTCGAATCCATGGAATTCCCCGATCCCGTCATCCGTGTGGCCATCGAGCCCAAGACCAAGGCCGGTCAGGAGAAGATGACGCTTGCGCTGGCTGAGCTTTCGGAGGAGGATCCCACGTTCAAGAACTACACCGACCAGGAAACCGGGCAGACCATTATCGCCGGAATGGGGGAACTTCACCTGGAAATTATCGTGGACAGACTGCTCCGCGAATTCCGCATAGAAGCCAACGTGGGCAACCCGCAGGTTTCCTACCGCGAAACCATCCGCCGTCAGGCCAGAGCCGAAGGAAAATTCATCAGACAGTCCGGCGGCAGAGGTCAATACGGGCATGTCATACTCACCATAGAGCCCAACGAAAAGGGCAAAGGCTTCGAGTTTATCGACAACGTCAAGAACGGAGATATTCCTTCCGAATATATTTCCCCCGTCGAGGACGGCGTCAAGGGCGCCATGCTTTCGGGCGTGCTCGCCGGTTATAACGTCGTGGACGTGATAGCCACTCTCGAAGGAGGTTCGTTCCACGAGGTGGACTCTTCAGAAATGGCGTTTAAAATCGCCGGATCCATGGCGTTTCGCGAAGCGATGCAAAAAGCCGATCCGACGCTCACCGAACCTATCATGCGCGTCAGCGTGATTTGCCCCGACGAATATATGGGGGAAATTATCGGCGACCTGACCTCCCGTCGCGGGAGCATCACCGGTATCGAGCCCATGTACGGAGTTCAGCAGATATCGGCGGTCGTGCCGCTTTCGTGTATGTTCGGCTACGCCACGGATATGAGGTCCAAGACCCAGGGGCGCGGCGTGTACAGTATGCAGCCGAGCCATTACGCGGAAGTCCCCAAGTCGATCCAGGAACAAATTTGTATGACAAAGGCCAAAACCTATTAAATATCCCCCAAAAAGCGGCTTTTAGATATAATTTTACGAAAAAGCCTTGACTTACGGGAAAAATTTAATATAATCAATCTATACCATCAAACGTTGGACAAAAATTGTACGACAGAAATTTTAAAATTTAATATTATATCTTTTCAGGAGGATAAAAATGGCAAAAGCTAAATTTGAAAGAACAAAGCCGCATGTAAACATCGGTACCATCGGCCACGTTGACCATGGCAAGACCACGCTCACCGCCGCTATTACAAAAACCCTTTCCCTCTCCGATAAATCTATCGAATTCCTGGCTTATGACCAGATCGATAAAGCCCCCGAGGAAAAAGCGAGAGGTATAACGATTAATACCCGCCACGTCGAATACTCGACCGCCAATCGCCATTACGCCCACGTCGACTGCCCGGGCCACGCCGACTATGTCAAGAACATGATCACCGGCGCGGCGCAGATGGACGGCGCCATCCTCGTGGTCGCCGCCACCGACGGCCCCATGCAGCAGACCCGCGAACACATACTCCTCGCCCGTCAGGTCGGCGTTCCCGCAATGGTCGTTTTCCTCAACAAGACCGACCTCGTCGACGACGAGGAACTTCTCGAAATCGTCGAAATGGAAGTCCGCGAGCTTTTGTCCGAATACGGCTTCCCCGGCGACGACACCCCCATCATCCGCGGTTCCGCGCGCGAAGCGCTGCTTTCCGAATCCAAGGATGCTAACGATCCCGTCTATAAATCAGTCCACGATCTTATGGAAGCGGTGGACTCCTTTATCCCCACACCCGAAAGAAAAGCCGACCAGCCCTTCCTTATGCCTGTTGAGGACGTCTTCTCCATCACCGGACGCGGCACCGTCGCCACGGGCAGAGTCGAACGCGGCACTATCAAGGTTTACGACAACGTCGAAATAGTCGGACTTCAGGATAAAGCCAAACCCACCGTCGTCACCGGACTGGAAATGTTCCGCAAGCTCCTCGACTTCGCCGAAGCCGGCGATAACGTGGGCTGCCTGCTCCGCGGCGTGGAAAAGAACGAAATCGAAAGAGGACAGGTTCTTGCGAAACCCGGTTCCATCCTCCCCCACACCAAGTTCATGGGCCAGGTTTACGTTCTGACCGAAAAAGAAGGCGGCCGTCATAAGCCCTTCTTTACCAACTATCGCCCGCAGTTCTATTTCAGAACCACCGACGTCACCGGCGTCATCACCCTGCCCGAAGGCGTGGACATGTGCCGCCCCGGCGACAACGTGAACATGAACGTCGAGCTGATCACCCCGATCGCCATCGAAAAGGGACTCCGCTTCGCTATCCGCGAAGGCGGCAAGACCGTCGGTTCCGGAGTGGTCGTAGAGATACAGAAATAATTAACCACAATTTAATATCGCTTCGGGGCGGGGTGAAATTCCCCACCGGCTGTGAAAGTCAGCAAACGCATAGCGTCCCATACGCTGTGCGCCGAACGGGTGTGATTCCCGTACCGACGGTTAAACTAATCTTAAATGTAAATGTGAGATTAGCATAAAGTCCGGATGAAAGAAGCATTATCCAAAAAGGTATGTTTTTAAGCGCCCCCTATTTCGGGGGCGCGTTTTTTTACTTTTAAAATGAAAGGAATTGCGGCGAAATGAAAGAAACCGCGGATTTTTTAAACGGCGTATATGAATCGCTTCACAACCGGGCGATGAAACTGGAAAGCGCGCTGTCTTCCGGAGGGTTCGACTGCTCCTGGGGCTGGTACAACTGCCGCGGAAACGGGGAAACCAAGGAGATTCGTTATTATCCCATACCGGTGATTACCGTACACGGCTTGGGCAGCATATGGCTGGAGCTTAACAGCTGTTATTTTTCCGCCGACTATTCCAAAAGCGGGTTGTTGTCGTTGGAGCTGGAAAAGCTGGCGCGCCGGCACAGGTTTGAAATATTCACCGCTGACGACGAAACCATCTCCGTATATGGTATTGACGATGAAATGACTAAAATCCGCACGTCGGTTTTTTCGTCGGCGGCCGAAAGGTTCGGCATTTGCGTGTTTATGCCGTCGGAACAGGATTTCAACTCGCTGCGTGAGGTTTTGGCGGAATTCCGTGTCCCGGAAGAATTAATTGAAAACTAAATTTTATGATTGCAGAAAGGCTTTAACATGAAACAAGAAAACATTAAAAAACTAACGGTCGTGGCGCTGCTTTCGGCAGTCGCTTTCGTGCTGATGGCGCTGGAATTCCCCGTGCCGCTGGTTCCGTGGTTTATAAAAATGGACGTTTCCGAATTCCCCGCGTTGATCACCGCGTTCATTTTAGGTCCCTTGGAGGGGATTGCGGTTTGCTTTATAAAAAACCTGTTGCACCTGTCCATGACCTATTCGGCGGGTATGGGGGAGCTCGCCAATATCTTCATAGGCGCGGCTTTCGTCGGCACGGCGGGGCTTATTTATAAAAAGAAAGGCGGAATTTGCGGAAGCGTGTTGGGTTGCTTAGCCGGGAGTTTGGCCATGGCGGCGGTGAGCTATCCGATAAACCTTTTCATTGTATATCCCGTTTATTCCAAGATGATGCCCGTTGACGAAATCATAGGATTGTATAAAAAAATACTCCCGTCCGTGGGTTCGCTGGAAAGCGCTCTTTTGATTTTCAACGTCCCATTTACGTTCGTCAAAGGACTTTTGGTTTCAGCGCTCAGCCTCGCAACCTATAAACAGCTCGCTCACCTATATAATTATAAAATTAGACATGATTGTTAACATATCGGCGGTATATATTTTCGGCGCTTGGTTGTAAAATATTATCGGGGGGGAAGTGAAGCCATGAACGCAGCGTTTTACCTGACTCCGAAATTCAATGTGGTTTTCCTGTACGGGGATTTTACAGTCCGCCAGGGGCTGGAAAAGCTGAAAAGGCACGGTTATACCGCGGTTCCCGTCATAGACAGGGAAGGCAGATACATAGGCGCCGCCAGCGAGGGCGATTTCCTCTGGTTTATGTTCGACCTCGCCCGCAACGGCAACAAGGAAATTTTAAAGGATATTGAAGGGGCTTTGGTCAAGGACGTCATCAATACCTGCAAATACGAACCGGTTTCGGTGAATGTTTCCGAAGAGGAACTTATTTTGATGGCGATGAATCAAAACTTTGTGCCCGTCATAGACGACAGGCAGATGTTTATCGGCATCGTCACCCGCCGCTCCATCATATCAAAAATGAAAGACCTTGAAATTAAAAAAGAGCTTCATTGCTGAGGCTCTTTTTTTACGGATGTATGCTTGTCAAGGTGCGGCGCTTGCAACGTTTGCATGAATAATTTTACCGAAACGGCAAAGAATAGGTTACGCAAAGAAATATCAATTATCGGAGAGAGCTTTAAAGTCAGAAATAAAGTAAAGTTAAAAGTTAATAACAAAAGAAAGGCAGGTGCGAGCCCATGCCCTGTTTCGCGCCCGTTATAATGGAGATAAAGCATGGGCGATTAATATATGAGAGCCACAGGAATAGTCAGAAGAATAGACGACCTCGGCAGGGTGGTTATCCCCAAAGAGATAAGGCGAACCATGCGCATACGCGAAGGCGAGCCGTTGGAGATATTCACCGATAAGGACGGGGAAGTCATATTTAAAAAATATTCACCGCTCGGCGAAATATCCTCATTTTCGTCCTAATATGCCGCAGCGTTGAATAAAGCCGCCGGCATACCCGTCGCGGTATGCGACCGCGACACCGTGGTGGCGGTCGCGGGGGCTAACAGCAAGGAATATCTTGAAAAACAGATATCGGGTTCCGTCACGACGGCGCTCGAAAAACGACAGCCCTTTACGGCGGCGGAAGCCGGGGCGGGTATCGAGTTGACCGACAGCGGAATGGGGCGGGTATCCTACCTCTCGCCCATCATATCCGACGGGGACGTTATCGGGGGCATAATGCTTTTAGCCAGAGAGGGCTATATGCCCGACGAGTCGGAGCGCAAGATGATAAACACGGGAGCGTTGTTTTTGTCCAAGCAGTTGGAGTTATAACGCGAAGCTTAAAAAAGCCGCAGGTTCGTAAAACGAAACTGCGGCGTTTTTGCGACTACATCCACTCTTCAAATCTTCGCACATACGCCTTTTTAACAAGCTGCACGCAAAGAAGATAGCCCGAAAGGATAGCCGCCAGCCATGGCAGGAAGATAAACGGCAGATGCTTCATTTCGAGTCCCACCGCGAAATTTGTAAAACCGATAACAAGCGCCGCCGCCGCAACGGTAAAAGTGGAAAAGAATAGCGGCAGGGAGGGATTGCTCTGCAAAAACGGCAGCTTAGCCGTGCGCACCATATGGATTGACAGCACCTGCGAAACGGTCCCGAAAACGAACCAGCCGCACTGGAAAAGCGGCGATTTCACCACGCTGTTCGCGCCGAACGCATACCACATGACGGCGAAAAGGGCAATATCGAACACCGAACTTATCGGTCCCATGACCGTCATGAACGACCTTATGGATTTAGTGTCCCATCTGCGGGGCTTTTTTACGTATTCCTTATCCACACTGTCGAACGGTATGCCCATCTGGGAAAAATCGCACAGCAGGTTTTGAGTCAGGATCTGAACCGGCAGCATCGGCAAAAACGGTAAAAACACGCTGGCGACCATCACTGAAATCATATTGCCGAAATTGCCGCTCGCTGCGATTTTAATGTATTTTATGATATTCCCGAAGGTGCGGCGTCCTTCGATTACGCCCTCCTCCAACACCATCAGGTCCTTTTTCAAAAGAATGATATCGGCGGTTTCCTTGGCTATATCCACCGCGCTGTCCACGGAGATGCCCACGTCCGCCTGGCGCAGCGGCAAGGCGTCGTTTATACCGTCGCCCATATAGCCGACCGTATGCCCCGCCGATTGGAACGCCTTCACCACCCGCTCCTTTTGGGAGGGCGAAAGCTTGGCGAACAAATCGCAATTTTTTATCGCCTCCGCGAGCGAGGCGTCGTCCATGCGCTTGATATCGCTCCCCGAAAGCAGCTTGTCGGTGTTGACGCCCACCTTTTGGCAAACCCTGACCGCCACGCCCTCGCTGTCACCGGTTAAGACGACGGGGCGGACCCCGTGCGTCCGCAGGGCGGATAACGCCGTTTTAGCGCTCGCCTTCGGCGGGTCGAGAAAGCCCACGAAGCCTATCAGCACCATGTCCCGCTCGTCCGCTACGCCAAAAGCACCTACGCCCGGAACCTCGTTTTTCTGCGCCACGGCGAGCATCCTGAAGCCCGCCACATTGTGCCTTTCATAGGTCGCCATTGCCGTGCGGCGGGCGTTTTCGTCCATCGGCACCACACGACCGTCCAACTCCACAAAAGTGGAAATCGCCATCATCTCCTCCACCGCACCCTTGGTGATAAGCTGCCGCTTGCCGTTTTTATCAAGCAAAACAACGCTCATCCGGCGGCGGGTGAAATCGAACGGTATCTCGTCCACGCGGGTATAACTTCCCAAAATATCCTCCAGCCCGTCCTGCGCGGCGCGGCTGATGATGGAAAGGTCGATTAAATTTTTCAGCCCCGTTTGGAAATAGCTGTTAAGATAAGCGTGGCGGAGGATGCGGACGTCCTCGCCACCGTGCAGGTTCATGTATTTTTCCAAAACGATTTTATCTTCTGTCAACGTGCCGGTTTTATCGGTGCAGAGGATGTCCATCTCCCCGAAAGCCTGTATTGCGCCCAAGGTGCGCACTATCACCTTGTGTTTGGACATGGAGACCGCACCCTTAGCCAGGGTGGAGACCATGATGACCGGCAGCATCTCCGGCGTCAGCCCCACCGCGATGCTTATCGAAAACAGCAGCGCGCCCGTCCAGTCGTGCTTGGAAAACCCATTGACCAGAAGCACCGCTGGTATCATGACGAGCATCATGCGGATTAAAAGCCGGCTGACCGAGTCCACACCGCGCTCAAAGCTGTTTTTTGCCCTGTCGCCGGTGAGGGACTTCGCCATCGAGCCGAAATAGGTTTGGTCGCCCGTTGCCAAAACCACCGCCGCGGTACTGCCACTAACGATATTGGAACCCATAAAGCCGATATTGCACAGGTCGGTCAGCGCGTCGCCCGGCTTATTTTTTATTTCGCCAAATTTTTCCACGGGGTTGGATTCGCCGGTCAGCGCCGACTGCGCGACAAAGGTGTCCTTTGTGGTCAAAAAGCGCACGTCCGCCGGCAGCATATCGCCCGCTGAAAGCCTGACAATGTCGCCGGGGACGATCTCCTCGGTCGGGATTTCGCACAGCGCGCCGTCCCGCCAAACGTGCGTCATTTTTAGGATCATCCCGGACAATTTTGCGGCGGCGGCGTCGGAGCGCGTGTTCTGGACGAAAGCGACTATGCCCGACAGAAGGATCAGCGATAAAATGATGGCGACCGTGTGGTAGTCGGGTTCGGAGGACGCGACGACGTCGGTGAAAAAAGTGACTGCCGCGATGAGCAGCAGAATAATATTGAAGGGGTGTATCAACGAGTCCGCTATCCTGCGCGCGACCGTGTTCCTTTTGCCCGCAGTAATGACGTTTTTCCCGAACTCGTCCAGCTTTTCCTGGGCCTCCTCGCCGGTGTAGCCCAAACGGTTCGCGGAAAGGCGGTCGAGCAGTTCATCCGCCGAAAGATATGCCAGGGAGTGAATTCTCGCCTCTGCGTTTTGCGTATTTTTTTGGATTTGCCTGCTGAATGCCTTTTTTTTAAATAAATTCACCGGAATCATTCCTTTCTATTATTATACTCATCCCATTATAAAACCTTTGAAAAATCGAGCAAAAAGCTTTGATATATGGGTTTTTACGAAGATTTTTCAGCAATGTTTTAAATGAGGGATGAGTATGGGTTTCCCCGGTGAAAGCAAAAAATGACGGTAAAAAAGCCGCCCCGACCGGACGGCAAAACGCGACGGATTAATCCGTCAGCAAAAAAGCATAACGGAAAACAACCCGAGCATAACGCCGACAAGTCGATTATTATTCCCACCTTCGGGTGTAAAACCGCACAAGCGACTTCGAGGGTTGCTGTCCATTAGTTCACTCCCTTATCATTATATGGCGCATTTCGCAGCGTGGCGGAAACACTATTACTATTATAGTATAATAGCATCCAAAGTCAAGCTGAATTTTTCAACTATTAATATAAGATTAAATAAAAAGTGGGGCAGTCAAAGCCGCACGAAAGCGCGATTTATATTTCCCGTCATGCCGCATTTAAATAATCCTAATCGGAAAACCAACCGCCCGCGCAAAACTCCTTCCATTTGTCTTCCCCGAAAAACGAAATGATTTCTTTGACGGAGAAACAGGAAAACTCATCTTTTTTAAGCGGATCGGAAAGCTCGAAGACGCTCTGGTAAACGCTCATCAGGACCGGAATATGATCTTCATATTGATGCAGCGCGAACAGATACGTTTCGCCGATTTTTATGGGAGGCATATCGTCCATAAGGCAAATCGTGCTTTGCGCGTATTCGGCAAGAGAAGCGAGCTGTTCTTCCACATAAACGTCCCGCAGACCGCCTTGCGCGCGCAGCTTTATCATGCCGGATGAGCTTCCTTTATATGAATTTACGACCTCTATATCATAAATGGTGTTGAGTTCGTAATCATCGTTGGACTTTTCATCGGGCGGATTAATGCGAGAGTCCAGCATTTGAAAAGATATGCCCGTCACTTTTCCCAAAATGACGATATCGGTTTCTTCCATCAATTTTTCCACCGTCGGATAATACGGCCACTGAGCCAACATAACCGTGTATTGGACAGCGGGCTTTTGTTCATCTTTCTGTTTACCTTCGACCAAGCAAGACACAAAAGCGAGAGACACGGCGACAAGAAGAATCATCAATTTAAATTTCATACTAAATCCCCCTTTTTATGTTACCATAAATAAGTAGATTTTGCAATGCCTTTCACTCGGCGCGAAGTAAATTTATACCAAATTTGCATAATAACAAATAAAATGTTTTGTCTAAAACGCCGCCGGTCGCGCTTGCATTATTTTGGCTTTTGTGTTATAACTTAAATATTCCAACACGCGCTTTATACGGCGCGAAAGAGAAAGGATGGCTGATTTCTGTTATGAAAAAAATAATATCCGCTTTGCTGGGCGCGGTTATGCTGATATCCGGTTTCACAATTTTCCCCGCCGGGGCGGAGGACGCCAACGCTCCCCCCACCGTAATCCCCGCCGTCAGGGAATGGGAAGGCGGCACGGGCAGGTTTTTCCTTAAAAAAGGCATGAAAGTTACGCTCGAAAACGAAAGCCTTGTCACCGCCGCGCAAAAAAAGATTATTGAAGACTATTTCCTCGACATCGCGGGCATAGAGCTGACAGTTGCGCAGGGAACGGCGAAAGACGGCGACGTTTATTTAAAATCCTCCTCCGACGCCTCGTTGGGCGACGAGGGCTACACCCTCGACGCGGGCAAGTCCGTCGTCATAGCCGCCAACACCGGGAAAGGGCTGCTCTACGGAATCATCACCCTGTTGCAATCGCATTACGCCGACGGCTTTATGCCCGTGGGCAAGATCCGCGACTGGCCCGCTTATCCCGTGCGTTCGGGTATGATCGACGTGGCGCGGGCGTATATCCCCCTTGAATATGTCGAGGAGATCACCAAGTATTTTGCTTGGTATAAACTCAACGAAATCCATCTCCATATCAACGACAACGGTGCGAACGGTTATAACATCTTCCGGCTTGAGAGCGACATCGAAGGTTTGACCGCGACGGACGGCTTTTATTCCAAAAACGATTACCGCGCCTATCAGAAGCGTATGCTCGAATACGGTGTGGAAGTGATAACCGAAATCGACACTCCCGCCCACAGCAGATGCTTCGCCAAAGTGGTGCCGCAGTATATGCTCTCCGACATGGCACACATAAATATCCAAAACCCCGACGCTGTACAGTTCGTGCTCGACTTGTTCGACGAATATATCACGGGTGACGACCCCGTTTTCGTGTCCAAAAAAGTACATTTCGGCACCGACGAATATCCCGAGGGCTACAATGAGGAAATGCGGGCATACACGAATACGCTCATAAATCATATGCGTTCAAGGGGTTATACGCCGAGGTTCTGGGGCGCTTTCGGCGCGGGCGGCTTCAACGGCTCCACCCCCGTGTCGGGCGACGCCGAAGTGAACTTCTGGGCGGATTCGCTTGCCGACTACAAAACGCTGTTTTCGATGGGTTACGACGTCATAAACTCGTGCAGCTACCGCCTTTACTGTGTCCCGGGCGGAAACTACGGCTTTCCCGATTATTTAGACCTAAAACTTTTATATAAGGCATGGTTCGTCAATTACATGGGCTACGGCGCAAGCACCAAGGTGGACGCCGATAATCCGCAGCTTAAGGGCGCTTCTTTCTGCCTTTGGAACGACCGTCACACCGAGTGGGGCGGCTTTTCGATGTTCGATATCTTCGACCGCGTGCGTTATGAGGTTTGCTTCGTTTCCGAAAAAACTTGGGACGGCGAGCAGACCAAAAATATAGATGCCGACGATTTTATGCACCGTTTCGGAATATTGTCGCGCCGCGCGGGCAACACCAATCCCTCGCGTTTCGCCGTTTTACCGCTTAGCGCGGAGGATGTCGGAAAAGTCAAATCGGTGGGGTTCCCCTACCTGTTTTCGGCGGACATAAAGGTTTCCGGATACAGCGACGCGGTTATATTAAACGGAGCGGACGGAAAGCTGTTTATCAACGGCGCGGGGAAAATATCATTCAGCCGGGAGACTTATATCTTCAACTATAATTATACCGTGCCGAAGGACGTCGGCATCAATATTAAACTGTACGCCGACAACAAGCAGACGGTGCTTATCATTGACGATACTTATTATTACGACCCGATAAACCTTAAAAACACCGCCCTTTTGGATAGCTCAACCTTTGTGCTGCCCTTTGAAACTGCGGGTAGCAAGACCTGCGCTGTTTCAAATATTTCCGTGACAGAGCCGGGGTTTGACCTCAACGACAAAAAGCTCAATATCAACATGGCGCGCGGCAGGACGGTAACGGTCAGCGGACTGGAAATTGATTACGGTCTGAACGAGCCGCTCGCGGTGGACGGCGACCATGACACCCGCCTCTCCTTCGCCAGAGACAAGGACGAGCAGTGGATGACAGTCGATCTCGGGACGGAGCGTACAGTGAATAAGATAGTCATCGACTTTTTTGAAAACGTCTCGGCGTATGAGATATATGTTTCGACCGACGGCGTGAATTATGAAAAGGTTTATGAAATTTCCGGTAAGCCCGAAGGCTCCCGAATCACCGATACCGTCGATATCGAAGCGGTGAAGTGCCGTTATATTAAATATGTCCAGCTCAAACGCTGGTTCTGCGCCCCTTACAGTACCTATTACAGCGGCGGCATCTGCGAATTCGAAGTTTACGGCATGGATACCGAAAAATACGAATCGCTGATAGCGCAGGCCGAAAACATAATAGCAAAAACCGGCGGCACAAAAACCGCGCGCGTTAAAAGAGCTTCCGCCATACTCAAAGCCTACCTTTCGGAAGAAGTAATATACGAAACGCATATCGAAGGGCTTTACGAAACGCTGAACAAAGCCATAGAAGAATATTACAGCCCCGATTCATCCTCCGAAGAAAGCGGGGAACCTTCCGCCGCAGAATCCGCCGTCGAATCCGCGTCATCTGAAAATGAGCAAACCAAAAAATCCGGCAGGTTCCCATGGACAATTGCGGCGGTATGCGCCGCCGGCTGCGCCCTTATCTCCGCGGCGGCTTTCATTTTGATTTTAAAGGCAAAAAAGCGCAAATAATACAAGAAAAACGTCCAAAGCGGGGTATAGGTCATGCAAAATCATTATTGCCCAACCGTTTATTTTATGGTATTATATAATAATCGAAAAGGCAATATATTATAAAGGCATATCCGCCCGACGCGTTTTAACCGCCGGCGGCGGAAGGAAGGATACAATAATATGGAAAAAAACAAATACCCCGTGACCGGCAGCGTCGAAACATTCGAAGCCCTGCTCGCGTCGGTGAAGCGCGCGCAAAAAGCGTTCGCCGCTTACGGCCAGGAAAAGGTCGATACCATCTTTAAGGCCGCCGCCATGGCGGCAAACTCGGCGCGGCTTCCGCTCGCCAAAATGGCTGTGGAGGAGACCGGCATGGGCGTCGCCGAGGACAAGGTCATAAAGAATCATTTCGCCTCCGAATATATATACAACGCGTATAAAAACGCCAAAACCTGCGGCGTCATCGAGCGCGACACCTCTTTCGGCATCGCCAAAATCGCCGAACCTCTGGGTGTGCTCGCTGCCGTCATACCCACCACCAATCCCACTTCAACCGCCATTTTCAAAACCCTAATCGCTCTGAAAACACGCAACGGCATAGTGATAAGCCCGCACCCGAGAGCGAAACGCTGCACCATAGCCGCCGCGAAGCTTGTGCTGGAAGCCGCGGTCGCCGCCGGCGCACCGGAGGGGATAATCGGCTGGATCGACGAGCCGTCGCTGGAGCTTTCCAACCTTCTGATGAAAGAAGCCGACACCATACTCGCCACGGGCGGACCCGGCATGGTCAAAGCGGCGTATTCCTCCGGCAAGCCCGCCATCGGCGTGGGACCCGGGAACACTCCGGCGATCATCGACGATTCGGCGGATATCGTTCTCGCCGTCAACTCGATCATCCATTCCAAAACCTTCGATAACGGTATGATCTGCGCTTCCGAGCAGTCGGCCATAGTCCTCGATTCAATTTATGATAAGGTAAAAGCCGAGTTTACCCGCCGCGGCTGCTATTTCCTTACCCCGGACGAAACCGAAAAAGTCAGAAAAACCATTATAATTAACGGCTCGCTCAACGCGAAGATAGTGGGCAAGACCGCGCACGAGATCGCTTCGCTCGCGGATGTTGTCGTCCCCGAAAACACCAAGATATTAATCGGGGAAGTTAAAAGCGTCGAGCTGACGGAGGAGTTTGCTCACGAAAAACTCTCTCCCGTGCTCGCCATGTACCGCGCCGAAAATATCGAAGACGCCATCGCCAAAGCGGAGCATCTGATTGCCGACGGCGGCTACGGTCACACCTCCGCGATCTACCTTGACGAAATCAAAGCGCATTCCAAACTGGAAACATTCGCCGCCCGTATGAAAACCTGCCGCATACTCGTCAACACCCCTGCGGCGCAGGGCGGCATAGGCGATTTGTATAACTTCGGGCTGACCCCCTCGCTCACCCTCGGCTGCGGAAGCTGGGGCGGGAACAGCGTTTCGGACAACGTGGGAATAAAACAACTGTTAAACATTAAAACGGTCGCCGAAAGGAGAGAGAATATGCTGTGGTTCAGAGCGCCCGAAAAGGTTTATATCAAAAAAGGCTGCCTGCCGGTCGCGCTCGACGAGCTGGGAGCGGTCATGGGCAAAAAACGGGCGTTCATCGTTACGGACAGTTTCCTTTACGCCAACGGCTACACCAAACCGGTCGAAGATAAGCTCGATTCCATGGGCATCATCCACGCTACCTTTTCGGAAGTCGAGCCCGACCCGACGCTCGGTTGCGCCAAGGAGGGCGCGCGCGTCATAACCGCGTTCAACCCCGACGTCATTATAGCGATAGGCGGCGGTTCCGCTATGGACGCAGCCAAGATTATGTGGGTGCTTTATGAGCACCCGGAAGTCGACTTCAAGGAAATGGCGATGCGCTTTTCCGATATCCGCAAGCGGATCTATAATTTCCCGCATATGGGCGAAAAGGCGTACTTTATCGCCGTTCCGACCTCTGCCGGCACCGGTTCCGAAGTGACGCCGTTCGCGGTCATCACCGACGAAACCACGGGCATCAAATACCCCCTCGCGGACTACGAGCTTATGCCGGACATGGCGATAGTGGACGCAGATCTGATGATGAACGCTCCCAGGGGGCTGACCTCCGCTTCCGGTATCGACGTGGTTTCGCACGCCCTCGAAGCCTACGCCTCCATGCTGGCGACCGACTTCACCGACGGCTTGGCGCTGCGCGCTTTGAAAATGGTATTTGAATACCTGCCCGGAGCGTATGAAAGCGGCGCGAACGATCCCGTCGCGCGGGAGAAAATGGCGCACGCGGCGACCATGGCGGGCATGGCGTTTGCCAACGCGTTCTTAGGTATCATGCATTCGATGGCGCATAAGCTGGGCGCGTTCCATCACATCCCCCACGGCGTCTCCAACGCGCTGATGATGGAAGAGGTCCTGCGCTTCAACGCGGAGGAAGTCCCCGTCAAGATGGGCACCTTCCCGCAGTACGGTCATCCGCACACCCTCGCGCGCTACGCCGAAATCGCCGACACCCTCGGCGTCTCGGGCAAATCCGACAGCGAGAAATTAGAAGGATTAATCGCCAAAATCAAAGAATTAAAAACGAAAATCGGCATCAAGCCTACGATAAAAAGCTATGTACCCGACGAGGCGTACTTCCTCTCGCGCCTTGACGAGATGGCTGAACAGGCGTTTGACGACCAGTGCACGGGCGCCAACCCGCGTTATCCGCTTATCAGTGAGATCAAACAGATGTACCTGAACGCTTATTACGGAAAAAGCGTTAACGATAAAAAGGAGGGTTTATAATGGACGCGCCCGGCATTAAAATCATCGCCGTAAGGAAATCCAAAACCATATACCGCGACGGCGACACCGTTGTGAAGCTGTTCGACGAGAATTTTTCCAAATCCGATATCTTAAACGAGGCGCTCAATCAGGCGCGCGTGGAGGAGACCGACCTGAATATCCCCAAAATCCTCGAAGTCACCAAAATTGACGGTAAATGGGCGATTATTTCGGAATTTATAAGCGGCAAGACGCTCCAGCGCCTGATGGAAGAAAACCCCGAAAAGCGCGACGAATATCTCGAACTGTTCGTCGATTTGCAGATGGAGGTCCACTCCAAGACCGCGCCGCTTTTAAACAAGCTTAAGGATAAGATGAACCGCAAGATCAGCGAGTCTGCGCTCGACGCCACCACGCGTTACGAGATGCACACCCGCCTGGAAGGGATGCCGACGCATAAGAAGGTTTGCCACGGCGACTTCAACCCCTCGAATATCATAATCCGTGAGGACGGGGTGCCCTTTATCCTCGACTGGTCGCACGCGACGCAGGGCAACGCCTCCGCCGACGTGGCGCGGACGTATTTGCTGTTTTGTCTCGAAGGCGACAAGGAGACCGCCGATAAATATCTAAACCTGTTTTGCAAAAAGAGCGATACGGCGAAGCAGTACGTCAACAAGTGGCTGCCCATCGTCGCTTCCTCCCAGATGGTGAAGCAAAAACCGGAAGAGCGCGAATTCCTGTTAAAATGGGTCAACGTGGTGGAGTATGAGTAAGCTGTATTTTTAATTTCTTCCCCATAAAAACCGACATCTTTGTCATATGCTGCGGGCGGATGGTATCCGCCCCTACGGTGCGACGTTTATCTCACCATATAATAATAAACCCGCGGATTTATATAAATCCGCGGGTCGCATTTTTTAACCTTATATAAACAGATTTACGTTGGATTCCTCCGCGTCGCCCAAATACGAACCGACGCCCGCCAGCTCCACGCCTTCGATGAGCTCCTCTTTCTTAATGCCCATGACATCCATGCTCATGGTGCAGGCAACTATTTTCACGCCGCTTTTGATCGCTTTCTGTACCAATTCCTCCAGGGAATCGACGTTTTTGTCGCGCATGATTTTCTTCATCATTTTAGTGCCCATGCCGCCCATATCCATTTTGGAAAGCCTGAGCTTTCCGGTGCCGCGCGGCAGCATAAAACCGAACATGGACTCCATAAAGCTCTTTTTGACCTTCTGGCGTTTGGGCTTGCGCAGCGCGGTCAGCCCCCAGAAGGTGAAGAACATGGTGACCTTCCTGCCCATCGCGGCGGCGCCGTTGGCGATGATAAAGCCCGCCAGCACCTTGTCGAGATCGCCCGAGAACACGATGATGGTTTTGCCGTCGTAGGCAACACCGGCACTGTCGGTTTTGCCTTCGTTGCTGACCGCGGACTTGGCGGAAGCGGCGCCCTTTTGGATTACGGCGGTATAAGCGTCGTCCCTGCGCCCGCGGGAGACGAGCGTGTTCCCCGTGCGGCGGCACCAGGTGTCTATGTCGCTGACAAAGCCGGGGTCGGACGCCGAAATTTCCAGCGTTTCGCCGTCCTCCATGGTCTTGACGGTCTCGTAAACCTTCATTATCGGCCCGGGACATTGCATTCCGTTGCAATCGAGAGATATCGCTCCCCGAACGGCCGGTTTGACCGCTGCCGCCTGATTCGTTTTAACCGCGCCGTGTTCGCCGAACTGTTTGTAATGCGTGGATTTATAAAAACGGCTGCCGCCCGGATATACCGAGATATTGCCGAACCCGTGCTGCGACAATATCCGCGCGGCGTTGTAGGCTCGGACGCCGATGGCACAGAAGACGATTATATGTTTGTCCTTGTGGGGGGAAAGCTCGTTTATTCTGCTCCGCAGCTCGCCCAGCGGGATATTGAGCGCGCCGGGAACGGCGAAGCCCGTCACCTCCGCGTTTTCGCGCACGTCGATGAGGAAGGCGTCCTTGTCTTTTTCCACGGCGTCCCAATCGCAAAACCTTGCTCTGCCTTCGAGCAGGTTTTCGGCGGCAAAGCCCGCCATGTTTACCGGGTCCTTGGCGGAGGAAAACGGGGGTGCGTAAGCGAGTTCAAGGTTTTTAAGGTCGCTCACCGTCCCGCCCAACCGCATGGTCACTCCGATGGTGTCGATACGCTTATCCACGCCGTCGCTCCCGACAATCTGCGCTCCGTATATCTTTTTGCCGTCGGAGGAAAAAATCAGTTTTATGGTCATGGGGACCGCGCCCGGGTAATACCCGGCGTGGGAATTTTGCACTATCGTGACGGTTTCATAATCTTTACCCTTGGCAAAGCCGCGCTTTATCAACGTTTTTTCGGCAACGCCGGTAGAAGCGACGGTGAGGTCGAACACCTTGACGACGGACGAGCCCTGCGACCCGGCGTAGATTTTGTCCGCTCCGGCGATATTATCGGCGGCAATCCGCCCCTGTTTGTTGGCGGGCCCGGCGAGCGGAATCATCACGCCGCCGCCCAAAACCAAATCGTTCACCTCTATGACGTCGCCCACGGCGTAAATGTCGCGGTCGGAGGTTTGCAAACGGTCGTTCGTAATTATCCCGCCGCGGTTGTTCACCTCAAGCCCCGCTTCTTTGGCGAGAGCACCGTTCGGGCGCACCCCTACCGCTAATATGACCATGTCGGCGGCGATCGTTTTGCCGCTTTTTAATTTCACATCGACGCTGTCGCCTTTGTCGTCAAACGCCGTTACTTGTTCTGAAAGATATAGCTCCACCCCGTTTACGGCGAGGTTTTGATGTATCGGCTGCGCCATTTCGTAATCGAATGGCGCCATCACCTGGTCGAGCATTTCGATCACCGACACCTTCGCGCCCGCGCGGCAGAGGTTTTCGGCCATTTCAAGTCCGATAAAACCGCCGCCGACGACCGCCGCGCTCTTGACGTGCCGCTCTTCAAATATACGGATTATGGCGTCCGTGTCGGGCACGGTCCAAATGGTTTTGATTTTCGGCGAATTTATGCCGGGTATGGGCGGGATGACGGGCGAGGAACCCGTGGCTATGACCAGTTTTTCGTAGCTTTCCTCATAGCTTTCGCCCGAATCGAGCCGTTTGATTGTTACGGTCTTATTCGCGCGGTTTATCGCGGTGACCTCGTTCCTGACGCGGACGTCGATGGCGAACTTGGACTTCATGGCTTCCGGCGACTGTAATAAGAGCGCTTTCCGGTCTTTGATCACGCCCCCTACATGGTAGGGCAGCCCGCAGTTGGCGTAGGAGATGTAGTCGCCCTTTTCCAGGACGACAATTTGGGCGTTTTCATCAATCCTGCGAAGCCTTGCGGCGCAGGAAGCCCCGCCCGCGACTCCGCCTATTATTACCGTTTTCATGATGAACCATCCTTTCAGTAATACAAAACTTTACCCGTTCCCAATATGCCGCAGGCATATATCATCCCCGAAGGGGGATATCATACCTGCCAGGGTATATCATCCGTTCCGCAGAACGGATATCATTAATTTCGTTTTAAATGTGGAGTACGAAATGATATATCGCTGCGCGATGTGATATACCGCTTTAGCCGCCGCGGCGGCATTGCGGCGGTATGATATACGGCTTCGCCGTATAATATATTTGCTTCGCAAATATGAGGATAACGTTTTTACGTCAAACATAATATGTTATTATAAAAATAATTATTCGCGCTTTTCCTTAGCGGTTTTACATGATGCTATCAAAAGTCGACGGATATTTCCGCATAATTTATCAAGCAAAATATAATTTTCTTTGGATATCCGTTTAGTGTCATACATCAATTTCAACCAATAACTTGTTTCATTGGACTCTTTGAGCGCAATTTCAAGTTTACCGATAAAGTCTTTTTTACTCTGTGCGTATTGAGCTTCGTGAATATTAGCGCCAACGGATGTACCGGCTCTCGCAAGCTGCTCCGTCATATAAGAACTTTTAGGAATTTTGATCCCGTCAATTAAATTTACGACAGAAACAGATAAAGTATAAGACAATTCAAGAAGCTTGTTGTCAGACATTTCCACACCTTCTTATGCTATTTATATATCATTTTTATATAATTAAAACATTTCAAAACAGTATGGAATGAAGCATAAAAGCGCATTATCGTTCTTCATATGCCGCAGGTATATATCATCCCCCGAAAGGGGATATCATACCCGACAGAGAATATCATCCGCTCCGAACGGAACGGATATCATTAATGACGTTAACTTGGAGAACGAAATG
>CAYOGQ010000027.1:0-2676 GCA_964403645.1 uncultured Ruminococcus sp.
GCAGGGGTTGCCGTCTTGCGGAGCAAGGCAGTTGACCGCCTTGGCGAGTATTTTGGCGGAGGTTGTTTTGCCGGTTCCCCGCGTCCCGCAAAAAATATAGGCGTGGGAAGTCCGCCCCGTCGCGCATTGGCGCTTTAAGACGGAGCGGATGTGTTCCTGACCTATCATGTCGTCGAAGGTCAGGGGACGGTATTTCCTGTACAGCGCCTTATACATCCGACCATATCCTTCGCATACAAGTTAACTGAAATGAATAATACGGCCATGCGTCCGGCATCGTTCTGCGCCTACGCGCGTTAACCCGGATCCGGCCTCAAAACAGGCGAACTCGCGGCACATCGCCGGGTCCGCTTAATGCTGCTTGATTCCTCACCTGACATGGTTCACGGTCGGCAATCGCACGAGACCCGTTTCTCAACAGCCTCGTCCGGGTACGGCCGCACAGACAAAAGACCTCAGCCGTCATTTAACCCCCGCTATAGCGGATTGCGGGCAACAGGGCACCGCTGACTCCCCGGCAAGCATGACCGTATTACGCATTTCAGTCATAACAGTATAGCATAGGGGGATTGTATTTTCAATACAAAAATAAAAAATTTACACCGGAGAGATTTTCCTTCGGGTGTAAACAACCAACAAAATAAATTTTACTCTTGACAAATAATCATATTATATATATAATAGCAAACGCAAATCATTCGCGTTTGTGTTCAAAGCAAAGCAGCATAAACCGGCAAAGAACACCGGAAACGGGTTTAGGCGGTTATAATTTGTATATTTATATTTTTTACGAGGGTTTCCGTATGATATTAAAAAAGTTTATAAATTTCAAAAAATTTACTTGTGCCGCTCTTGCGGCGGCGGTCTTGTCAGCGCTTCTGCTCACCGTTTCCTGCGGCGGCGGTAACAATGGTGACGGGGATGAAAGCGGCGCGGACAAGCCGGTGGTCGCCGTGACTATTGTACCGGAGGAGACCTTTGTCAAAGCCGTCTGCGGCGAAAACGTAACTACGGTGACCTTGGTGCCCCCCGGAGGCAGCCCCGAAACCTACGAGCCCACCCCCATGGTCATGGAAAAATTCGAAAAAGCCGACTTATTCTTCGCGATAGGCGTGCCTGTCGAGGAAGCCAATATTATCCCCCGCGCACCGCGCAGCGTTAAAATCATCAAGCTGCAAGACAAGGTGGGATCGGTTTACGCGGACAGATCTTTTGATTCGGGCGGAAGGGACCCCCATATCTGGCTTTCCCCAAAAAGGGTTAAGGTTATGATTGATGCGATAGCGCGGGAGGTGTGCGCGCTCGATCCCAAAAACACCGCCGTTTACAACGCCAACGCCGCAGCTTACAAAGAAAAACTCGACGCGCTCGACGCCGAGATACTCGCCGCGCTCGAAGGTGTGCATAACCGCAAGTTCATAACCTACCATCCCGCTTTCAGCTATCTTGCCGACGACTACAACCTCACTATGTACGCGCTTGAAGAGGAGGGCAAGGAGGCAACCATGTCGCACCTTCAGGAAATGATCGACCTCGCAAAAGCCGAAAGAATCAAAGTTATATTTTATCAGGAAGAGATAGACAGCAGCCAGTCCAAAGCGTTTGCGGAGGAAATCGGAGGGAAGACCATACGCCTTGCCCCGCTTGCCGCCGATTATATTGATAATTTAAAGAAAATGGCGAAAGTCATGGCGGAGAACATGGAATGAACGACGAACATCATAAACAAAGCTCCGTCCCGGCGATACTGACCGAAAACCTTACGGTATATTACGGGAACACCCCCGCTATAACGGATGTCTGCCTTAACGTGGCGGACGGCGAATATCTGGGCGTTATCGGTCCCAACGGCGGCGGAAAATCAACCTTGTTAAAAACCATACTCGGGCTGGTGCAGCCTTCTTCCGGGAGTGTCGCCGTTTACAACCGCGCGCCCGGCAATAGCGGCGGCGTCATAGGCTATGTCCCGCAGTTTGCGTCCATGGACAGGCATTTCCCCATATCCGTTCTCGATGTAGTGTTAACGGGGTTTTTAAAAAACGGCTTGTCGCCGTTTCACCGTTACACCGGGGAAAATAAAATAAAAGCAAAGGAAATCCTCGGTACCGTGGGTATGGCTTCCCTGGCGGGACGTCAGATATCCGAGCTTTCGGGCGGGGAATTCCAGCGTATGCTGATAGCGCGGGCGCTGGCGGTCAACCCCAAGCTGCTTTTGCTCGACGAGCCGACCGCCAGCGTGGACGCGGCGTCGCGAGTGCATATATACTCGCTGCTCGCCGAACTGAACAAAAGCATGACTATAGTGCTTGTAACGCACGACCTGCTTGCCGTTTCGTCGCAGGTCAGCCGTCTGGCGTGCCTGAACGGACGCCTTGTGTACCACGGCGAACCGCAGCTGAACCGCGAAACCGTAAACCGGCTCTACGGCTGCCCCGTCGATCTTATCGCCCACGGGGTGCCGCACAGGGTTTTACAAGAACATGAGGACGGTGGATGCGAATGTTAGAGGCGCTTTTAAAATATCAATTTTTGCAACACGCGGTTGCCGCCGGGATACTGGCGAGCATCGCCTGCGGCATAATCGGCGTTATTATTATAGAAAAGAAGCTGGTCATGATGAGCGGCGGGATCGCTCACACCTCCTACGGCGGAGTGGGATTGGGTTACCTTTTGGGT
>CAYOGQ010000027.1:2686-20616 GCA_964403645.1 uncultured Ruminococcus sp.
GATTATCGGGGCGTTTATCTTTTCGGTATGCGCCGCGCTGGGGATCGGATTCATACAAAGGAAAGCGAAAGCCAAATCCGACGTTATTATCGGGCTGTTCTGGTCGCTCGGTATGTCGCTCGGCATACTCTTCATCGCTCTGACGCCGGGTTACCCCCCCGATCTCAGCTCCTACCTTTTCGGAAGCATACTCTCCGTGACAAAAGCCGACCTGTACCTTACCGCCGCGTTTACGGTCATCATAGCGCTTGCCGTGGTTATTCTTTTCGACGACTGGAAAGCTTACTTGTTCGACGAGGAATTTGCTTTTATCAAAGGCGTCAAGACGGTTTTTCTCGAATACCTGCTGCTCGTGCTCGTCGCCATGACGGTGGTCGCGTTAATCCGCGTGGTGGGAATAATTTTAGTGCTCGCTCTGCTGACAGCGCCCGCCGCCACCGCAGCGGTCATAACTTCCGACCTGAAAAGACGCATGGTCTACGCCGTGACGCTCGGCAATATTTATTGTTTCGGAGGGTTATGGATTTCCTACCGCATAAACGCCGCTTCGGGAGCTGTGATCGTAACTTTGTCAGTCGCCTGCTGCCTTACGGCATATGCGATTAAAGCGATAACGGGTAAATATAAGCTGAAAGTTCAAGCCGGCTCAAAAAGGGATGATAAGTTATGAACGAAAATATCGGGGACGAATTGAGAAAGCGCGGCTTGAAATACACAAAACACCGTGCCGCGATATTAGAAATATTAAAAAGCGGAGACCAGCCCATCTCCGCCGAAAAACTGTTTACGGAAATGCAAAACAACGGCGTCGCCGTCAACTTTTCGACGGTTTACCGCGCTCTCGACTCACTCTGCGCGAAAGACCTCGTGACAAAGCTCATTATTGAGGGGGGCGGAGGCGCGCTGTACGAATTTAATAATGTGATGCACCGGCACCACCTCGTCTGCCTCGGCTGCCGGAAAATAATTGCGCTCGATTACTGTCCGCTCGGTGAATACGAGCAATATCTCGCCGATAAAACCGAATATGCCATAACCGGGCATAAGCTGGATATCTACGGTTATTGCCCCGACTGCCGCGACCTTTGCCGCAGCTGTTTCTGTGACGGGAATTCCCATACCCATGATGTTTGATTTCAAGGGGATTAATATAAACAAAAACCCGCCGTTTAAACGTTTACGGCGGGTTTTTTTATAAAACTGAAAGGATTCATTTCACGGGACATTTTTTTGGCCACTTTGGAGGGTATGCCGCTTCGCTTAAGATTTTTGGCAAGCGAAAATCGATATATCATATATTTCGCGTATGCCCATAAGATTATGAAAGGAAAAAACAACAGCAGGAAAACAAGCCTGAGCGCGAATTTTAACCAATGGATCGCATTTTTCATTCCTGTTTTCCGCCCTTTTTTTACTTTGTTTGATTGGAAAATGATTGGGTGATGTCCTTTATCGACAGCATGTAATCCCGCGCCATTTTCAATGCTTCCTCCTGAGGGATGCCCGATTCGAGCAGTTCCTTATAAAAGCCGCCGACCGACTGCCCCATTTTTCTGCCCGATTCCGCCGAATAGACCGTGTCCATCAACCCGGTTATCAGTTTGGGAAGTTTTGAAGAAACTTCGTCGAGCAACTCTCCTATATCCTTTGTGGGTATTTCGTTTGACATAATTGCCTCCTAATCTTATATGCTTATGCTATGATATGCGAATTTCACTGCCTTGCGCGCCGTGAATAGCGCATCCCTGACGAACCCAAACGCCATGGAGACGGTCAAAACGTCTCCGCTGTCGCACGCATTTGATTCGTCGTTTATTTTTTTGAAAGCCGAACGCATAATGTTTTCCGGTACGTCCGCCGCGAGCGATCCCGCGGCATTTTTAAGCGTTATGAGGAACGCCGCTTCGCTCCTGCAGTTTTCGCAAACGGCGAGGTGTTTCAGCAAGTGAACCGTTTCTTCCCCGGCGAGGACGCGGTTGAGGTAATCCGGCAACAGGTCGGTTATGGCGGCGCATTCGCATTTATCCATTATAACCATAACCCTCCCCCAAACGTTTTTTAAGCTTGGTTTTTATCGCCGACATCCGGCTTTTTATCGTTCCTACCGGGATGTTTTCGATTTCCGAAATTTCGGAATAGTTTAAACCGACGTTGAAAATCAGATGAACCAGCCGTTTTTCGTCGCCGTCAAGCAACGAAAGCGCGTCATTTACGTCGTTTTTTACCGCGAGGTGTTCGGTGAAATCGCTGTTTTCGGAAATTTCGCCGATCTCCTCAAGCGTTTCCGTGTGGTAACGGTAACGCCGCCGGAAATAGTCTTTTATTTTGTGGTTGGCGATGCCGTATAACCAGGTTTTGAACGACGACGACGCGCCGTACGCGGCAATACCTTTCCAAGCCGAAATCATGGTCTCCTGGATTATGTCTTCAATATCCCCTTCGTCCGGGACACGGGCATATACGTAGTTGTAAAGTGTTTTTACATAATCCCCCATGAGAATCTCAAACGCTTTTTTGTCGCCTTTTACGGCTTTTTCGAGCGGTGAATTGACGCCGGCTACGGCATCGCCGGCCACGGCATCGCCGGCTACGGCATCGCCGACGACGGCTCTTTTATCGGCTACGGCGGTTTTGCCGCCGTCCTTGATTAAAAACCCATTTGCATCACCCTGCCGTTCGCTTTCATTCATTTAGTCGCCGTAAAATCCGAAACGGTTCGACCGTTTTATAATTAAGGTAAAAATTTTGTTGTTTTAAATTGCGTTTCATCCGCGGCGAGGGTGTCCGTTATGGATAGCTGCTCACAGCCGGAGGAGAGATAACCCCGCAACTTTTCGGAAAACAGCGCGTCGCCGCCTTCGTATTTTCCGCCGCAGGTGATAAAATAGCGGCACTTTTTTTGGGGGATACCCAATTTTCTAAAAATGTCGTGTGTCACGTTACAGTGCCGTCTGACGGCGATAATGCGGTTGGCGTAGGTTATCCCTATGCCCGGGACGCGTATCAGGGCTTCGTAATCGGCGGTGTTCACCTCGACGGGGTACATATCCATGTGCCGCAGCGCCCACGCCGCTTTCGGGTCGATATCCTCGCTCAAAAACGGCTCCTCCGCGGGGGTCACGTCGTCGGGCGTGAAGCCGTAGAGGGTGAGCAGACGGTCGGCCTGGTACAGCCGCGCCATTCTCCAATAGGGAGTGGCGACGTGGGGGAGGTTTTCGCTCTCATAACCCTTTGCGTCGTGCCGATACTGGAACGCCGTGTAATAAACCCTTTTCAAGCGGAATTTGTGGTAAAGCGCCTTGGAGAGCGTCATGATGACGCGGTCGTCCTCCCCGGTGCTGCCCGCCATAAGCTGAGTGGTCTGCGAAACGGCAAACTTCGCCTTTTCGTATTTGGCGCCGGCTATCTGTTCGGAAATTTCTTTCATCGGGGTGAGGATGTTGTCCTTGTTTTTCTGTTTGGCGATGCGCGCGTAACCGACGCTCTGCGCCACCTCGATATTTACGCTCAGGCGGTTGGCGTATTTCCCCGTCCTCGATATCAAAAGCGGGTCCGCCCCCGGCATCACCTTCGCGTGGATAAAGCCCGCGTAGGACTGTTCCTCGCGCATGATCCGCACCGATTCGGCTATCAGCTCCTGCGTGTAGTCGGCGTTTTTATAGATCGCGGAGGTCACGAAAACGCCGTGACCGTTGTTTTTGGCGGCATCCACCGCAAGTGAAGCAAGCTCACGCGGGGTGCTGCAGTAGTTGTCTCTGTTTTCGCGTCCGCAGCGGCAGCCGCAGTACGCGCAGTTGAAGACGCAATGGCTCGCCAGAAAGAGTTTCGGTATCTTGGGCGGAGCGGCTTTGCCTTTTATGCCCTCCGCGCAGAGCAGCGCCGTGGTTTCGGCATCCGAATCGCTCGCTACCTCGAACTTGGCGTCCTCGCGCATCGCCGCGATCTTTTCCTCACGGTCTAAGGTTTTTGGCAATATTATGCTTGACATATCGGAATCCCCCGTGTATAATAGAACATACGTTCGTATTATACCACGTTTATACGCATGGCGCAACAGGAAATCACAATTTTTTTTATTTGTTACAGGAGGTATGTCCGTGCCCGAATTAAAAAAAGTAACGCTCCCCATACGTCGGTTTGTCGAATTTGTGGTCCGTTCGGGAGATATAGGCGGCACGGATTTCGACGCCGACCGTATGAGGGAGGGCGCAAAAGCCCACCGCGCCATTCAACGGGCGAACGCCAAGCTTTACGACGATTATCAGAAAGAAGTTTTTCTTGCCGAAGAAATTATCCACAAGGACACTTCTTACACTCTCGAAGGGAGAGCGGACGAAATATATACCCACGAAAGCAGGATTTTCGTGGGGGAAATCAAAGCGACCGCATCGGATATCGCCATTATCGGTGAGGAAAACGAAGCCGCCCGCGAAGTCCATTGGGCGCAGGCGCAATGCTACGCTTATATATACGCCGTCCAAAACGGGCTTAGCACCGTTTCGGTCAGGCTCACCTATCACAGTCTTAAAACAGGCGAAAGACGGGTGTTCGACAGGGAATTTACGGCGGAAGCCCTCCGCGTTTATGTCGCGGGGCTTTTGGAAAAATATTCGGTATGGTCGGACTTTGTATTCGAGTGGGAAAGCGAGCGCGACGAATCCATAAAAACGCTTTCGTTCCCTTTCCCGGCGTTCCGCAAAGGGCAGAGGACGCTGGCGGGATATGTCTATAAAGCGATAAGCGGCGGCGGCAGATTGTTCGCTCAAGCTCCCACGGGGATCGGCAAAACCATATCGGTGATCTTCCCGGCGCTCAAAGCCATGGGAGAGGGGAAAATTTCTAAAATTTTTTACCTGACTGCAAAAACCGTCGCCCGCAAAGCAGCGGAGGACGCCGTCGCGCAAGCTCGCCCGGCGTTAAAAATCAAAACGGTGACGCTTACGGCGAAGGAAAAGGTATGCCCGAACGACAAAAAGATCTGCGACGCGCGGTATTGCGAATACGCCAAGGGGCATTATGACCGCGTCAACGAAGCGGTTTTCGAGGCGATAACCGGTTCCGACCATATAACGCGGGAAGTGGTGGATTCCTGCGCGAAAAAGCACAGGGTCTGCCCCTTCGAGCTGTCGCTCGACATCTCGCTCTGGGCGGACTGCGTGATTTGCGATTATAACTACATCTTTGACCCGCAAGTCTATCTGCGTCGATTTTTCGGCGGGGGAGGCGGCGATTATGCTTTTTTGATAGATGAAGCGCATAATCTGGTGGACCGTTCGCGGGAGATGTTTTCGGCGTCCCTAAGTAAAACGCAGTTTTCCAAGCTGAAAAAGGTTTTCAAGGGCAAGGATAAGGCGCTTGATAAAACTTTTACAGAGATCAACAAAAAGTTTACCTCTTACCGCAACGGCTGCGGCGAAAGCGGGCTTATTGTAAACGGTGAAAAGCCGGAGGAGTTCGCGGAAGCGGTGAGCGATTTTGTCTCCGTGTGCGAAGCGGCGCTTGGCGAAGACGGCGTGACCGGCGCCGGCGGCGACGATTCCGGCGGGGAGCTTTTGGGGCTGTACTTCGAATGTCTGCGATTTCTTTTGATTTTCGGCTTTTATGATTCCGGTTATGTCACTTATATCACCGCGTCCCGCGGAGAGGTGACGTTGAAGCTGTTCTGTCTTGACCCATGGTTCCCGCTGAACGAGGCGCTGCGGCGCGCCAAGAGCGCGGTGCTGTTTTCCGCGACGCTCGCGCCGCTCGAATATTTCCGCGACGTGCTAGGCGGCGAGGACGGGGACAAGCTGCTCGCCCTCGGTTCCCCTTTCGACTGCGAAAATCTGCGCGTGCTTATCGCCGACGGCGTTTCCACCCGGTACGGCGACCGCGCCGCGAGCGTCGGCGTTATAGCGGAATTGATTTTCGATTTCTGCTCCGGCAGGACGGGCAACTATATTATATATTTCCCCTCATATAAATACATGAATGAGGTTTACACAGCGTTTACTTCGGAATTTCCGGAAATCGAAGCCGTAGCCCAGGAGCCTTCCATGACCGAGGAGCGCAGGGAGGAATTTTTGGCGCTGTTTGAGGAAAACCCGAAAAAAACCCTTGCGGGTTTTTGTGTATTGGGGGGAGTTTTTTCAGAAGGGATCGATTTAAAAGGCAGCAGACTGATCGGAGCGGTCGTTGTCAGCGTCGGGCTGCCTCAGATAGGCACCGAACCGAATATCATTAGAGAATATTTTGACGCCAAGAACGGAATGGGTTATAAATACGCTTATATGTACCCCGGGATGAATAAAGTTTTACAGGCGGCGGGGAGGGTGATCAGGTCCGAAAGCGACAGGGGCGCGGTGCTTTTGATCGACGAGCGGTTCGGTTCTGCCGAATACCGCCGGCTGTTCCCCGCGCATTGGGCTGACGCCGTCATTATAAAAAGCCGAAACGAGCTTATCGCTTCTCTCGGCGAATTTTGGGGGAAAGCCTAACGCGCCCGCCAGCCGTTAATTTCCTTCTTTATCAGCTCTGTGTCTATATAATCCTCAATCACCTGCTTTTTGAGCAGGTCGGAGGTGATGAGCTTATCGTATTTCGGCTCTTTGTACTCGCATTGTTTTTTAAACTGGCGTATGGTGCCCTCGTTGGCGACGTCGCGGGGGGTTATTCCCGAATCCATGACGCGTTTTAATCGGTCGATAAATTCCCCGCCGTGTATGCCCGTTTTAAAGGTAATAAAATACGGTCGTATGCCGCCGACTTTTTTTATCATGCGGTCGTCGTCATTTTCGGCTTTTTCCATAAATTTATTTATAATATTCGTCAGCGTGTTAAAATTTATATGCCCCAGCCACGGGAAGACGCAGAGCATCCCGCCGCCGATATCGACGATATTATTTTTATCCAGCTCGTATTCCCGCGCCAAGACGCGGGCTTTTTTAAGGCAATCTTTCGCGGCGTCCTGCAGATAGGGGTATTCCGTGTCCTCGAACAGCGCCTGCCTCATGCGCTTCAATATCCTGTCATGGACTATGGCGCGGTCGCCCAGCCAGAGAAGCTGTATCTTACGCTTGGTTTTTTCCACAAAAATAAGGCGCTTGTTGTTGTCCACCGCGATGACTATCCACGTTATGCCGGCGACGGTGAGGTATTTGCCGGGCGGCACCGGCATTTCGATAGTGCCGATTTTCTTAGACCCGTCCATGATCGCCCATTCTTCCTCTTCCGGAAACACGGCGTAAAATTTATAGCTGTTGACGATTTTTTCGCCCTCCAGCCCGACGATTATACCCCTCTCCTCAGTCAGCTCCAAGTGGTCGATTTCGATAAGGTGAGTCACCAGGGTTGTGAGGTCGTCCTCGCTCACGCCGCGGAAGCTTTCCATCGAAAGGATTTTATCGGTCAGGGCGCGCGGCGATAGCTCGCCCGCTTCCGCTACGTTCGACATGATTTGGTGATACAGCATACTTAGCGGATATTTCAATATTTTGGGCGGCTCCATCCAACGCTCTTCAAGATAAAGCTGAAGCATGGCGATTATCTGCAAAAGCCTCCACGGAATCCTGTTCGGCAGCGTCGCCCTTTCGTCGGATGGATTTTCCCAGTCCACAAACAGCATTTCGGGGATATTGTTCCTTCTGCCCGATCTGCCCATTCTTTGGACGAGGCTGGTTACGGACACGGGCGGGCCTATCTGTATCACACGCTCAAGGTTGCCTATGTCTATCCCCATTTCGAGGGTGACGGTGGCGCCGATCACCACTGATCCGGGCGATTGCTTCATCTCGGTTTCGGCCTCCTCCCGCAAGGGACCGGAAATGCTGCCGTGATGGACATAGTAGATGTCGGGGTCCCCGTTGATGGCGGACATATATTTCATGTTCGCTATGACCGCGTCGGCGGTCTCCCTGCCGTTGGAAAAGACGATGCAGCGCTTGCCGAGAGTTTTATCGTAAAGGTACACCCATGCGATATCCTCGAAGGGGGACATATCCGTTTCCAGCACGGGCTGAATGAAATGCTGCACCGAAAGCCGTACCTTGCGGCGGTAATTGGTACCGTTGACCGTTATAACCTCTTTGCCGGTGCCGGAAGCGAGCCAGCGTTCGGCCGCCGAATAGTCGCCGAGCGTCGCCGAAAGCCCTATCCTGCGCGGGGTAGTGCGGATATACTTTTGCAACCTTTCAAGCTGGCACAGCACCTGTATTCCCCGGTCGGTGCCCATAAAAGAGTGAATTTCATCTATGATGACGAAGCGCAGTTCGCCGAAAATCCTGACGAGATCGCGGTTGCGGTTTAAAAGCATACTTTCGAGAGATTCCGGAGTGATTTGCAGCACCCCGGAGGGGTCGCGTATGACCTTGTTCTTGCGGCTTTGCAAAATATCCCCGTGCCAGCAGCAGACGGGGATGTCCGCTTCTTCGAGCAGCGCGTCGAGGCGGTAAAACTGATCGTTGAGCAGCGCCTTCATGGGGGCGATATAGAGTATGCCGACCGAAGAAGGAATATCCTCTCCGAGGAGCGTTAGCGCGGGGAGGAACGCCGCCTCGGTCTTGCCGGAAGCGGTCCCGGACGAGATGATGAGGTGGGCGTCGGTGTCAAAGAGCACGCGGCAGGATTCCTCCTGTATTTCGTTTAGGGATTCCCATTCGTGCCGATAAATATATTCTTTTATAAAAGGCGAAAGCCTGTCAAAATAGCCGCCCATTTTTATTCCTTATGTTCCTGCGTTTCAAGTTTCATCCGAGCGGCTTTTCCAACCGCCCACCGCCGCGCGTATACGGTCGAGGTCGATATAATCGGTGATAAGCGCCTTTTTGAGCAGGGGTATAGGTATGAACTCGTCGTATTTAGGCGTTTTGTATTCATATTGGCGCTTCAGTTCGAAAACGTCGTCGTCGCTTATCATGTATTCCAAATTTATGGGGCGGTTTAACGCCTGACGGAATTCGTTTAAAAAACCGTCGGAAGTGGCTTCTCCGCTCCCCAATTTGAGCGTGATATAATACGGGGGCTGTCCGCCCACGCTTTTGATGTTGAGCATAAAGCCGCAGAGCTTTTTGATGAGCAGCATGACGGTATAATAATCTATGTTTCCCATCCACGGGAAAATGCAGACGCTCTTGCCCCCCATGCTCACCACGTTGTATCTGTCAAGCATGGCGTTACGCGATAAAAAATAGACTTCCTCCATGCGGCTTACCGCTCCTTTTTGGAGGTACGGATAGTCCTTGCGTTCGGCGAGGATTGCGCGCATACGCGTACAGATACGGTTGTCGATCTTGAGGTTGCCGCCGCCCCAGAAGGTCTTGATCCTGCCCTTGATGCGTCTGACGTTGACCACTTTGCTTTTCTTGTCGACGTCGATGACCTCCCACGACCTGCCCGCAAGCGTCATGCGTTCGCCGGGAGGGGGCGGGACTTCTATCTTGCCGATGGGGCTGGAATCGAAAATCACCGTGTAGTCGTCCTCTTCCGGGAACACGGCGTAAAATTTAAAATTGTTGACGATTTTTTCACCTTTCAAGCCGATAATCATCGAACCTTCCTCGGTGAGCTGCAAATGATCGATATCCAAAAGATGCTTCAACAGCTCGCGGTAGTCGTCAAAGGAGATGCTGTCGAACGCCGCCATGCCCAAAACACGCTTGGCGAGCAGCGCGGGCGACGCTTCGCCCAGTTCCGCGAGAACGCTCATGGTTTGATGGTAGAGCATACTCAGGGGATATTTCAGCTTTCGGGGCTGTTCTATCCAGCGTTCCTCGATATAAAGCTGTATCACCGCGATATCCTGCATCAGCTTCCACGGCAGACGCTGCGGCAATAACGGCAAACCTGAGGGTTTGTCCTCCCGGCAGACGAACCACATTTCGGCGGGGTTGCCCCTTCTGCCCGAACGCCCCAGCCGTTGGAGGAAGCTCGATACCGAGTTGGGCGCCTCAACCTGAATTATACGTTCAAGCTGTCCGATGTCTATGCCCATTTCCAAAGACAGCGTAGCGCCGATCACGGTGGATCCGCCGCTCTCTTTCATCTCGCTTTCGGCGTTTTCCCGCAAAGCGGATGAGATACTCCCGTGATGAACGTGGTAGATATCAGGGGTGCCCCGGTTTTCGGCGATCTGACGCATCATGGCGATGGAGTATTCCGCCTGATCGCGCATATTGGTGAAGATTATACATTTTTTATTCAGGCTTTTTTCATAAATATATTCCCAATACGCGCTCGCTTTGTCCTGCTGGGCGGCTTCGCTCTGCGAAGCGGCTTCGCCCTGCGGAGCAGGACCGCTTTTCAAGGCGGCATCGTTTTCCCAGTGGTCCTCCGGCAGTTCGCCCGAATTGCGGCTGTCGGGCTTTTTCATTTCGTCCGAATCGTAAAAATGCTCCACCGCGAGTCTGATTTTTTGCGACGAGGCTTGTATCGCGGGAGTGATCACCTTCCGGTCTGTGCCGGAAGCGAGCCAGCGTTCGGCTTGGGTATAGTCGCCCAGCGTGGCGGAAAGCCCTATCCTGCGCGGGGAGGTGCGTATATAGCGCTGCAGCCGTTCAAGCTGGCATATGACCTGTATGCCGCGGTCGGTGCCCATGAAGCTGTGGACTTCGTCGATGATGATAAACCGCAATTCGCCGAAAATCCGCACAAGGTCGCGGTTTTTGTTGATGAGCATACTTTCCAGCGATTCCGGGGTTATCTGCAACACCCCACGCGGGTCGCGGAGCAGCTTGCGCTTATGACTTATCGAAACGTCGCCATGCCAATGCCAGACGGGTATGTCGGCTTCTTTGAGCAGGTCGTCGAGCCGCAGAAACTGGTCGTTGATGAGCGATTTCAGGGGAGCGATATACAACACGCCCACCGACATCGGAGGGTCGTTTTCCAGTTCGGTCAGCACGGGCAGGAAAGCCGCTTCCGTCTTGCCCGAAGCGGTTCCCGTGTTGAGGAGCAGGTGGGCGTCGGTGTCGAATATGACGCCGCAGGATGCCACCTGAACCTCCCGCAGCTCCGTCCAGTTATTGCGGTATATAAAATCTTTTATAAAAGGGGAAAGCCTGCCGAAAACGTCGCCGCCGCCGTTCATAAGGTGAACTCCGCGCTATCGCTCTCGCCGTCTTCATTTTCATCATCAGTATTTCCGCTTGTTTTGAAAAGATCGCCGGTTATCATGCCGATAAATGAAATATTACCGTTTTGTCTTGTAACATTGAGTATGCCGATAAAATCGCGGATAATCTCCCGCGGGGTGAGCAGCTCGTCCGCCCCCACACGGCGCGAAACCGCGCGCATGAATTCTATGAGGTCGTCATCTTTGACCTCGCTCTTGTAGCCGTAATGCTTTTCATGCAGGTCGAGCACCTTGACGAGCAGGACGTAAATTTCCTCGTTGGTGATCCTGTCGAGGTAAATGAGCGGGCTTTGCATATCCCGCAAGCCGTCCCTGACAAAACGCGTGGAGGCGATGCGGCTTTTGAGCGCTTCGTAGCTGAAAAGCCCGCGGCGGGTGTCTTCCACAAACTGCGGCGTGCCGCATAGATAGACGCCCAGCCCCGCGCTCTTGCCCTGCATGGTGTCGTTGAACATGGCGAGCAGCTTTTCGTAATTATTGGCGCGGGCGATGGAATTAGAGATTTTATAAAGGTTGACGCCCTCGTCGACAAGCATCAAAAAGCCGGCGTAGCCGATCTGTCTTACGAAGGAGGACATCAGCTTGATATAGTCGAACCAGGTCTCGTCGTCAATGATGATGCGCACGCCCAATTCCGAATATGCTTCGGTTTTGGTGGAGTATTCACCCCGGAACCATTTGATAGAAGCGGCTTTCAGGTCCTGATTGCCGGTTTTGCAGCCTTCCCAATAGGCCGTCATGACCTTGGCGAAGTCGAAGCCGTGGACCATCGCGTCCATGCCATTTATCACCTCAAGGATTTTTGCTTCCACGCGGGCGTTGAAGGAAGGGTCGGCGGAGGTTATGTTATGCTCACCCATCACCGCCGCTTGAATGCGGGCGACCCATTTTTCCAGCACCGCGGCGAGGGCGCCGCCGTCGGGACGGACGCGCGTCGCCATGTTTTGCATGAGCAGACGATAGGTCGCCAGCCCCTGGTTTTTATTGCCGCAAAGCTTCCTTTCGGGGGAAAGATCGGCGTCCGCCACGACGTAATTTCGCTCCATGGCGTAATTTCTTATAATTTGTAAAAGAAAGCTCTTGCCGCTGCCGTACCGCCCGACGATAAGCCTAAACACCGAGCCGCCCTCGCCGATATTGTCCAAGTCATTGAGCAGCGTCTCTATTTCGTTTTTCCGCCCCACCGCGATATATTCCAGTCCTATCCTCGGCGTTACGCCGGAACCCAATGAATTCAAAAGCGCGGTGGAGACCCGTTTGGGTATCATAATATCGCTCAAACCTTTGTCCGTTCCTTTCTTTGACCGTATAAAACTTTATATATCCTGTATCGTCAGCGCGTCGCCTTCGACGAGTATCAATATGTCGCCCAAGCAATCGATGGCCGCTTCGTTGATGGCGTCTATCTCGTTTTGCGCGAACAGACCGCCTGAAAGCTTGGCGATATCGGCGAGCGTCGCTTCGCCGCCGTTTTCGCCCATATAGAGCAGTATGCCCCGCTGGGCGTCGGTCAGCGCTTCGAGCAGGCGGTCGTAAGGGTTATCGCTCTGAAGTGCGTTATCAGAATCGATTATTTCTTCTTCCGGGTTGGTTTCCATTTCGGCTTCGTCCGGCAAAAGCGTCGGCGTCGGCGTCGGCGTTGACGTTGACGTTGACGGCAGATCATCGTTCCCGACGCCGGAAAGCAGTCTTTCCCTTATAATGTCCGCTCCGTCGATGATCTGCTTCACCTTGGACTTGTCTATGTCCGCCGCCGCTTCGGCGCGCTTTTCAATAATTTCGCTCTTTTGCTTTGCGGCGACGTACTTATCTATCAACGCGGCGTATTCCGGCGGCAGCTCGGTTTTTAATTTACCTTTATAGCCCGTGAGTTTTCGAAGGGAGTTTTCGACCGATTTAACGGCGTCGGCGATAAAATCTTTTAGAAGCTTGTTTTCGGTGTAGTCGTATTTCCCGCAGTCCACGCTCTTGATTTTTCCCTGATAAATGGCGTTCTGATAAGGCATACGCTTGTTCGGCTTGCCTGAAGCGAAGGACGCGAAGATGCCCTTGCCGGTCTTTTTTTTCATATATCCGTCGAGACAGAAGCACGCTCCGGCGAGGTAGGAGCGTATAAACGCCCTGTTGCCAGTCTGGTAAAACTTGCTCTTTTCAAGGTTGTATGATGAGTATTTTAGGATATAAATTAATATATCCTCAGCGTTTTGGGTGTTTTCGCCGCCGTTTAACAGGCTTTCGATTATCACGTTTTCGGGCAGTCGGCGCCTGACCTCTTTGTCTGTCACCTTTGCAAGCTCGCCCTCCGGCAGCCCGTCCGGGAAGTGGATGGCGATATAGTCGGAAATCCAGCTTGACATATACCTATCCAGCGCCGTGTACAGTTCGCGGTACGCCGACCACAGCGCGCACAGCCTGACAAAACCGTCCTCCGCGCCGGAAATGCCCACTTCGTTGATTAGCTCATAGATATAGACGAATATATAAGAGAGCGTCACGTGAGGGTAGCCGCCGTACCTGACCAGTTCTCTCCAACAGATATACCATTTTAGCTGTTCTTCGGTCATGACGTCGTAGGTCGGCCAATAGCATAAAAACGAAACCGGCTTGGCGGGTTCGGGGACATCGTCGGCGTGCAGGCGCGCCTGTTCCAAAAAGGTGTTGTTGACCGGCCCGCGGTTTTTGTTGAATATGGTATCCCGAAGCCGCAGAAATTCCTGCCGCTTGGCATCCTGCGCCGCTTTTTCGCGTTCAAGGGCGGATTCCATTCGCTCGGTTTTATTTTCGGTTAAAGATATAGATATAGATATAGGGGGTTTATTTATAACGACCGCGCTTTCGTTGTCTTTGTCTTTGTTTTGGGAATTTTGCCTTTCGTTCCAGGGCGGGATGGCGCACCCGGTTTTTTGGGGGGCTTTGTCGCCGAAATTTATTTCTATCGTATAGGGTTTGTCGCCGCCGTTCATAACCGCCCCTCCTTCCGGCTTGACCATAAAAGTTCGTTTACATTTGTTTATAATAATTCATTATATTATCGCACATTTGTTTGCTCCTGTCAAGGAAAATCGAAAATTCAACCATAAATTGCGCGAAAAAGCCGCGGGATGAAAATCAACCCCGCGGCGTTTATCAAAATACATTTCCCTTTCTTTATTTTATATCCGTCAGGGTTCCCATAAATATGGGGAGGTTTGTCGAGGTGTCGATTATGGCGTAAACGAACGGGCGGTCGAGGATCACGGAATAATACCCCAGCGCGGAGCCCGCTTTCATTTCCACTTTGGTCACCGCTCCGGCTCTCGTGCCGATTTCATTGACTAATATATAGGTCTTGTGAAGCACCTCGCCAATATAGATATTGCCGTCGGACGAATGGCCGAGCCTGGAAAAGTCCGCCGAGCCGCCGTCGAACGCGGTCGGCATACCCAGTTCTATCAAGGCGTCGTTCATGATTACGGTATAATCGTAGCTGAATTTCGGCATTTTCGTTATGACGGACGCCGTTTCTGCGCCGCTTACCGCCGATATAAAGCTCTCGCCGGTGAGCGAATTTATATAATCGTCAATATTAATCCCGACATTGGGCAGCAGGGCTACGAACGCGTATTTGCCGTCTTTATACGGTTTTATGAAACCCGTCGCGCTCCCATCGTCGATATGGCTGCCCTCCGTCGAAGACATAAATTTAACCGTGCGCTTTGTTCTGTCATAGGAGGTGAAAAGTCCGTCGGATACCTGATTTTTATTATAAACTTCCGCCCATTCGGCGTCGAAAATCAATGCGTTTATCAGATACATCACGGAATCCGCGTTGATTTGGTCAATAATTTTGTCTATCATGCCGTCGGTTTTGTCCTTCACCCAGTTGTTGATGTCTTTGACGGTCTGGGCGTTAAACGGAGACTTATATGCGGAAGCGCCGTAATAATCGGCGTTTTTTTGCAAAAAGTTATCTTCCACCGTCAGGCTGTCATCGTCCCTGAACCAAATGGAATCGGCAATTTGCAACTTGTATTTTTTACCCGAAGGGAGCGAGTTCATATAAGAATAGAGGTATTCGTTCAAATCCTCAAGGCTGATGCCGCCGCCAAGCAGAGTCTCCATCTCCGCTTTGGTCGGCGTGTCCGCGCCGTTGGCTGTCATGGCGAGCGCGAGAGTGACCGAAAGCGGGGAGATGAGGGAGCTTTTACCCTCCGTTACGGTTTTTTTGAATATTTTGACCGCAAAATCGGCGTATGACGCGACGAACGCCTCGTCGGTTTGCTTGCCGGTCACTTTATCGGCTTTTACGCCGTTCATAAGGTCAGCCGCCCGAACCTCGACCGTACACCCGGAAAGACCTAAAATCAAGGCGAAAATCAGCGCGAGCCCGAGAAACGCCGAAAGCGCGCGTTTTTTATTTGACATAAACTTTTACCCCCAAAACCATTTTTTATGGTTATTCGTTACGCTTATCATCATCTCATATTATATACGTTTTTGAATAAATAAAAGTTTCACGATTTTAACTTTTTAGGTAACAATTTTCAAAGAGCGTTCCTTAATCATTTGCATAAAATATTCGTGCACCGTCGTGTCTTCCGAAAGTTCGGGATGGAAGGCGGTGGCGAGGATATTGCCCTGGCGGACGGCGACGATCTTACCATCCACCTCCGAAAGGATTTGTACGCCCGCCCCGGCGCGACTCACATACGGAGCGCGGATGAACACCATTCGCACACTTTTATCGCCAAAACGCGCTGTTTTTTCAAAGCTGCCGAGCTGCCTGCCGTAGGCGTTCCGCACTACGGTTATGTCCATAGACGCGAGATGGGCTTTTTCGCCGCCGGCGATTTCCGCCGCAAGCAGTATCATGCCCGCGCAGGTGCCCAGAACCGGGAAGCCGTTTTTTATGCAGTCCGAGAGCGGCTCTTTTATTTTCAAGTCGCAAATCAGCTTCCCCATGACGGTGCTCTCCCCGCCGGGGAGGATGATGCCGTCAGGGTGCGCGACGAGGTCGCTCCTTTGCCTTATCTCAAAATAATCCGCACCGAGCGAAGCCAGCGTTTTTTCATGCTCGGCGAAAGCCCCCTGGACCGCGAGGACGCCGATTTTCATCATTTACCCCTGTCCGCCATCAATAGCTGGATTTCACCCTCGTTGATGCCCACCATCGCTTCGCCCAAGTCCTCCGACAGCGAAGCCAATAGCCCGGGATCGTTGAAATTGGTCACGGCTTTGACTATGGCGGCGGCGCGCTTGGCGGGGTTGCCGCTCTTGAAGATGCCGGAGCCGACGAAAACGCCCTCCGCGCCGAGCTGCATCATCAGCGCCGCGTCCGCGGGCGTGGCTACGCCGCCCGCCGCGAAATTGACCACCGGCAGCCTGCCGTTCATATGCACGGACTTTAACAGCTCGTACGGCACCGCGAGACGTTTGGCGCTCTCGTAAAGCTCGTCTTCGCTCATGGAAGCGATTTTACGGATTTCGCCCTGCATCAGCCGCATATGCCTTACCGCCTGCACAATGTCGCCCGTGCCGGGTTCGCCTTTGGTGCGGATCATCGACGCGCCCTCGCTTATCCGCCTGAGCGCTTCGCCGAGGTCGCGCGCCCCGCAGACAAAAGGCACCTGAAACTTAGTCTTGTCAATGTGGTATACGTCGTCGGCGGGTGACAGCACCTCGCTTTCGTCGATATAATCGATTTCCAGCGCTTCGAGTATCTGCGCTTCCGCGAAGTGCCCGATGCGGCATTTCGCCATTACGGGTATGGAGACCGCCGCCTGGATACCTTTGATCATTTTGGGGTCGCTCATGCGGGAAACGCCGCCCGCCGCTCTGATGTCGGCGGGTATGCGTTCGAGTGCCATGACCGCGCACGCCCCCGCGCTTTCGGCAATCTTTGCCTGTTCGGGAGTGGTGACATCCATGATGACCCCGCCTTTGAGCATCTGCGCGAGCTGCTTGTTGAGTTCATATCTTTCGTTTGCCATTTACAAATTGCCCCTTTACTTTTAGTTATGCAATTATTATAATTAAAATATGATATTATTAAAATACCCATTTTAATATAATTTAAAGATACCAGATCGGAGACGCCATGCTTACCTATGATATCGGCGGTGCGGGGAACACGCCCATATATTTTTATCTTTACGGACGCATTAAGTCCGATATCGAAAAAGGCGTTATCGCGCCGGACGAAAAGTTGCCTTCCCGCCGAAGTCTGGCGGAGCATTTGAAAATCAGCGTGACGACCGTGCAGAACGCTTACGCGCAGTTGCTTTCGGAAGGTTATATTTATACCAAGCCCAAAAGCGGCTTTTACGTCCAGCCGCTCTGCGCGCTGTATCCGGCGCCGCCGGAAAAGCCGCCCGCTTCAAATCGCAACGGCGTAAGCGGCAACCGTTTTTTTATTGATTTCCGCGATAACAGCATAAATATTGAAAAATTCCCTTTTTCCGTTTGGTCGGGGGTAATCCGCAGGGTGCTTTGCGAATACGGCGGCGAAACGCTTAAAAAGATCCCCAACGCGGGGGTGCCGAGACTGCGTGAGGCAATCGGAGGGTTGCTCCACCGTTTCAGGGGCATGGAGGTCTCTCCGGAACGGATTATTATCGGCGCGGGCACGGAATACCTTTACGGGCTTTTGGTCAAGCTCTTGGGAAAAGATAAAATATACGCGGTGGAGGACCCCGGCTACGGCAAAATCACCGCCGTGTATAAAAGCGAAGGCGTGGAGTGCCGCTATATCGCGCTCGACGGATACGGGCTGTCTTCGGAGGATTTAAAGCAAAGCGGAGCGGACATTGTGCACATTTCTCCTTCCCACCATTTCCCGACGGGG
>CAYOGQ010000028.1:0-313 GCA_964403645.1 uncultured Ruminococcus sp.
GACTCTGTCGTTAAAGTTGTTTAACAGCTTGTTTATAACAAGATACTCCTTGGAATCGGTATAAAAATAATAGGTGTCGGGGTAGAGATAGCCGTCAAGGCGGTAGGTGCGCGTTTCCGGGTAGCCGTTTTTATCGAGCAGCTTTACGAACTCGTGCTTGTAGGGGTAGTTGTCGATAGCGTCCACAAAAGCCTCGCGCTTGCCTATGCCGTTCGCCACAAGTAGGTCGATTATCTGATCGGTGGTGAAGCCTTCGGGTATGGTGACGCTAACCTGCACAAGATTGTAGCTTTCTTCGGTCAGCTCGGTGATG
>CAYOGQ010000028.1:323-20253 GCA_964403645.1 uncultured Ruminococcus sp.
GGGTTTTTCGGTCATGCAGGCATTCATGGATGAGGTCAAGGTGTGTTCGCCCGCCAGGAAAGAATCGTTTTCGTCGCCTCGGTAGATCATGAAGAGATTGAACGCCCACGAATATTCTATAATGCCGTTCTTTTCCAAAAGGTAGGCGACTTCTTTGCGTGTCATGCCTTCTTCAATATTGACGGTGACTTCGCGGCCGTTCTTGACAAAAGCGAAAACGTCGTTACCCACCGTGATGATATAATACGAAAGGAACGCGGAAATAAGCAGGACTATGACCACATAGACTGCGGCTTTAACGATAAAACCGCAGTTCCAGAAAAACGACGCAATAGAAATGAGAATTTTAATCGGCCAGGGCTTTTCATCGCCGTCGGATGTATCCGCATTTTCGGGGGGGATCACACCGCCGTTATCAAAATCCGTTTTGAACGGGCCGTCGTCGTCATCAGGACCGTTGTCGGAGCCGCCATTTGCGGAAGTTGAAACGCAGTCGGAAAAATGCGCGGAGATATCGCCGCCGTCTGTTTTTTGCCCGCCCGCCTTTTCCGCGCCGGGTTCTCCTTCGCCGAAATGCCCAGCCCACGCTTGCTCGGCGTGTTTTATCATATCTTCCTCGCTCGGGGACGGCGTTGTATCGGCGCCGGCAAGGTTTTTCGGCGTTTGTCCTTCGGCGAGAACGTCGTATTCGGAGCGGTATTCGTCCAAGAGCTTGAAAAGGTCGTCGGCGCTTGTATCTTTTGATTTGGGTTTATTTGGCATACAAATGCCCATGCCTTAAATTTGCACAAATAGAGATGAAAGAGAGCATGGGGTCGCGCCTGCCTTTCTTTATTGTTTTTTGTTCTTTCACGCTATACTCCTGTTACTTTAAAACGGTTATCAAAACAAATATCAGCACCAGCCCGAAAAATCCGGGCGAGAAAAACACAGTGGGGATAAATTTGACGCTTTTGGGAGGTATTTCGGCGTCCTTGGCGGTTTCCCCGCGTTTCCATAAAAGGTTTTCGGTACGCGACAGCACGACGACCAAGGCTATGAGAAACAGCGCCCCCGCGATAAAGGCGGCGAAAAAGCCGCCGCTTTTTTGGATCGTTACTCTTAAAAAGGAATCGCTGATATATATGCTCAAAACGTTGCTGACAAAGTGGATGATTATCGAAGCGAACACCGACCGCGTGACCGCCGCCGTGACGCCGAGGACTATCCCCGAATACAGGTAGAGGGGAAAGGAATCTATGGTGAAATGAATCATTGCGAAGCAAACCGCCGAAAACAGAACCGCGTTGAAAGATCCGTATATGCGGTATTCGGAAAGCACCACTCCGCGGAAGAACAGCTCCTCGCATACGGCGGGTATAAGGGCAATTGCGACAATGACCGCCGTGAAAGACGCGCCGTCAAGAGCCGCGGCGTCGGAAATAAGGTAGTCCACCCCCGAAGGGAGCGAGCCTTGCCCTATGTAATAAAAGCATTTGATAAGCAGGTTTCCCGATATCAGAAGCAGCGCCGATGCGACTACAAACAGCGCCTGGCCGGGTTTGACGGGGGATATCAGAAAAGGAGTGTTCAGCTTTCTGCCTTTCAGAAAATAATAAATTATGCAAGGGAAAACGAAAACAATAAGCTGAATGACCGCTATCAATAACAAAAGTTCTTCGGGTTCCGCGTCAGTTTCCGCCTGCGTCGCCAAAAGTCCCCCGCACAGGGAAAGGAGCAGCAAAAGCGCGGCGGTGAGAAAGGGCGTGAATATGGGCGTCAAGGTGAACGCGGCTTTCTTGTTGTTCATAGCTTTTCCATTATATGAATTGTGTTTGGGCTTTCAGCTTTTCCGCCGTTTCCTTCCCGTATAAGGCTTCCGCGAGACAAAAGCCGAACTCCTGCGCCGCGCCCATCCCCTTGGCGGTTATAATATTGCCGTCGCGAACCGTTTTACCTGCGGTGAGTACGGCGCCTTGCAGCTTGTCCTCAAAACCGGGGAAGCAGGTCGCGCGCTTACCCTTTAATAATCCGTATTTACCCAAAACGGAGGGTGCCGCGCAGATGGCGGCGATAAACTTTTCGTTTTTTGACGCGTTTTGCAAGATAGCTTTTACTTTTTCGCTCGAAGCGAGGTTATCCGCTCCGGTTTTTCCGCCGGGGAGAAGCACCATGCTGAAGTTATCGTCGGTTTTATCAATGGATATATCGGTCCCAACAGACAGGCCGTGAGCGCCGGTTACATATTTTTCACCGTTCACCGAAACGAGCAAAACCTCCGCGCCGGCGCGTTTTAAAATATCCCAGGGCGTCACCGCTTCGGCTTCCTCGAATCCCCCGGCAAGCAGGACATATACTTTGTGTTTCATAAAATATAATCCTTCACTATCGTTATTATTTCGTTATGTATGTCCGGGACGGAGCGCATTTCGTTGCCTTCTGCGGCGCTGCAAGCGCAGTTGACAGTTATCCAACCCAATTTCCGCGCCGAATAAAGCGCGGCTTCGTAACTTTTAATCAAATGTGTTTTACTTTTTTCATGTATATCCATGATCCGTTCGCCCGATTTCGCCCGCGAACGTACATGCGCTTCGGCTATGCCCGGCGGTACGCACAGAAAAACCGACAGATCCGGTTTGGGGATACCCAGTTTTTCGAATTCATAGTCGTAGAGCCAGTTTAAAAAATTATCCCATTCGCTTTTGGGAAGCTTTGATAACTGATGCACGGCGTTGGCGGTGGTGTAGCGGTTGCATAGAATGACTTTCCCGGCTTCGTAATCGCTTTTCCAATCGAGCATATACGAGCAATATCTGTCGGCGGCAAAGAACGATGACGCGGCGTAGGCGTTGACGCTTTCGGGGTTTTCGCCGAAACCGCCGTCGAGGTAGATACTGACAAGCCTTGACCAGTCCCCGTGATAGGTGGGGAAGGATAAATACCTGTAAGGCACGCCGAGCGACGCTAAATATTCGATAATCAACTTGGTCTGCGTCTCCTTGCCGGAGCCGTCCAACCCGTCGAAGGCGATTAACGTTTTTTTCCTCACGGTTTTCCCCCTTTGCGATACGGGTTATTAATTATTATACCGCGTTTCGTAAAATCACATTACAGTATAACACCGACTCGTATAAAAATCAATGAATTATTATGAAAATTTTATATCGCCTTTTACCATGTAATAATATAAACAAACGTATTCGGGTTATAAGCTTTCACGGCTTGACAAAATTTAAAGGGAGATATATAATAATTTTACAAAATTATGTACAAGGCGGTTTTTATGCCAAATTTTAAATTTTCGTCTGTTAAAAAAATCGTCGCGTTGCTGCTCTTCGCCGTCTTGGTTTCGGCTTTAGCGCCTTTCGGAGTTTGGGGCGATGACGAAACGGTGAGCGAATACCGTAAAGGAAAGATTTACCTCACCTATGACTTGCCGGAAGGCACCGAATTGGAAATAAACGGCGTCCGCTATGTGCCGGTAGCCTCCGACGAAAAGTCCTGCACACTTAATTATACGGTTTCCGGCATAGATACCTCCGGGAGCAAGTTTTACATAAACGGGACGGAACTGGGGGCAATAAAATCGAGCGGCAGCTTTGAGCTGACGGCGGATATGCTCGCCGACGGCGAAAACGAAATACAAGCGCGCTTGATAACCGGCGGCGGCCCGGTTTACGATGAATCCATGGTGTACGGCAAATACAATCTTGACGACATAACCATAAACTCGCTGACCGTGACCGGAGCCGCGGGGAATAATCTCGCGCTCACTTTGATAAAATATATGCCTGTCGCGGGGGAAAGCGGTGTGAGCGCCAAGGAAACCGCGTACGACGGCAATGCGGTGGCGATCGGCGACGGCTGGGACGCCTCGACCGGTTTGGGCGGTTCCACTCCGGGGACCCCGGTCATGGCAGGGTTCAGGTTCGATATATTACAAAACTCGGAAGGCCTGATTTACGAAGTTGACACCGTGAAAATCCCGGACGGGATGGCGGAAGTGAAATTTTTCGATCCCGCAACACAAACTTATTTGGATAAAACAGACACCGTTGCGATCAACAACCGCGCCCCAAAGGTGGTTTTCCCGGCGGAAAACGGAACGGTGATGTATAAAAGCGAAACGGCGAATATTTCGGTAATCGACAACATCTCCGGCGTCAAATCGGCGCAGATATACCTCGACGACGAAAAAGTCAAAACTCTCTGCGCAGCGGGCGAATACGCGCTCGATATTTCGGGCTGCAAGCCGGGGAGACACACGGTTTACGTCGTGTCGTCCGATAAATCGGGGAACACGGAATACAGTTTTTTCTTCTTTAACGCCGCCGAAAAACCCGTCGTTCCGCCCGTTGTTTCGGGAAACACGGTTTCCGCCGGAGAGGGCGAAAAGGTTTACGGCGTCAACCTTGTTAAAAACATAAATATGTATGTCAATCCGATGGGGGATTTTAAAAACACCGCGCTCCGGAACTCCTATGAGGAGCTCGTGCAGTTTTCCGACCTCGGCGATATCACGACAACCGCCGCCGGTAACTCGCTGCCCTACCAGTCCTTTTTGGTCGATGTTTCGGGTTTGACGGGCGAAGCGGTTATATCCTGCTTTGCAGTTACCGGCGATTACAGCGCCTATTGCGCGGCGGCCTGGAATTATAAAACTTTCGCGTGGGAAGTGCTGGGACGCGCCGAAAGCGGGGAGGGCATAACCGTAAAAGCCGACATTTCCGTCTATTCCAAGGACGGCAAGCTGCGTGTCAACCTTTATCCTTCCGTCAGAGGCAACGGCGCCGACACCATGCTTTGGTTTACCGACACACAATATTACACCCGCTATGACGACCTCAATATACTCTACAAGTCCATAGCCGAATACGCCGCCGACGAATACGCCGCCGGCAATATCGCCTACGCGGTTTTCACGGGAGATTTTATAGACCAAATGAACACCGCCGAGGAAGCTGACAAGGAATACGGCGTCGCGGACACCATGCAGAAGATTATGGACGATTCGGGGCTGCCAAACGGTGTCCTCGCGGGGAACCACGATGTCAGTCATACCACATTCCAATACGATTACTTCAAAAAATATTTCCCGGCGTCCAGATACGACGATCATGATTGGTACGGCGGCTCGCTCGACAATAATACCAACCATTTCGACCTTGTCACCGTGGGCGGTTATAACTTTGTCGTGCTGTGCCTGGGCTACGGCAGGGAAGCCGACGAAAAAACGGTCGCCTGGGCTAATTCGGTGCTTTCGATGTATTCCGATTACAACGCCGTCATCGCCACCCACGAATACCTGCTTTCCAGCGGAGTATGGTCGGCGGAAACTTCGAAAGCCATTTGGGAAAAGATTGCCGTACCCAACAAAAACGTTAAAATGATACTATGCGGTCACAACGAAAATTCCTGTAACCAGATTCGCGAGGTGGAGGATACCGTCAACGGCAGATATGTGCTGGAAATAATGCATAACTATCAATTCGCCGAAATTAATCAGGGTCCGAAGCATATCGAAAACAATTACACCTGCGACGGGGAGGGTTTCCTCAGGCTAATGACCTTTACCGAAGCGGGACAAATGGTCATGTCCGCCTTATCTCCCTATTACGGGCTTACCAATTACTACGCTCCGTACGACGATAAATTTATTTACACTTTGGATCTAAATCGTGAAAACCGCTCGATAACCGCCAAATCCTTTGTCGTGGGCGTAAATTCCGCTGAAACAAGCCGAACCGACGGTTTTGACGGCTTTTACGCCGTTGCGGGAGGGAAGTGCTCCGCAATCACGGCGGTCGGTTATACGTCGAATTATTATGTTTTGAGCGGCGAAAAACCCGAATACGTTATAAATAGAGAAACCTTCGGCACTCCGTGGTATTCCGGAATCGCACCGACCCTGTCGCGGTCCGCGGCGTCGGCGGCTCCGTCGGAGGGGGAGGCGCGCATGGCGACGTCTCTCCTGCCGACCGATTCGGCCAAACTTAAAAAAACCTCCGGCAGCGTTAATTTTACCGCCGAAGCGGGGGAAAACGGCGTTACGCTGAAATTTACCGGCACAGACTCCACCTGGATTTCGGTCACCGCTCCCTGCGAAAGAATAAGCCTATATGATAACCCTTATATCTATTTTTCGGTGAATGCGAAGAATTCGGCAAAGTGGAACATAAGCGTCAACACCACCGCCGGAAAAACCTATTATTTCGCCCAGCTTTTATATAAAGAATTCGGCTATGCCGATTACGCCGTCCCCAGCGATATCATCGGGCCGTGGCACGGCTATATCGACATTTCCGGTCTGGTTAAGGAGGGCGAAACCGTCAACAGCATTTATCTTGTCAACGCGTCACGCGACGAAACCGTCGTTTTCGACTATCTCTTTATCGGAGCGCCTGAGGGCGTTTCGGCGACCTTTGTCGTCGATGATAACACAAAAAGACGCGTCAACATAACGGCGGGCGGTACAATCACCGAACCTGAAGCTCCGTTTGCCGCCGGCAAAGTCTTTGAAGGCTGGTTCGACGAAAACAACGAAAAAGCCGTTTTCCCTCTGACGCTTGATACCAATAAAACCTACCAAGCCAAATTTACCGAAAAATCCTCTGTTATTGGCTGTATATATTACCAAGAAGAAACAACCTTTGCGGAAATAACAGAAAACCCCGAAAACGAACGCTCAAACGAAATAAGCGTTGCTGACGGCGGATTAATTGAAAAGTATTGGATTTTAGCAATATGCGCGTTGTTGATATTTATTGCGGCGGTGTTTATATTGGTAAAAAAACATAAAAAGTAATTGCATATTTATGTAATATAAGCAAAAACCGGCGCTTTAAGTTGCGCCGGTTTTTTATACATTTTAATACATATATTTAGATTATTTACGTTTCTTCTTGCGCTTAAAAACGCCTACAAATGAACTCCACCAGCCGGCTATCCGCTCGTTTCTGGGTTTGACCTTGTTCTTTCTGTCTTCCTCCCGCTTATCGTAGTCTATCATCACAAAGGCATCGTTTTGGACGTCGTATTTTTCGACTTCATAATAATAGTCGGCGTCGCAGGTGAGTCGTTTCTTCCTCATGTGCTTGTCAACAAGTCTGTTGAACACATACGCCAGCACCGCCAGGAACGGTACGCCCATTATCATACCGAAAACACCGAACATCGCGCCGAAAAACAACAAGGCAAAGGTCACCCAAAATTCGGAAATGCCGGTCACGTTGCCTAAGACTTTCGGGGCGATGATATTGCCCTCTATTTGGTTGAGGATGACGATAAACGCCACAAAAATGGCGGCTTTGACGGGGTCGATGAGGAGTATGATAAACCCGGACGGTACCGCGCCGAGTATGGGGCCGAAAAAGGGGATGACGTTGGTGATACCGATGATTGTGGCGATTAACAGCGGATAGGGTATCCCGGCGATGGAGTTGAAAATGAAGCAGATAACCCCGACCAGCGCCGAATCAATGAGCGAGCCTATCAAATATTCGCCGAAGACCTTGTTGCCGTGGCGCGCGGTGTCGATTATCAAATTGGCGGTTTCGGGTTTAAAGAACGCGAAAGAGAGCTTCTTCCCCCAGGACACGAACCGCTTTTTTTCTTTAAGTACATATGCGGCTATCACAACCCCTATAAGGAAGTTGACGATAAACATGAACACGCTCCACGCCGCGGATGTGAGGCTTATGACGGCGACGGTGGCACTCGGCACAAGGGTCTCGGTTATACATTTTTCGATAGTATCGAGCGCCGCGTCGATATATTTTTGGAAATTGCCCGCCCACGACCTATCTGAATTCCATTTGTCGAGCTTTTCGGTGATTTTGGTTATCAGCCGCGGAGCGTCGCCGCCCAGCGAAACGACGGAATTTAACACCTGCGGGATAATCATCATTATCAGAATGGCTATCACCGTGATGCCGATTATTAGGGAAATGACGATCGAGCACCTTCTCGCGAGTATTTCAGCACGCTTTCTCGTTTTTTCCTTTTTGGACGCGGCGAAACGCTTTTCCAGTTTTAACTGGAAATATTTCATTATGGGGTTAAGAAGATATGCGATAAATAAGCCGTATAATACCGCCGAAAGGCGACCGAGATAAAAGTTGATTGCTCCGGCTATGTCGCGGTAATACCATATAAACGACGTTATCAATAGGCATGCCAGGATAAGGAGGAACAGCGCTCTGTAATCGCGGAATGTCTTTTGCACGCTGTCATCTTTTCGGCGCGAAATGTCCGCGGGTTCCTGCGGGTGTTTGGTTGCCGTTGACGTTGACGTTGACGTTGACGTTGACGTTGATGTTAACGGGGAGCTGTTTTCGTCCGGCTCGCGGTTCGGTTTTACTGCCATACTTTATGCACTCGTCGCCGAAGGCTCGTCTTTCGGCAATTTCCCCTTTCATATGATTTATGATTGTAAAAATCGAATTGTTTTACAAATCACTTTATAATATATCATAATGGGAAAAAATACAAGTGTTTTTATGATTAATATTTTAGAATACCCCGATGAACTGCTTTCAAAGCGATGCAGGAAAACACCTTAACCGATGCCGCGGCGGTGCTTCAAAAGCTTTTTTACTCTTTTACCGCCGTCTGTTTTCTTTTTTGAAAGCGCGAAGAAAGGTATTATCCCTCCGCCGGCGCAGCAAATCGGCACCGCAAAGGGTATGCCGTATTCGCTTCGCGTCATACCCAGGCTGACGCAGACGAGCAGTCCGAGCAGCAATCCCCCCGAAACGAGCGCGGAATAGGGATTTTTCGTCGCTTTCCCCGCGTAAACGCTCCCCGCGAGAGCGGCGATAAACGCCGCCGCCGCGGCGGATATGCCCACCAAGCCGTTCCCCATCCCGCTTTTTAAAAGTATGTATGCGAAAACCGCGGTGCAAAGCAGCATAACCGCCGCCGAAAGGATAAATGAATAAAGATAATGGACGAAATTTGATGTTCTTTTCATACACTTTCTCCTTTTTCTTGTTATTCATTAAATTATATTAAGTATGTCCCCCGGTTATTCACCGAATATTTCGTGCCTCAGCATATCCGCCGTATCGTCGGCTTTGGTAAAATCGTTCGCGAAGGTATAGACTCGTTCGATATCGCCGTGAGCGGCAAAAGCTTCGCCCATCATCGCCTGCGCTTGAATTATCAGCTCGGTGCGTATTTTTTCAAAAAATTTCAGCTTACCGCGGTTTTCCTTGATATGAGCGGCGTCTGTAAAACGCGATGTATTGACGGTTTTATCACCCTGCACGGTGACGTACCTTTCCGAAATGACAAGAATGTTTTCTTTGGGAAAATATAGTCCCGCCGGCTTTCTGACATCGACGGGCGACGGTATGAGCGAAACCTCCGCTCCGCCGCCGAGCGCCGTCAGGCACAGATGGGAGATGAGCTTTTCGGAACTGCCGCAAAAATCCCCCACCGTATAAGTGAACGGCTTTCCGTTGACGGGCAGATAAACGAAACCGCGCGCGCATAAGCACATAATGGGCATGAGCGACGGCGTGTAGGATTTGCCGGGCTTCAAGTGGTTCTTAACAAACCTGGCGCAAAACGCGGCGAGCTTTTCTTCTAAAAGTGCCTTGGAAAGAATATGTTCTTCCGATTCCGCGAGCTTTCCCGCGGCGGAAAGCAGGGAATAGGCGGTTTTATATGCGCGTTTCTGCTTCGCGTTCAGGCGTTCGAGCAGCTCCCGGTTGGAAACCAATATGCCGGTGTCCATGTCTTCGGCAAGGTTTATGAGTATCTCCCTCACTCCGGGAAGGTTGGGTTCGAGTGTGTGCGGGGGCGTGCCGTCCGCTACGGCGATACTTTTATCCTCAAATATAAGCGCGTCGATCGAATCGGGGTCGGCGGAGCATTTGATCGCGGTCACCCTTTCACCCTTGACCACGGCGTTGGCGAGCAGCCGTTTCATAAGCGTCGATTTTCCGCAGCCGGGAGAACCTTTGAGAATGAACACTTTTTCACAGTTTTTTATTTCGCTCTCCAGCAGAGATTCGTACCCGTCGCAGGAATTGACGCCCGCGAAAATTTCGGTTACGCGTATATTTTGCATATGTTTCCTCCGTTCATAAGATGGTTCATTTTCATTTTATGCCGGAATGCGCAGTTTGTCATTGAATGAAGCCGGGAAAGCGCGTGATTTTTATGTTTTTACGCGAACAACGGCGAAAAAGCATAAATTTGCCTGCCCCGCGCGAAGGATATATATCAAAACCGGCGGTAATAATACCGCCGGTATGCCGTTTTATCGATATATTTATTTATTCGTTGTTTTCCAAACCTAATATATGCTTGTCTTTTTTGAAAACAAGGCAGACGGCTGTCCCCGCGACGGCGAGAATGAAAAACAGAAACGCCGCTCCGGAGCCTTTCCCCGTCCCGAACAACATTGCCAACAAGGTGCCGGACGCCTGTCTTGCCATTAAAGGCTCGAAAACCTTGTCGACCAATATGCCGCCCAGGAAATACCCGATGGGGATAGTAAAATATTGAAACGAGTTTCTCGCTGAATAAACTCTCCCCTGCATTTCGACAGGGATATAAATTCTGAAAAGCGCGCTCATGTTCGCACCCATGAAAGGCACGGTAATCCAACCCAGCGCCGCGCCCGCGCACCACACGGAAGCGGTCCTGCCGAACGCCAAAAAGAAATTTTCGGTGCTCATGGATATCAAAAGGGAATTGAGGATTATCCGCACCCGGCTTTTCGGCGTCGGCAGCGTCAAAACGATTATGCTCCCCGCCAGAGTGGCGATCCCTACCGTGGCGTTCACCAGCCCCAACGCGACCTCGCCCCCGCCGTTTTTTGATAAGATCATGGCCGGCAGAGCCGCGTTGTATATGGAGTTGATAAAATTTATCGCAGCCAAAAACAATATCAAATCCAAAATTCCGCGGTTGTCTTTTAAATAGAGCAACCCGCTTTTGACGGATTTAAACGCGGACTCCTTGGGTTTCCCCGCCCTGTCGGGTTCCGGAATTTTTACAAAAAACAACAGGGCGAAAAACGCCGCCGCGAAGGTTAACAAATCGAAAACGATAACGGCTTCGATCCCGACAAGGGAAAACAGCGAAGTCGCCAAAACGGGGGTAAGCACGCCGACGAGAGAATTGGCGAAAGACTTCATCCCGCTAACTTTCTGATAATACTTTTTAGGCGCGAGCAGGCTTGCCGCGACGTCCGAAGCGGGCTGCTGAAACGTGTTCATCAACCCGTTTAGCAAATTCAACACATACAGATGCCATAACCTCAGTTCGCCTGTTAATAACAGCGCAAACACGACGGCGGTGCATAACGCGGCAAAGCTGTCGCTTATCAGCATGACGGCTTTTTTATTCCATCTGTCGCACAACGCCCCCGCGAAGACGCTCATCAGCACAAAAGGCGCGTATGAACATACGGCGATTAAAGCCGTTTTTAACGCGGAGCCGTATAGTTGGTATGACCAAACGACCAGCGCGAAATTCGTCATGGCGCTGCCCAAAGACGAAAGCGACTGGGTAAACCATACAATTAAAAAATCATGTAAATCGGTAATAAACGTTTTTATAGAATTCATTGCGACTTTGCTCCTTATCATTTAAATGTTATAAGATGCAAAGTCCTTGGGACTTAATTTATCTCCACGCGGGCAGCCCCGTCAGACCTTGCATGGAGCAAATACAATGCAAAGAATCACTTTAATGTCCTTTCTTATTTTAATGCCTTTCTCGCAACCGCTCTGCCTTCGCGTTCCGCATATGCGGTAAATCCGCATTTTTCATACATTGCCAGAGGACCTCTGAAATCATGGGGATCGGTATCAAATTTTTTGTAGACATACGCCTCGACAAAGTCAAAACCGTCGGCGGCGGCGTCGAGGCAGACTTGTTCCAGCAATTTAGTCGCCACACCCATTCGTTGCGCTTCCGGCGCAATCACGAAACAAAATACGGATTTTATTTTGACGTCCGTACGGTACTCTTCTATCGGCCAATAAGAACGCAGATAATTGATACAGAGCCGGCAGTTGGCGTTGGCGTTGCACCATCCCACAATCTTATCGTTATGGTAAGCAAGGTAACCCTGTAAGCTGCCGGATTTTACAAACCGGACGGCGCGTTCCCTTCTTTCTTCCCGTGTGGGAAACCAGTGGTCGCCGTTGCCCGCATATGAATCGTCGCTTCTCCAGGTCACGCAATAGCATTTGTTTTCATCTATGTTTACGTCGTGGGGGGTAACATCAAAAAAATGTGCGTAATCCTCCGCAAGGTCGGGCGACAGTTTGCGGATTTCGATGTTCATGATAATAAACCTCTTAGTATTTATAAAACTTTGTTCACAAATATATCCAGTATCTGCGCATGATATGCTCGCCTTCGGCTTCATTGCGGGCGACAATTTTATCCATCAGCACGCCGCCGAACTTTTCGCAAAGATGTGCCGACACTGCGTTGTTATCGCTGATGGTCAGCAATACTTTATCCATCCCGCGGGCTTTTGCGATTTCCAGCCCCTGTCTCAATATCTCGGTTCCGTATCCTTTTCCCCATTCCGTCACGCGGACGGAATAGCCGACGCTCCCGACCACGGTCATGACTTCGTCGGGAAGCTCCGTCCGAAGCTGGAATTCGCCGATAAATTTTTCGCCGTCCACAGCCCAGTAGTGAAAGCTGACGGGTAAACCGGGCACGAGCCCGCGTTCCTTCGCGGCGTACCAGCCGACGGTCCGCTCAAACCAACCTTCGTCTATCCGCTCCGGGTTAGTGGGCTTAAAGCAGATAATTTTATTTTCGTAAAATTCGCGGCAGTATTCCTTATATCCTTGAACAAACGCGGCTTCGCGGCGTATCAGTTTCAACATATATTTTTCCGCCCAAAAATTTTATGTATGAAGTATATCATATAAAACAACCATTTTCAATCATTTTTTACATTTTACAATAGAGCGGTATCACAAGGATAATAAACCGTAAAAAACCAATTATAATAAAATGAAATATATGTTGACAGACGAAAAATGTTGTGCTATAATATGCCGCAGTCGGGGCATTAGCGCAGTTGGGAGCGCACAACACTGGCAGTGTTGGGGTCACGGGTTCGAGTCCCGTATGCTCCACCAAAATCAAAACCTGTCGAAAAAGCGTATGGCTTTAATCGGCAGGTTTTTGTATTACTTCAATCTGTTCATAACAATACGGTTGTTTATCATTGAAAAACAAAATTTTAAAGATGATAATAAAGTTGATTTACAATTAAATATGTAATATAATTAACTTATAAACAGATAAAATTCAACCGGGGTGAGTTTATGTACGATATCGCCATCATAGGTTCGGGTCCGGCGGGGGCAAACCTCGCGCGGTTGATCGGAGACAAATATAAGGTTTTATTGTTAGACAAGCGGGATTTTTACAATGAAAGTCCCATAAACCGCCCTGTAAAATGCTGCGGGGGGCTGCTCGCGCCCGATGCCCAAAAAATGATCGCAAAACTGGGTCTTGGGATACCGAAGGATGTTTTGGTTACCCCGCAGCTTTTTGCCGTCAGAGCGGTCGATTTGACGAAAAACCTGGAAAGGCTATACCAACGGTTTTATTTCAACATTGACAGGGGAAGGTTTGACAGATGGCTGGTTTCGCTAATTCCGCCGAACGTGGACAAGCGGTTTAACGCGTTGTTTCGTGACTTTTCCGAGACTTCGGACGGGTATGAAATCAAGTATTTATACGAAAAGAAAGAAATATCTGCGAAAGCGAGGATCGTCGTCGGCGCGGACGGCGCTTTTTCGGCAGTGAGAAAACACATTTGCGGCGATACGAATACTCCCAAAACCTACATTGCGATACAGGAACGGTTTGAATGCGCGGATTACATACCATATTTCACGGCAATTTTCGACGAACAAATCACTGACTTCTACTCATGGATAATACCGAAGGAAAATTATCTGTTTTTAGGCTCTGCCCTTGCTCCGGGAGAAAGCGCATGGCAAAAGTTCGATATGCTCAAAACCAAGCTGGCGGAAATAGGATTTAATTTTAACGGCAAAGTAAAAACGGAAGGCGCATATATTTACAGACCCAAAAGGATATCGCAATTTTTTGCCGGTAAAGACAATGTCGCCCTGATAGGCGAAGCCGCCGGAGCCATCAGCCCAAGTTCCGCCGAAGGAATCAGCTACGCGCTGAAAAGCTCCCTGTATTTGGCTGCATCCCTTGAAAATGGCACGGAGAGTTTTTTGGAAAGATATAAAAAGATGTCGAGGGATATCCTTACGAATTTGTTCCTCAAAAATATAAAATCACCGGCGATATACAACCCGGCGTTGAGGTATTTTATTATAAGGTCCGGCTTGCAAAGCATCGCATGCGACTTTGGAAAACAACAACATATTGATTGACTTTTTTAGCGTAAATGCTATAATAAAAAAGGAAAATTTATTAAACCGAGGAATATAATGGGAAACAAAACCGTTATAGTTTAAACGATGATTTAAAATTTATAAAACACGCCAATCTGTAAAAACTATCGTCGGCATAAGTTATATTGACAGGAGGATTTTCATGGAAAAAGCGATTATAGAAAAAGTGCGCGCGAGGGAAATACTCGATTCGCGCGGGAACCCCACCGTCGAAGCTGAGGTGACGACAAGCTCCGGCGTCGTCGGTTGGGCTGCTGTGCCGTCCGGCGCGTCCACCGGAGCGTACGAAGCTGTCGAGCTGCGCGACGGCGACAAGCGCAGGTATAACGGCAAGGGTGTGGAAAAAGCCGTCGCCAACGCCAACACCGTCTTATTTGAAACCATCAAAAACAAACCCGTCGCCGCGCAGCGGGAAATCGACGCGGCGATGATAACGGCTGACGGCACGCCCAATAAATCCAAACTCGGCGCGAATGCCGTTCTCGCCCTGTCGATGTCGTGTGCCGCCGCGGCGGCGAAAACCGTCGGACTGCCTTTATACAGTTATTTAGGCGGCGCAAACGCTCATGTTCTGCCGGTGCCCATGATGAACGTCATCAACGGCGGCAAGCACGCTGGCAACAACATCACCTGCCAGGAATTTATGATAATGCCGGTCGGCGCGTCAAGCTTCCGCGAAAGCGCGCGGTGGGGTTCCGAGGTGTTTTGGGCGCTAAAATCTATTTTAACGGAAAAAGGGCTTGCCACCGCCGTCGGTGACGAGGGCGGTTTTGCCCCGAATCTTTCCGGCGAGAAAGAAGCGATCGAAATCCTGCTTTCCGCGATACAAAAAGCGGGTTTTAAAGCGGGCGTTGATTTTATGCTGGCGCTGGACCCGGCGAGCACCGAAATGTACGACGCAGCCGAAACGCGCGGCGAAAAGGGAAGCTACCACTTCTGGAAGAGCGGCGTCACCAAGTCGCCGGAAGAGATGATAGCTTATTGGAAAATGCTGTGCCGCGATTATCCGATAATCTCCATCGAGGACGCGCTCGCGGAGGAAGACTGGTACAACTGGCAAAAGCTGAACGCGGAGATCGGCGGCAGGGTGCAGCTTGTGGGAGACGATTTGTTAGTCACCAACACGAAGCGGCTTGCGAGGTGTATAAAAGAAAACAGCGCCAATTCGATTTTAATTAAAGTAAATCAAATCGGCACCGTGACCGAGAGCATGGAAGCCATCCGAATGGCGCAGTCTGCGGGGATGACGGCTGTCGTCTCGCACCGTTCGGGCGAAACGGAGGACACATTTATTGCCGATTTGGCGGTAGCGACCAACTGCGGGCAAATCAAATTGGGCGCGCCGTCCAGGACCGACCGTGTCGCGAAATACAACAGGCTTATCAGGATAGAAGAAGAGCTTGGCTCAATCGCCGTCTATGCCGGCAAAAACGTCTTCGGAAAGATTTTGATCGGATAATTAGACAGGTTTATATATAAAATAACGGTTATCAAGAAGGGAATTAACTATGTCTGACAACAGTTTCGCGGCGGTTGGGGCTATTGTTTTACGGGAGGGCAAATTGCTGCTGGTCAGGCATACATATGGCGCGGCGGCAGGGAAGCTGCTCAATCCGGGAGGTATGCTGCAGGAAGGCGAGCTGCCCTACGACGCGATAAAACGCGAAGTTCTTGAGGAAACGGGAGTCGTCGTCAACCCCGTTGGAATGTTATCCGTGCGGTGTTCACCGAAAGCCTGGTATATGGTGTTCCTCGCCGACTATGTGTCTGGGGAGCCGAGGTCGGATGGCTGTGAAAACAGCGAGGCTTTGTTTATGGATTACGCAGAGGTTTTTGAACGCGCCGACATAACGGAAACAGCTAAAGAAATGCTACGTCTGGCGCTCAATTATAAACCCTTACCTATGACTGACGCGGGAAAAAGCAGAATGTTGTTTTCTGTGGGCGATTAAAAATAAAAAGCACATAAGTATGATTAATTTATGAGGTAAATGAATATGAAAAAAATAATCGTTGTTATATTTTTTGTACTGTTTGTTTTATCATTAGTTTCTTGTTCACAGAGCAAATACATAATTGTGGTACAAGATTATTTGGGTGTTATAAAATCAATTCCTCAAAAAGCCGAATGTGGTGAAACAGTTGAAATACAAACCTGTGTAATTATGGATGCTGACATTGAGATTTATGTTGATGGTGAAAAAATAGACCGAACCCATTTCGACTCAGACTATTGGGGTTATACATTTACGATGCCAGATCACGATGTAATAATCACGACCAAGACTGTTAACGGATTTCTTGGTTAACATATTTCAATTTAATGGGAGAGCAAAAACACTCTCCCATTAAAACTTTTATTGCTATCTGTTGACCATTACTTCTATATACTGTCCCTGTTTGCAATAACCGTTTTCGTAAAATTTTAACTCCATACGTTCGCTTATCTCCTGATTATTTGCATCCGTTATTACCAGAACCGCATCCCGGATCCCTTTTGTTTTAAATTCGTTCGCTTCAAATGCCGCCAAAAAATCCGGGCCGTTTACTCCTCTGCCGTATTTTAAACTCATGTTGGTAGCGGATTTATATAAAAAATCTATATAACCGCCCTCTTTTTCCGGATCAATGACTCTGATAAGCAGGGTTCCTTCGGGATAGAGGCTTGTCAAAGGTTTGTCTGTCATATCGAGTGTGATATCATTTCCCCCGCTGCATGTCTGAAGATCGGGAAATGTAAGCGTTTTTATTTCAGACAGCGGGTTTCGCACATTGACATCCTCAAGCCGCGCCGCGGTTAGCCCGATTTTAAAATTTCCCGATTCATCCGTTTCACAGTAAAGGATCAAGCTGGATATATTTACGGCGAGCGTAGCGTCCGCGCCTACGGTATAGGACTTAAAGGAATAAATCGGTTCTCCGGTCTTGAAAGAACCTGCCGCCGCAAATATGATATTGTATTCTTCCTGTTTTTGTTCCGGATTTGAAATGTTCAGCGTTATCGTTACGGTACCGTCGCCTTCTTCTGTCGGTTCTTGCGACTTGGTTTCCGAATTTTGCGCGCTTATATCATTATTAACGCCTGAATTTGTTTTACCGCAGCTCGTTATAAAAACAAAGCTCATAAATAGAACGGCTAAAATTAAAAGGATTTTTTTATTCATAACAATCACTTTCCTTGTTTTAACAGAGGACACTTGCAACTCGGGCAAATATCCATTTTTATATCCGGAAATGACATACACGCGACGCACATAATCCGGGTGTCCTTTGATTTGTCATATTTTTCGTAATAAGAAAGACCTTTATGGTGGCGCACCCTGTCGCCGATGTTTAAATAACCGGATAAACCGGGGATGTCTTTCCATTTGTGCTTTTTGGTTCCGCCGGAATCCTTTTTGATTTTCAATATGTAATATGTATGATGATGCATATGTCCGTTACGGTCCCTTTGTTTTATTGTATATGAATCTTTATATGTCACAACTCCGTCCCAGGTTTTGTCCAAGATCCTTTTTAACGTTTGGAGCAGCGCTATCAAGATAAACATACCTCCGATGGCGAAACCGTAAAAGAGCGAACCCGGCCAATCCAATTCGCCGCTCAAATTTCCGTATATGGGAAATCCCACGACTGCTATCACGGCAAGTATGCCCGTAAAGATTAACGACCAGGCGGCAGACTTCTTTTTATATGCCTTAAAAGCCGGATCGCCGATTTTCGGCGAAAAGCCGATAAGCCCGGACTCATTATACCGTTCCTCGCGGAAAGGATTGGACACCGTCATGCCACAGGAACCACAAAACGATGAACCTTCATATATATCAGCTCCGCAGTTTTTACAAAACATAATCACCCCTCCTCAATGTGTTATAATTTTGTGCCGCATCCGCTGCAGAACTTTGAGTCGGGTTTAACGGGCGTCCCGCAACCTGTGCAGAATTTTTTGCTTGCCGGCCCCGCGGGTTTAGCCGCTTGGGTTACGGGTTCGCGCGGTATGTTGTTCCACGCCTGTGCCGCAGTCATTCTGCGCGGCAACGGCGGATTTGAGGGAAGTCTTCTTTTTCTTTTTAAAAAATAAATCACGATGGCAAAGCAGATTATAACGGTAAAAGCGATAACCGCTGTAAATATGATCGTCGAAATATTCGATTCGTTGGATATGACGAGATCGGGATCGTATTTCAACCAATTCTCATGCTCGGCCTTTATATCAAAATCAGATAAAGGCACTGCCTGCGGACCGGCGGCGATCATTTCTCCGCTCTTTACCAAAGTAACATTTCCTGTCGCTTTATCAGTAAACCGCACCTCGCCCTCTATTACTTTCAACGTAGAGGTGCCGTCCTCTTTTACCTCGCAGACGAATATGGTGCCCTTGATTCCCGCAACCGCCTGGCTCATTTCGACATCCATCGTTCCGTCTTTCACCATTTTCTTTATGTTCACCCATATGTTGCCGCACGCAAGTTTGATTATACTTTCTTTGTGAGTCGGACTGACTAACTCTATTGTTGTATTTTCCTGCGTAACAAAGGTAGACATATCCGCAAAACTGATTATCGCCGCGCTTTTTTGGTCATACGAATCTAAACCGGTTTTAATTTTTGTGCCAACGTAAAGCGGTTCGTCAAGTTTAGCAAAATGCCAGGCTTCATCGTCATATTCCGGCTCGCCGTTTGCGTCATAACCAATTGGGTTTAATACTTCGACCTGACCGCACAAATCGGAAAAGGAGCACCCCGCATCCTCTAACTTTATGAAATTTCCGTTCACCACTAACCCGCGCGTGCCGGCGTTGTAATACCCGGTCATGCTTATAGATACGCTTACAGATTTCATATCTTTAGTCACGGGTACCGAAAGAGTGAAGGTATCCGATTCGCCCACTTGTATCTCTTTGGAATATGACTGGTCGCCGCAAACAGCGCTTATGGTTGCGCTGTAACCGTTTTCCTGCTTTACGGTTGCCGTGACTGTGACTGTTTTCCCGGTCACTATACCGGTCAGCGTCCGCGATGTGGTATAGTCTTCAACATCCGTTTTGTTATCAATGGCCACGCCGGATATCGTGTAAGTAATCTGCATTCCGTTAAATGTACTGCCTTCGGGAAATTCAGAAGCGGCGACGGATATGGGAAAAAGAAGCAGTGCGACTAATAAAACCAAAACAACTGCCGCAGATTTACGCGGTTTTACTGTATAGATATTGTTAAAAATATGGTAAGCTTTTTTCATTAATGTCAATCCTTTCGTTATTTTGATAGAGAACTCTTATATATGGCATACTTATCTTTTTTTCGTAATCTTTATCTTTTTTCCGTTTGTCGCTTTACCGCAGTGACCGAGTATTCCGGTTAATCATACGCGGAATGAAAATGATATAACAAACCCTGTGTTCGGTTTTTTATTGGGCGCTTTCGTTTTCTGTTCATCACATAAATAAGAAAAGTTCCAACAATAACAAACAAAGGCTGTGTCGGATTTGGTTTTGCTTCGCTTTCCAAAACATTGATAAACGGCGC
>CAYOGQ010000029.1:0-20028 GCA_964403645.1 uncultured Ruminococcus sp.
TTCCTACAACTTCTCCATATGGCATTGTGTACCTTTGGGAAAGATAACGCATGGCGGCTGCCGATTCGCCGTCGGGCCCGCCGTATTGGGTTATGATTATTTTTGCCATCGCGGGATTGGGTTGCTTGATATTTACGGGGTATTGTAACTTCTTTTCATATTCCCACATTATTTAAACGCCTCCATCTCGTTTTGCCAAGGCCATGGCATATCAATCCAAGCCCAGTGGTCCTGACGGACGTTTTCCGCTTTTATTGGACCGAACTGCTTGGTGTACTGGTCATAGATTTCCCGCTGCTCGGCGGTGGCTTTCCTATAAAAATCAAGGGCTTTTTGATTGTTGGGATGACCGTCAAGATAGAGTACGGTCTCGTGAATCACAAAATCAACATCCATTAGTTTTCGCAAGAGCATAGCCTGCTGAGCGTTCATCTGCTTATAACCCTCTTTCCGTTAAACGTCATTACAAGGTCTTTGAAGAGGGAGCCATTGTCGAGAGCGTCCGCGAAGGAGGTAAAATAATTGTCGAATTCCTGATAAGGCACATAAGCCATGGCAAGCGACAGATTGCCGGAGCCCATGTTCCTCATACCAAAATTATTATTACCGTATTCGTTGTCTTTAACGTTGCCGTTTTCGTAGCCGATACCGTTGCCGATGTCGTTGTTTAAACCGGAATTATTCATTTCGTAGTTCATATCATTCCTGTTCATGTCGCGGCAGCTTGACGCTTTTAACAAGCCCATATCATCTTCAAATCCGGATTCAAAATCGTAGAGTGTCATGTTTCACACCTTTTCAAATTACGTTATGCGTTCGGCGGCATAACCTTTGTGTTATTCCGCTGTTAAAAGGATATGCGACGCGGTCGAAAAAGGTCAGATAAACGAATAAATATATGCACAATAAAAAACCCGCCGGTTAATTACCGGACGGGTTTGATTATAAATTTTATTTACCCTCGTATGCGGAAGGCTTAAGCACGCCAATATAAGGAAGGTTCCTGTAATCTTCTGCAAAGTCCAGCCCATAGCCCACCACAAATTCGTTGGGGATGGTTATACCGACGTAATCGGCCTTGATATCCGCCATGCGGCGTTCGGGTTTATCCAACAGCGTGCAGATTTTTAAACTTGCCGCCCCGCGCGAAAGCAGAAGATCCTTTAAATAATATAAAGTATTCCCGGAATCTATTATATCCTCAACCACCAGCACGTCGCAGCCTTGCACGGAATTTTTAAGATCCAGTTCAATATTTATTTTGCCGGTGGATTCCGAGCTTGCGCCGTATGACGAAACGCGCATAAAATCCAAACGGCAGTTTAAGTCTATTTGGCGCATCAGGTCGGACATAAAAACGAAGCAGCCTTTGAGAATACCCACAAGCAGCAGGTTTTTGCCCCTGTACTCGCGGGTCAAAAGCTCGCCCAATTCTTTAACAATTGATTTAATTTCCTCCTCCGTGACAAGCACTTTGGCAATATTTGTTTCAATATCGGACATATTGACCCCCGAAATTAATTTTAGTACATTTTACTACAATATTTAGTGTTTGTCAACATTATGCTGTCAAATATGGAGATTTTCAACAAACGTGCAAAAAAACATTGATTTTTAATCAAATGTAGTATAAAATGCCAGTGTTAATAAAATAGGATAATGATATTATCTGGAAAGGAAGTATGATGTTTATCGAAACATTTTTGGACTCCGCAAACAACTTCCCGGGGTCCGGATTTGAAAACCTTGCAAAAGACGCCAGCTTTATGGACCGCCTTGTTTACGGGTTGAAAATTTGCGGCATAGGGATGATCGTCGTGTTCCTCGTGCTGGTCTTTCTTTGGTTTATTTTGTATTGTTCCAAATTCCTAAACAATAAAAACGCCAAAAAAGAGACATTACCCGGGGATGAAGCCGCTCCCGCTACCGTTTCGGCGGTAACCGCGGTGCCCGGGACATCGACGGTATCCGCGGCGGATTCTATCGACGAACAAACGGTAGTAGTCGTTGCCACAGCGGCGATAACCGCGTCGAGGAACGCAAAAGACGCAGCTTTCAAAGTCATCTCCGTAAAAAAAATATAACTGAGAAAGGTTAAAAGAAATGAAAAAATATATTATAACCGTCAATGGTGTAAAATACGAAGTCGCGGTCGAAGAAGCCGACCCCAACGCGGTTTATACCCCCGCCCAAACCAAGGAAGAACCTAAACAGGTTAAGCCGGCTCCCGCGGCAGTTCCTGCGGCAGCTCCCGCGGCGGCACCCGCGGCTCCCGTACAAACTGCTCCCGCCGAAGGCACCAGGATCAACGCTCCGCTGCCCGGAAATATATTGAAAGTCAACTTCGCAGTGGGTGACGTTTGCAAAAAGGGCGACACGCTCTGCATACTCGAAGCCATGAAGATGGAAAACGAAATTTCGGCTCCCTGCGGAGGCAAAATCCTTTCCGTGGTCGCCAAGGGCATCACCGTAAACACGGGGGACTTGCTTTTCGTCATCGCTTAACCGCTCCGGTTAATTTATAAGGTGGTATAGTGTTGGATTTATTTAAAGATATAGGCAGTATTTTTAAGACTTCAGGTTTTAACAACGTCACTTACAAAGAGATTATAATGTATTTTATAATCGCTGTGTTGTTCTACCTTGCGATAGTCAGAAAATTCGAGCCGCTGCTCCTGCTGCCGATAGCTTTCGGTATGCTTTTGGCAAATCTCCCACTCGCGGAGATGTTTCATTACAATGTTTTTATCAACGAAACCGGGATTGATTGGAAAGCCTTGGCGAACAACGGCGGCCTGCTCGACTATTTATATTTGGGCGTCAAGCTTGGCATTTACCCTCCGTTGATTTTTATGGGGATAGGCGCGATGACCGATTTTTCTCCGCTTATCGCCAACCCCAAATCCATCCTGCTCGGAGCGGCGGCGCAGTTCGGCGTTTTCGTGGCGTTTGGCGGCGCGTTGCTTTTGGGCTTTACGGTCGCTGAGGCGGCCTCTATCGGCATTATAGGCGGCGCGGACGGACCCACGGCAATTTATGTGACCAAAACCTTGGCTCCGCACCTCCTTCCCGCGATAGCTATCTCCGCATACTCGTATATGGCGCTGGTCCCGTTTATCCAACCTCCGATAATGAAAGCGTTCACCACCAAAAAGCAAAGAGCGGTGGTTATGGATCAGCTCCGTCCCGTTTCAAAGATCGAACAGGTTGTGTTCCCGATAGCGGTCACACTCATTACCTGTCTTGTCCTGCCCGCGGCGACTCCGTTAATCGGCATGCTGATGTTAGGAAACCTTCTTAAAGTCAGCGGCGTCACCGAGCGGCTTTCCAAAACCGCCGGCAACGAGCTTATCAATATAATCACTATTCTGCTCGGCGTCTCTGTCGGCGCCACCTGCAATGCGGAAAACTTTTTAAGCCCCGCAACGCTTAAAATCCTGGGACTGGGGCTTGGCGCGTTCGCTTTTGCGACTTTCGGCGGCGTCATATTCGGCGATTTAATGTATTTTGTGACAAGGGGTAAAATCAACCCGCTTATCGGTTCCGCCGGGGTTTCGGCCGTTCCTATGGCGGCGCGTGTTTCGCAAGTCGTCGGGCAAAAGGAAAACCCCTCCAACTTCCTGCTTATGCACGCCATGGGACCCAACGTAGCCGGCGTTATCGGTTCTGCCGTCACCGCCGGCGTATTTCTGTCGCTGTTCCAGTGACATCATTTCATCGAAAGGAGTTTATTTATTATGGCAAAAGTTAAAATAACCGAAACCGTTCTCCGCGATTCCCATCAGTCGCTGATTGCGACACGGATGACCACGGAGGAAATGCTACCCATTCTGCACGCTCTCGACGAAGTCGGATATTATTCGCTTGAAGCGTGGGGCGGGGCAACCTTCGATTCCTCACTTCGCTTCCTTAATGAGGACCCCTGGCATAGGCTCCGCGTTATCAAGGATAACGTCAAGAACACCAAGCTCCAGATGCTATTTAGGGGACAGAACATCCTCGGCTATCGCCATTACGCGGACGACGTGGTCGCTTACTTTGTGCAAAAATCCATAGCCAACGGTATAGATATAATCAGAATTTTCGATGCTCTTAACGATCTTAGAAACCTTAAGACCGCCATCGAAGCCACAAAAAAGGAGGGCGGGCACGTTCAGGCCGCCATGTCCTACACCACGGGTCCGGTTTTCGGAAACGTTTATTTCGCAAACTATGCGAAAGAGCTGGAAGACATGGGCGCGGATTCCATCTGCATCAAGGATATGGCCGGGTTGCTCAAGCCCTACGATGCGTATGACCTCGTGAAGGCTATCAAATCCAAGGTCAAGCTACCCGTACAGCTTCACACTCATTATACCGCGGGGCTTGCCTCCATGACCGCGCTCAAAGCCATCGAAGCCGGCGCGGACGTGGTGGACACTGCGATATCGCCCATGGCGCTCGGCACCTCGCAGCCGCCTACGGAGCCTATCGTCGCCACGCTTCAGGGAACTCCCTTTGACACCGGGCTGGACCTCAACAAGCTCGACGTCGTTTCCAAATACTTTGAAACTCTCAGAGAAAAATACCTGAAATCCGGTCTGCTCGACCCGAAGGTCATGGATGTCAACATCAACGCGCTGCTTTATCAAGTCCCCGGCGGAATGCTGTCTAACTTAGTATCCCAGCTCAAGCAGGCGGGGCAGATAGACAAGCTCCAGGCGGTGCTGGAAGAAGTCCCCCGCGTAAGGGAAGAAGTCGGCTATCCCCCGCTTGTGACTCCGACTTCGCAGATAGTCGGAACTCAAGCGGTGTTCAACGTGCTTACGGGCGAAAGATATAAGTCGGTAACAAAAGAATTCAAAGCGCTCGTCAAAGGCGAATACGGCAAGACACCCGCGCCTATTTCCCCGGCTATAACCAAAAAAATCATCGGCGACGAACCGGTCATAAGCCACCGCCCCGCTGACGATATCAAGCCGGAACTGGAAACGCTCCGCAAAACCGCCGCGAAGTATATCGAACAGGATGAGGACGTGCTGACCTACGCGCTCTTCGAACAGGTAGCCACCAAATTCTTTGAAAACCGCGCTGTCCAGAAAATCTCCGCCGACGAAGCGAAATACTACGTCAACGTCCGCGAAATTAATTAAACCAAAATTAAATACGGGGTGCTTTGATATTCAAATAATATCAATAGCTGAGATAATACCCGATGAACCTGTACGGATAATGCCGGCGTAGGGATAGTAGCTAACGTATCGTTATCGGCGCCGCTTATCATAATATAAGCGGCGCTTTTGCTTTATTTAAATAATAAAAATTTATATTTTACCTAAAGGACGGTTGACATGAAAAATAAAAAACTTTACACCTTGACAGAATGTTCTCTCATGGTGGCGCTGGCCACCGTTTTGTCTTTCTGCAAGATATACGAAGCGCCGCTCGGCGGCTCTGTTACGCTGCTTTCCATGCTTCCGGTGATTTATATATCATTTAAATATGGCGTCCTTTGGGGGTTGGGGGGCGGATTTATTTACGGCGTTATCCAGTTGCTGTTCGGGACGGGCGCACTCGCTTATGTGCCGACGGCGGCGGGTGTCGCGGGGAGCGTGGTATTCGACTACCTGCTCCCGTTTACGCTGCTCGGTATTGCCGGAATAACCCTGCGTTTCAAGCCGGCGAAAAAGTCGGGCGAATACGCGGCGGTCATCGCGGGGACGTTTTTAGCGATTACTTTACGTTTTGCCTGCCATTACATCGCCGGAGCGGTTATCTGGTACGAGATCACCAAAGCCGGCGAATGGAACGATTATGTCCAAAAATACGGTATGTGGACTTATTCGTTCATTTACAATATTTCATATCTCGGACCGGAGGGGGCGCTCGCGCTCGCCGCGTCTCCGGTGATATTAAAATTAAAGGCGCTGCCGCTTTTCGGGGAATAAGCATTCGGGAAAAATTAACGTAACCCTTGACATACGAGGCATCGCATGGTAGTATCAAATAAAGGAAAGGAGTAACGCCATGACTGATGTGATATTGCCGGACAAAACCACCGATGACCTCGTGGTCGGCGCCGCCAAAACCGAATTCAACAATATTTTTATTAGGGAAGAAGCCAATTACAAAATCACGCTTCTCGAAAAGCATCTGATGGAATCGCGCGACGAGTATAACAAGCTGAAAGAAGAAGAGCTTGCACTCCGTGCGAAGCAGACCGAGCTTATAGAAATGATGCGTGATAATGTCGAAAAAACCAAAAAGGTGGACGAAATTTTGGCGCAGAGCATTTCCGATAAGATTGACACGATTAAAACAGAAATGTTCGACCAATGGAAGGAATCCGTCAAGGACGCCATAATCGGCTCGGTTTCGGAACTGACCGAACAGAAGCTCAAAGAATACAAGATAATATACGAAGAGCAGAACCGCGTTATCGAAAATCAGGCAAAAAAGTTCAAGAATATAGTTGTCTCCACACGCATAATGCGCTTTATGTGCTATACCATCTGCTTTGTCGCAACGCTGGTGCTGCTTTTTATCCCTATCGCCAATTATTTGGTCAAAGATATCAAGGCGTTTCTTGAAGATCCGTCGTGGTGGGGCGGGACGGTGCTGTTCTCCTCTATAATACTTATGGCTCTCGCGCTTGCCCTCGCAATAATTTTAAGGAAGAGAGCGCCCAAAGAATAATGGCTTATATAATTAAAACATACGAAAAACCCGATTGGGAAGCTGTCCCCAAAGCGTACATAAATTTATATACATGGGGAAGCGGATACGCGCCCGTCTCCTACGGACAGATAGCTTTGATAAAAGGGAAGTGCTTCACCGTAAGGCTCACCTCGTTTGAGAGTGAGCCTAAATCTATTTATACGCGTTATAACGACCCCGTTTACAAAGACAGCTGCCTTGAATTTTTTGCGTCTTTCAACAACGCGTCGCCGCTTTATATGAATTTCGAGGCAAATTCCAACGGCGCGTTCCTTGCCGCCGTGCGGACCGAACGTAAAAACAAAACGCCGATAGATAAAATCATCGACATAAACGAGATTAAAATTCGCGGGGCGAGGGAAGGGGACAGGTGGTATGTGGAATACAGCCTTCCTTTCGGGGTTATCGAAAAGCTTTTCGGCGTAGGCGATTTCTCACGCGGATATACTTTCAAAGGTAATTTTTACAAATGCGGCGACGAAACCGAAGCACCGCATTACGGCTCGTATTATCCCATAGACCTGCCCGAACCGAATTTTCACTGCCCGCAATTTTTCGGCGATTTTATAATTGATTAAAATCGACGTTCAATATAAAAATCAATATAAAAATTTATATGCATTGTATTGACAAAAGAACGCAAAAAATGTATTATAAATTAGTTTATCCGTTTCAGCGGGGCAGCTTAACCCTGTTGAAAATACTGGTTTTTCTTTACTCCCAGATTACCCGTATTACAGTTTTATAACGGAGGATATTTATATTGATGGAAAACGTCCTATTGCGCCTGGAGAATATTTCGGTTAAATTCGATGAGGATCAGATTCTCAACGATATAAACCTTGAAATAAAGGACAAGGAATTCGTAACTCTGCTCGGTCCTTCTGGGTGCGGTAAAACCACGACGCTGAGAATTATCGGCGGTTTTGTGAACCCCGATACGGGTTCAGTTTATTTCAACGGCGTAAAAATGAACGATATACCGCCGTACAAACGTCCCGTCAACACCATTTTTCAAAAATACGCGCTTTTTCCGCATCTTAATGTCTTTGAAAACGTGGCTTTCGGGCTTAGGATACTCAAAAAGCCGGAAAAAGAGATCAAGCAGACCGTCGGTGAAATGCTTTCGCTGGTCAACCTCTCGGGCTTTTCCGCGCGGAACGTATCTTCGCTTTCCGGCGGGCAGCAGCAGCGCGTGGCGATAGCGAGGGCGCTTGCCGTCAGACCGAAAATACTCTTGTTGGACGAGCCTCTCGGCGCGCTCGATTTGAAGCTCCGCAAGGATATGCAGGTGGAGTTGAAAAACATACAGCAGCAGCTTGATATAACTTTTATATACGTCACCCACGACCAGGAGGAAGCGCTCTCCATGTCGGACACCATCGTCGTCATGGACAACGGCTGTATCCAACAGATAGGCTCGCCGCTCGATATATATAACGAACCGCACAATGCCTTTGTGGCGGATTTTATAGGCGAAAGCAACATCCTCGACGCCGTCATGAAGGAGGATTATAAAGTCTCCTTCGCCGGGCATATTTTCAAATGTCTCGATTTGGGTTTCGCCGAAGGCGAACCGGTGGACGCGGTGGTGCGCCCGGAGGATCTCGAAGTAGTTGAACCGGATAAAGGTATGCTTTCGGGTGTCGTAACTTCCGTTACATTCCGCGGCGTGCATTTTGAAATCATCGTCGACATACGCGGTTTCAAGTGGATGATACAGACCACCGACTATTACCCCGTCGGGACTAATATCGGGCTTGTCATAGGGCCTGATGATATCCATATAATGAAAAAGTCCGTTTATTCTGGAAAATTTGGGGATTACAGCACTTACAGCGACGAAATTGAAGAGCTTTCCGAAAATATTGAGGACGCTGTTTGAAAGTTGAAGCTTTCAAACAGCGTGTTTGCGCCTTTACGGTCAATGTGACCGTAATTCGCCTTCGGCGAAACCGCCGCAAACATCGCAGTTTACTATAAGTGGATGGTTATGATTATGAAGACCAAAAAAAGTCTGCTGCAACGTTATGCCGCTTCCCCCTATATCGTCTGGTCGGTGCTGTTCGTAGTGGCGCCCCTTTTATTTGTACTGTACTATGCGTTCACCGACAGAAACGGTGCTTTTTCGTTTTCCAACTTTACGCGTATGTTCGGCGGCGAAACGCCAAAGGTTTTCGCCATATCGCTGGCTTTCGCGTTTATTTCCACGCTTTTATGCCTTATTATCGCCTATCCGCTCGCTTATGCGATAACCAAAACCAAAAAAAAGACGCAGAACACGCTAATCATGCTGTTCATGCTGCCCATGTGGATGAATTTCGTACTCCGCACCTACGCCATATCATTTTTATTGGAAGACCAGGGACTTATAAACCAGTGCTTTACCGCCTTGGGCATAGGTCAGGTCAAGCTGATAAACACCTCCGGAGCGGTTATATTCGGCATGGTTTATAATTTCCTGCCGTATATGCTGCTGCCGATCTATTCCGTAATGTCAAAAATGGACAAAAACCTCATAGAAGCTTCCGAGGACTTGGGTTGCAACCGTTTCCACACGCTCGTCAAGTTGATATTTCCGCTTAGCATACCGGGGATCGTTTCGGGTATCACAATGGTTTTTGTGCCCAGCGTTTCGACCTTTTATATCTCCCAAAAGCTCGGTCCTCCCGATTTCACGCTCATCGGCGACGAGATCGAGACCGAAATCAAGAGTGCGGCGGGTTCGTATAATTACGGTTCGGCGATCTCATTCGTGCTGATGATACTCATATTTATCTGCCTTATGGTTATGAACCGCTTCTCCGACGAGGATGCGGAAGGAGGCGTGTTCGTATGAAAATATCAGGAAAAGCTTATATAGGCATTATTTTCGCCATGCTCTACGCCCCGATACTTGTCATTATCTTTTTTTCATTCAACTCATCCAACAGTATGGCGGTGTTTTCGGGCTTTTCGCTCAAATGGTACGGCGAACTTTTAAAAAACGGCAAAGCGGTCGACGCGCTGGTTAATTCGCTCATACTCGCCGTCACATCGTCGCTTGCCGCTACCGTGATAGGCACATCCGCCGCGGTCGGGATCTATAATATCAAAAACAAGCGTGCCAAGAACGCGATAATGACCGTCACCAATATCCCCATGATGAACCCGGATATCGTCACGGGCGTTTCGATAATGCTGCTGTTCGCTTTCGCCGCGACGCTGCTCAGGCTGCATATCTTCGGTTTTACCACCATGCTTATCGCCCACATCACCTTCAACCTGCCGTATGTGATATTGTGTGTGATGCCCAAGTTGAAGCAAATGGACAAAAATCTCCCGGAAGCGGCGATGGATTTGGGCTGCACCCCGCTTAAAGCGTTTTTTAAGGTGGAATTCTTTGAAATCCTCCCAGGTATCGCCACGGGACTTTTGATGTCTTTCACGCTTTCGCTCGACGATTTTGTGATAAGCTATTTCGCCGCGGGCGAAACTTTCCAGACTCTGCCGATATACATTTATTCCATGACCAAACGCCGCGTCCTTCCCGATATGAACGCGCTGTTTGCCGTAATATTTATAGTCATATTCGCTTTGCTTCTTGTCAGAAACCTTATGACCGCTGACAGCGGAAATTCCAGGAAAAACGGAAAATCTAAATTAAAGGAGATAGAAAATTGACGCCAAAATTTAAGTTCATTAAAAGGATAACCACATGGCTCCTTTTCGCGGCGATCACGGTTTCCTGCTTAACGCTCGCCGCTTGCCCGGAAAACGTGACGGATTTTGAAGTCACCCCCGAAACCGCCGCCATCGACTATTCCGCCTACGCCGGTACGACGATTAACGTCTACAACTGGGGCGAGTATATTTCCGACGGCAGCGAGGGCTCGGCGGACGTAAACAAGGTTTTCACAGATTTGACAGGAATTAAAGTCAATTACACCAACTACGCCAGCAACGAGGATATGTACTCGAAGCTGAAAAGCGGCGGGATTTCCTATGACATAATCATCCCGTCCGACTATATGATCCAGCGCTTGATCAGCGAGGGGATGCTTCTGAAGCTCAATTTTTCCAATATCCCCAACTACAAATATATCGCAGACAAATTTAAAAACCTATATTTTGACGAAAGCAACGAATACAGCGTGCCGTATAACGTGGGAATGGTCGGTATAATATACAACACCAAACTGGTGTCTTTCAAACCCGACAGCTGGGAAGTGCTGCGCGACCCCGCGCTTTCGGACAAAATCCTGATGTTCGACAACCCCCGCGACGCTTTCGCAATAGCCCAGTTCGCGCTCGGCATAGATATAAACACCCAAAACCCCGACGATTGGGAAAAGGCGAAGGAATGGCTGATGGAGCAGAAGAACCACGTCAAGTCGTATGTGATGGACGAGGTTTTCAACAAAATGGAAAGCGGTTCCGCCGCCGTTGCGCCATATTACGCCGGAGACTTTCTAAGCATGTATCAGAATAACGGCGATCTTGCTTTTTATTATCCCAAGGAGGGGACCAACGTTTTCGTCGATTCGGTTTGCATCCCCGCTTCCGCCAAAAACAAGGCCGCGGCGGAGCTGTATATAAACTTCCTTTTGGACCCCAACGTCGCGTTCCAAAATGCCGAAACCATTTGTTACGCCTCTCCCAACACAGCGGTTGTCGATAACGCGGATTATCAGGAGTTTTTAAAGGAGCTGCATCCCGAAGCGAGCGCTATACTTTACCCCGATATCGAGGCCCTGTACCCGGGTATCGACGTAAACGACTATTATTATCATAACCTGCCGCAGGCAACACTTGAAAAAATCACAACGCTTTGGTCGGAGCTAAAAATCGCCTCTACCGAGGATTCCGATTCCTATATCGTCTATATACTTTGCGCCGCCGCGGCGATATTGCTCATTACCGCCGTCGTTTTCTTCAAGGTACGAAAGAAGAGGAGATCGAATGCCTAATTTAAAATTAATTAAAATCCAAAAAAGAATCGCATTGTTTTTGGCGGCGCTGACCTGCCTGACATTTTTGGCGTCCTGCGGGAACGGCGGCAACGATACCTCGTCCGAAAGCTCCGATATATCGGCACCGCAGGATGAAAAAACAGGCATCACCGTTACGATAGGCGGTGTATCGTTCGAAGCGGACGCGCTCAACCGAGCGTATGACGGTTATGACGTAGTCCTGTACGACAGGAATTATACCGAAAACGGCGTCAACGCCATGTACGCACCGGGCGACAGCGCGGGCAGGTTTGTCGTCATAGTCAAGCGCTCCGTGTCAAACGGGGAAGAATCCTACACCGTGCAAGAAACATTTAAAAACGAAGACGCCAAGACGGGCGTTTATATCCCGGTAAACGGCTTCGTAATCTCTATTAATTATCCGCTGATCACCGAAGAAATGGGCGTCAGGTTAAACCAGCGAGTAGAGGTAGCCGGATACGACGAAAAACCGGAATATGAAAAACTCGACATGACCACCGTTATCCCGGAAGACAAGAGCAAAGCCCGCCGCGTAAATATGGGCGTCCCCGAAAACGGGAAATTTTCCGAAGGCAAAATCTATTACGTCACCGGTGATGACACCGTCACCGTCCCCGAAAAATCCGTGGCGGTGCTTTTGGAATCGGGCACGGGTTCGAATTATACGATAAAATCCATTGCGGGGACGGGCGAGACCGTTTCCGGCACATTCGCGCTGTTATTTACGGGGGAATATAACGTGAAATACGCCAACGAATTTTATAAAGAAGGCAAGGTTTATTTCGCCAGACTCGACAAACTGAATAATATCACCGACACAGCCGCCGTTAAAATAGGCGACAGCTATTATCCGTTTGAACCCGATCATATCAACACCTCCGCCGGTGCGGACGGCATATACCTTTACACCCCGGAAAACTCCTCGCTGGTCACCGACGGCAGGGAAAGTTTTATAGATGTTGTCGTTCTAAACGGCATGGTATGTTATATCGGAGCGGAAAACGCCCGCACGCTTATCCCCGCTTCCCACGGGTTTACTCTGTCCTTCGCCGGGAACGCCAAGGAGCTGGGCAAGGATATCGCCGTGGGCGATGAAATTCCCAACCTGCTCATAAACGATTACGCCAACCCCGACAGATTTGTCAGGATAAACGGAACAAATTACGAATTTACAGCCGTCAACGCGACGCTTTCGGCATCTAACAGCGCGGTGCTCTATACCGGACTTTACGGCACCTCGACGGGCACCGGTTCCGACTGCGTTGAGATTGCGTTTAAAGACGGTAAGGTGGTTGAGGTAAGCGCAAGCGGCGACACGGTTATCCCAGAGGGCGGTTATGTGCTGGCGGTACCGTATGCGAATACCAAGCTTTACGCTTCGGCTAAAAAAGTTTCGGTATCTGACAGCGTGCTGGTCTCTTTCGCGGGGAATAATTACGGCTATTCGTCCTTCGGTTACACCACCGTGAACGGCGTAAGATACACCGATTATATAGTCATATACAACGGCAAAGCAGGTAAAACCACCGGGACCAACATATACGGTTTTGAGGTGGGCGTCAACGCGGAAGGGAAGATGACAACATCGAGCTACGCGGGGAATATGACCATCCCGGAGGGAGGATTTGTTATCTCCGTCCACGGCGATGCAAATGTCGCCATGTTATCAGAAATCTATTCGGTGGGAGCGAACGTCAGCTACGACACTTCGACCAAGACCGTTTCGATTTACAAAACCCCCGACCTGACGGTTTACGCGGCGGCTGTGGTGCTTGACGAACAAACGGCCGCGTTTGAAAACGCCAAAAAGAAATTTTATTCCATTGATTACGCCGACATATCAGATTCTTTTAAATATGCCGAAACCAACCTCGCCGAGGCGCACAACGCCTATAATTCGAGAAATATCGACAAAGCTATAGAGCTTGCCTCCTGCGTTTCCTCGGCGCTCGAAACGCTCCGGTTCAAGCTGTATGAATCCACACCCGTCGAAAATCGGGCGACCTGGTACAGGGCGAACGAAAAGAGCGACGCGGACGTGCTGAAAACCGTCAAGCTGATGGCGGAGATGAATATCAACGCCATATATATAGAGACTTGGTATAACGGAGAAGTTATCGGTTTTTCGGACAACGAGCTGATCGGGCATCACACCGCCGCGCACGGCGACTACGACGCGCTGGAGGGCTTCTGCCGCATCGGGCATGAATACGGGATAGAGATACATATCTGGGTGGAAAACTTCTTTATCGGCACCCCGGGCGGCAATCTGGTAAACGCCACGACGGGACATCACCTACTCGATAAGAAGGGAAGAAACTATTACCCGAACATGTACGGTAATTTCGTGTTCTTAAACCCTTACGAGGAATATTCGCAAAACCTTGTGATGGACGTTTACCGCGAAATTGTGGAAAATTACGATATCGACGGCATACACCTCGATTATATCAGGTTTTTAAACCCCAATTCGGAAGACGGCGCCGATTTCGGCTATAACGACGACATTATCGCGGGTTTCCAGGCGGCTTACAACACCACCGCGAACCCAAGGACGATGGCAGCTTCCGGTACAAACTGGGATAACTGGTGCCTTTTCAGAGAGAACATTATCAACGACTGGGTGGCGAAGGTTTATGCGATGGCGAAAGAGCTTAAACCGAGCTTGAAGATTACCTCGGCTGTGGCGAGCGATTACCCCGCTTGCCGCAAGACCATTTATCAGAACTTCAACGCATGGGTGGAAGACGGCTACATGGACGAGGTTTTCTCCATGAGCTATTGCGCTAACCTCGAATGGCCCGCTTCAAATATTAAAACTTTTACCGCTTACACGGACGGCAAGGCGTTTTATTCGATAGGGCTTTCGGCTTTTGAACTTTCGCCCGACTATATTCTCGTGGGTCAGGTACAGGTCGCCCGCGACAACGGTGCGTTCGGTGAAAACCTGTTCTCCTGGGGCAGCTTGATCATTAACAGCGAAAATTATTTCGACGCCTTGAAAGCGGGCGTATATTCCCAAAAGAGCGTGCAGACGTATAAGCTTTCCCTGACAGTGGCGGCATATGCGTCCAGACTGATAGACGATCTCGACAAGGTTTACGCTTACTTGGCGCCGCTGCCGCAGCAAGACGATTTTTACACTGCCGTCAAGGCGAAAGCCGAGGCGATATTGGGCAAAGCCAAAGATTTCGACCTTGAAAATTCCACCGACGCTCAAAAAGCGGCGTATTGCAACGCAGCTGTCGCCGATCTTGAAGATTTGATAATCTATATTAACACCTGCACGAATCCGGACGTCAGCAAAACGATGACGGAGGATGTCCGGTTCATCCTGGATTGCCTGAACACTTCGCTTGTCAGGATAGGGAAGTAGCTTTACATTCATTATAAAAAACCGGCTGATTTGCATCAGCCGTTTTTTTTGATTATGTATATTTATTTTTCAAAAACTGCCTTGGCATATTCCGAAAGCTCAATCACTTTACCGTTTTCAAGCCTTGATTCTTCCGCCGCCATGGCCACATAGTGGCTCTCTACTGAGCGGTCAATGGTGGTGACGCTTTTATTTATTTTGTTATACCGCATGTATTCTATGAGGTCATAAATCATCCTGCCGTCGCCGCCGCCGTGGCCGGAAAAATCGTCCGTCAGTTGTTTTACATCGATACGCTCCGCGGGTTTGCCGAATACTTCAAGGTTTATATAGTTTTCGTCCATGGAAGCTTCGATATTGCCTTTTGTGCCCATAATCAGCATGTTCCTGCCGGGCCTGGCGGTGAACGCGCACATGGTAAAACTCACAGTCGTGCCGCCTTCGAGCAGCAGGTTGACCACCTGATGATCGACAACATTATTGTCGTTGTTGAACACGCATTTGCCGTAAGGACCCGTTTTTAACGCGTGGTTAAGCGTTTCCATATCGTTTTTACCGCAAACCACGTTGACCGGCCAGCCGAAATTGCCTTTTTTTATCATATCGCCGTAAAATTTATAAGGATTATAAACGCAGGTGTCAAACACCGAGCAATTTGCGTTGCAGCGTTCGGAAGCTCCCGCGGGGGAGTTATCTTTATTTAAATATGAAAGGGAACCGAACGAGGATACCGATTTACAATTCTTGTCGGCGAGCCACAGATAAATATCCATATCATGGCAGCATTTTTGCAATATCATTGAGCTTGCGGTTTCGGAATTCCGCCAGTTTCCGCGCACAAAACTGTGCGCCTGATGCCAATAGCAAACACGTTCTATTGCTTGTATGGAAATGATGTCGCCGATTGCGCCGGAATCAATCAGCTCCTTTATTTTTTGGTAAAATACGGTATAGCGCAGCACATGACAGACTAAAACCTTGCGTCCCAAACTGTTGGCGGTTTCGGCAATTTCGCGGCATTCGTCGGCGTTTGTGGAGATGGGCTTTTCGAGCAGCAAATCATAGCCTTTATTAAGGGCGGTGACGGCTTCGGCGTAGTGCATCCTGTCGAGGGTGCAGATGAAAAGCACGTCGGCGAGTTTGTCACAGGCGAGCAGCTCGTCCGCGGATTTAAAGCAGAACTCGTCGGGGATATTAAAATTCTGCTTAAACAGCGCAATTCGTTCGGCGCGGTTGTCCGCGACGGCGGTGATTTCGATATCATCCGGGAATTTTTTGGTGATAAGAGCGTAAGTGTCGAAGCCGCGGGATCCCAGCCCGGCGATAGCCACCTTAACTTTGTTTTCCATAAATACCTCCAAGGGAATAATTAAATGTTCCCCTTTTTTGATAAGTCTAATTAGACAAAATAGAAAATTTGTATAATAGGGGGAAGGGGTAACGCAAATTTGTATATTGTACGTTTAACCAGCGTTTAATCAGCGTTTTGCGTTGCCGGCAGTAAGCCGCCGTAATCATACAGCGGTTTGTCGGAAAGCGAAATAATATCAACACCAACGTTGTTGCAAAAAGCTTTTATATTCGTATAATCTTCGTGGCTTTCGATTTTGCCGGTGAACGCGAGTAAATTTTTGTCGATTTTTCCGCAGCAACCGCCAAAAAAGCCGGTATTATAACCGTTTAAAGCTATCCCGTTGTTTGTCACCTTTAACACGTTAAAATTATTCGTTTTCAATGCATCATAAATCGAACAATCACTCGTGATAAACGATTCGCAATCGAGCGCCGCGGTCGAGCATTTGGCGTAGCCCTGTCTGACGCGGATAATTTTTTTGATATTCTTTAAATAATCACCGTAAACGTAAATATCGGTGTTTTTACTGCAAATTAAGAGGTTCCCGATATAAACCATATTGAATAAACAGTCGCCGGGATAAACGTCGGAAAGCGATTTCTCAATTTTAATGAATTTGCAAAAATCGAACGTTTGTTCATTGCCGTTTTCGGTCAGCCAGACGCCGTTTCCGGCGTTTATAACGAGTATATCGGGATGATAACGCAGCTCCGAACGAAGATTAACGCTCGGGGCTAAAAATACCGGTTCGGTTTCAAGGCGTGCCAATTCTTTTAAAATGACAGGATCCGTCAAATGCGAAACAAAGAGCTTTTTGACTTTTTTGTCCGGTAAATTCGGTTTTATCCATTCCCTTTTAATATAAGCATCCATGCTTAAAATCCGTTTATGTGAATAATTTGTTAAAAAACGTACAAAATATTCGAGTAATGTTCATCGTTATGATTTATGTGATGTTTTGGGAGGTATAGGTAATCGAAATGCTGATAAATTGCACCGAAAAATGTATATTCCAAAAAAACGGGGAATGCGTTAAAGACAACTGTTATGTAGGACACACCTCGGCGTCTGCGCTTCCCTGCGTATATTCTATCCGCAGATTATCCGAAGAAGCTCAAAAACCGACCTTACCGGAAGAATATCAACGTCCGAATAGTTTTTCTTAAGACGCGGCATTGTCTTATAAGGCACGATAATTTTTTTAAAGCCCAGCCGCCGGGCTTCGTTGATTCGTATTTCGGCGTTGTTGACGGTGCGGCATTCGCCCGCCAGCCCGATTTCGCCGAAAGCGATATATTCCATGGGTATTTCCGTATTTTTAAATGATGATATGAGTGCCATCGCGACCGCAAGGTCTGACGATGGCTCTCTTAATTCCAGCCCGCCCGCGACATTGACGTATATGTCGTTGACGCCGAATCTCAGCCCGAGTCTTTTTTCCAGCACAGCCAATATAAGGTTTACTCGGTTGTATTCCAAACCGGTGGCGAGCCGCCTCGGCGCCGGGAAAACCGTCTGCACGGCGAGCGCCTGGACTTCGGCAATAATCGGTCTGGAACCTTCCATAACGCACACGGCACAGGAGCCGGGGACGTGTTCGGGCCGTTGAGCGATGAGCATTTCCGAAGGATTGGGGATTTCCAAAAGCCCGTCGTCGCCCATTTCAAAAACGCCTATCTCGTTGGTCGAGCCGAAACGGTTCTTGACGCTCCGTATTATCCTATAAGCGTGGAGCCGGTCGCCCTCAAAATACAGCACCGCGTCGACCATATGCTCAAGCACCTTTGGCCCGGCGATACCGCCGTCCTTGTTGACGTGGCCGACCATTATGACGGCGATATCTTCGCTTTTCGCCGTTTCTATAAATGCCTGCGCCGCCGCCTTGACTTGTGTCACGCTGCCCGGCGACGGGTTAAGGTCCTCGTCGTATATGGTCTGAATAGAATCCACAAAGACTATGTCCGGCGAATTTCCTTTGATTTCGGGGATGATTTTGGCGATATTGGTTTCGGAAAGCACCAGCAGGTTTTCGGTGTTCACACCCAAGCGGTTGGCTCTCAGCTTGAGCTGGGAAGGAGATTCCTCGCCGCTTATGTACAGGATTTTACTGTTTTCCCCCAAAAACGAGCATATCTGCAAAAGAAGGGTCGACTTCCCTATCCCCGGTTCGCCCGCGAGCAGCACCGCCGAGCCTTTGACAAGCCCGCCGCCCAGCACGCGGTCGAATTCGTTCATGCCGGTAGCGTAACGTATTTTGTCCGGTTGGTTAACGTCGCTCAAACGGAACGCTTTGGATTCGCCCGGCAGCGCGTAATCCTTAGATTTCTTATTGTTCAAAGAAGATGTTTTGGTATCGTCGCGCTCGACGTATTCCTCAAAGGTGTTCCATGCGCCGCAGTCCGGGCATCTGCCGAACCATTTGGAATACGACGCACCGCAAGCTGAGCAGGCATAATTTGTTTTCATAACACAACCGTTTCTTTCACTTAAACAATCAATTTCCGCCCGCCGTGCTCCCCGTGTATTGTTCTATCCCGCAAAAAATGAGGAAAGCAAGCCGCGATTGATAACGTTCGTCGGCAAGACGCGCCGCTTCGGCGGAGTTGGACAAAAATCCGCATTCGACGATTATGGCGGGTAATTTTATATTTGCAAGAATAAATATCATGTCCCCGTCGGGCTTGATCATCCTGTTGTTGGCGGGGTCCGCCAGCCGGCAGATTTCTTGAACATACGACGCCAATTTCATGCTGCCGCCGTTGTTGTCGGAGTAAAATGTCTGCAAGCCGTGGTATTTTTCCACCGGAAATTTATTCATATGAATACCCACATATATCCCGTCGGACACGCTTTCGGCGATGGCGAGCCTGTTGCGTAGGTCATAAAACTTTTTGCGGTCTTCCTGCCCCGGCTCGTAAAGCAACTTGTCTTCGGTGCGGGTCATAACGGCGTCGTATGCGGATATTTTTATAAAATCTTTGAGTAAAAATGCGATTTCGAGGTTCAGTTCCTTTTCGATCATACCGTTCGCCACCGCTCCGGGATCTTCCCCTCCGTGGCCGGGATCGATTATGATTGTGATTTTGCTTTTGACTGTCTCGGATGCGAGCACGGATTTTTCGTAAATTTTGGCTTTATAAGCCTGAGCATAACCGAATGAAGTTATGAACGATGCGACGCAAAAATACCCGATTATCAAAAGAATGAATAAAAAAAACAAAATAACGTATAATTTTACATTTTTATTTTCCGTCAATGACTTTCACCCCGCAACGAATATATGCGGGAACAAGCGATATTATTCTTTTTTGGACTTAACGCTGATGCCAAAAATACCGCGCAGCGTTTTGTCGCGGACGGCGAGGAAATAAGCAAGGCAGCCGAAGGAGACGGTTATCAGTATCGAAACCGGAAACGCGAGCGGGCTGATGTTTTCGGGGAGGATATAAAACAAGCCGAGATACATTGCATGGATTACGGTGTTCATCAGCAAACTGACGACGGCGAAGCCGTTGCCGTAGCCGAACACGTAAAACACGATTCCGAGAACGGTTAAAAATATCGTGGGGATATATGAAAACATAACGAGCCTTAAAGCTTTGTAGGGGTCGCGGACGGCGTTTTGGTGG
>CAYOGQ010000030.1:0-19795 GCA_964403645.1 uncultured Ruminococcus sp.
ACAACATCACTGTTTTTCAAAATCATCGCACCTCGTCCAATTCATTCGTAATTTACCATTATCATTTTCAGCAACGCCGACATAAACGGCTTTGTCGTTTTGACTTCTTTTTTTATAATGTTCAAGCATAACGGCGTAAGTGGCTGTATATTCCCGCTTTAACAAATCACCGCTCGGAATCCAAAACAATAAGCCTTCGTCCGTTTGAATAACATCGGATACGGCTGTATCACCAAAGAAAATATAGCTTTGGCGTATCTCGTCCTTACTCCTGCGCGTAATGATATAAAGCAAGTCAAGCGAAGCGATCTTGTCACAGGGGATACCGGATTCTTCTTCAATTTCTCTGTAACACGCCGCAAAAGGATTGTTTATCTCATGCGGTTCTATATGACCGCCGACCCCGCTCCAAAAGCCGGGGTTGATTTTACGGTTATCCGCGCGTTTCATAAGCAAATATTTATCATCGTTTCGCAAAAATGCCGCGACATAATTTTTAAGTGTTATCATGTTTATTGCTCCTTATAATTTGCGGTTAATCCATACCCCTTCGTATAAGGACGCCTTTCATATAATCGTCGTCGGGGATTGCAAGCCGCTTTTCGGCTTCGCTGCATCCGATAAGGATTTTAATTTCGCTGTCCTTTTTGAACAAGTCCACCGTGCATATGACGGCGTCGACGTCGTCCCCGTTTGTGCCTTTCCAGACGTCGATCCCGCCGCCGTCCATCGAGGTTGTGTTTTCAAGATAACCGTAATCGAGCGGATATACATAATCCGGATATTTCGGGTGACGGCTGCCCTTGGGGCGGTCGATTATAATTTTTGACTCGGAGACGAGCTTGTCAAGGGCGGACCAGAAATCATCCGCCCGCTCGACCGGCTTTGAAAAATGTCTGTTGGCGCTCCAAGACAACGCCTTTTCCTTTTCAATCGCAGTGTGCTCCACCCATGCCGGGCGGAATCCGCTTTTGATGGCGTTGCGCGCCGAAGCAAGGTTCGACCACGAGCAGCAGTAAAAAGGCACTTTCTCCTTTTCCATCACCTCCGCCGCCAGCCGTGAGGTTAGCGCGGAGGCGACTCCGCGACGGCGGTATTCCGGCAGCACGTCGACGCCGATCTGCCACATGGTCTCGCAGTCGGCGGAACAGCCGGCAAGCCCAATCAGCCTGCCGCCGTCATACGCGCCGAAGGCCAGCATATCCAAATGCGGTCTGTCGGGGGACAAAGCGTTTTTCCACTGCGGCAGATACAAATCACAAAAATCACCCGTCTCAAGCAGACGCGTTTCATATCCGCAGGCGGAGTCCCTCGGTGCGTTCACATCCGGCAGCCAGTATTCCGCTTGAAAACACGGCAAAAAGCCGTATTTGGCAAATTCTTTTGTCAGGTGATGTATCTGAGGCGTCTCAAAACAGCCGTGGGGATACTCGGTGTCGATATATTTTTTCACGAATTCCAAAATATGCCCGTCCACGGACGCGACGATATTGGCTCCGTATGTGATCAGGTCGCAGAAAAAAGGCAGGTTCAGATAACGCCGCGCGTTCGGGTTCGGCTGGGACAGCACGACCACGTTTTCCCGCCGCGCAAAATCGTCGGGGGAGCAGTTCGCGTCCACCGCGTGCTGCTCGGTCGCGACGCGTAAAATATCGGCATTCGTCATATATGACTCCTTATCATTTTACGGTAAACGGTCAGGCGTCCTCCGCCTCCAAACACCGTAAAACCTTTATCCCGCATTTGGCGAAAGATTCCCGTAAAATTGTTTTCGTCGCTTCGACGACGCCGTGATAATTCGGGTTGCCGCTGAAAAAGTTCAGCAAGTCCAACCCGTACCGGACGTGAAGGATATCCTCCGTTTGATAAAACAAATTGATATCGTCGTCCGTTTGGTACCGGTCCAAAAAAGCCTTTCTGTATATCTCCGCGTCGCTTCTATAAGTTCTCTTCATCCACAGCGTCAGATTGGCGATATCCGCCGCCCAGCACAGCGCGTAAGCGTCGTCCCAGTCGATAAGCGTGATATCGTCCCTGCTGACGAGCACGTTTTTCAGCGAAAGGTCGCCGTGGCAGAGCACCGAGGGGGAAGAATCGCATATTTTTAACCGTGTCACAATTTCGGATTCCAGGCTTTCCGCTTCGCTGTTGTCAAGCAGACCGCGTTCCCTTAAAAACGTGATATTGTCGCCCAGGCTGTCGCCCATGAATTTCGAAAAGCTGCTCCATCCGGCGGCCCCGCCGCCGATATATCCGTACCCCGACATTTTTATCCGGTGCACCCGCGACATCAGTTCGGCAAGCTTTTCAAACAGCGCGACATTTTCGGCGCGCGTCAGGGTCAGCCGGTCGGCGGTCGTCCCCGGCAGACATTCTTCGATCAGGTATCCGTTCGGAAACCGTTCGTCTTTCCGGTCGAACGCGCAAAGAGCCGCGTGGGGGATATTGTGCTCGTTCAGCTTTTTATTGACATACGGCAGCTTTCCGTCCTCCGGCCAGCCGCGGGAGCTGTACGCTTTGAATATGTAAGGCTTAGCGTCCGTCTCGATCCTGTAAACGCTGTTGTTCGGCACGTCCTCGTAACGGTGAACCGAACAAACCTTTTCCTGCGTTTTGGATTCAAACACGGCAATAATTTTTTGGTTTAGCAGTCTTTCCACCGCCGCCAGAAAAGAGCCGTTTTTAATGCTTTTCGCCGAATCCTCGGCCCAAGCCGGAAACACTTTCCGTCGGCAAGCGATTATTAATCCCGACAAAGCATCCGCCACATCGTCCGCAATCGCCTCGCGTTCGTCGTAGCCGCCGTATTCGGAAAGAAAAGCGGCTTTTGCCTCATCGCTGAAATCCCAGCAAACGTTGCGGATATCGGAATACACATACGATTTATAAAGAAAATTATAGTCGAAGACCAGCGCGCGCGACCCGTCGCGCGCCACCGCGAGGTTGGAATAATGAAAATCGGAATAGACGAGCGTGCGCGGCAGGCCCATCACGGCGGAGATTATTTCTTTAAAATTATCCTCGATCAACCGCCAGACAGCTTCGCCGCCCGTCCCGGTCTTTTCTTGGACAAATTTCAGGTTTTCAATCGTTATTTTATCATACTCATCAATAAATCCGTGTGTATTAACGTATTCCCGCCCGTTTTGGTGGAGGGTTTTATACCACGCCGCTATAAGTTTTGCCGTTTTCGGGTTTTTCATATCCTCCGCCGTGCCCAAACGATAGACGCTGCGCTCGATATCCTCCATCACAAGGGAACAGTCGGTATGCGCAATCATTTTCAAAGTAGGAACACCGAGTGAACCTAAAATCTGATAATTGTCAATTTCACGGCGGTATTCCGGCTTGTCGAAGCACTTCATCACAAAACCGTCCTCACCGGAGTTTAACCGCCAAACCGAAACGCCGTCCTTGTAGCGGATGAGCGTGAGATTGTCATAAGCCATACCCATGCGTTTCAGTTCGGATTCCGCGAAGCGCCCGGCGGTGTTGACGAACTCCGCGTCAATCACGTCCGCAAACCTTTGTATAACGGCGTTGTCCATGCTTTTTTCCGGTTGAAGATGCGCTTCCAAACGATTTTTAACGGCTTTTTTTATCGCGTCAATATCGGGACATAACCCTTTTTCCAGCGCCCATTCGCCGGCGGCGGTTTTGGCGATAACCTTGCCCGTGCGCAGGGTGTAGATTCCTCTCGCGATATCCAGAAGCCAGCCCACGACCACGCCGTACTTCCGCGCCGCCCAAACATGGCGGGCGATATCATCGCGCATTTGCGCGTAGGTTGGGTAAGCCATTTTATTGCGTATATCGTCGCCGTACAGCAGGATACCGCTGTCCAACAGCTCCGCCATGCCGAAGCTGTCCATCTTATAATTATCCGTTATGCGCTGACCGCTTGTGCCCCAATAGACCGTGCGTTCGTTTCTTCCGTTTAAAAAGGCGTCCGCCGAGAGCATTCCTCCCTCGAACAAGCGGAAATAGGGGTTGCCGTTGCCGGGGAAGCGTTCCAGAAGCTTCTGCCGCAGTCCGACCATTATATCGGCGTGTTGTTCGGAAATTTCGCGCTCGGTTAAAACAATGATATCAATATCGCTCCAGCCGAGCTTGAAGTCGTCCAGCACGACCGAGCCGAAAAGGTAAATCGAAGGCTTGTTATCCGCGAGGACGGACACGATTTCATTCGTCATGATTTGGATCGCTTCGTTTAAGGTCATCGGGTTAATTCCTCCATAATCCGTTCCGCTACCTCCGCGGCGTTGATATTTTCGGTGCAAAGACGCGTTTCGTTCGGTAATAACGGGCGGGAAGTGAGCAGTTTGTTTGTTTCCAGCGCGCTCTCCCAGTCGCGGAACGTATTGCCGTTGTCGCGCGTGAGGATTCGCTCCTTCAAGGTGCCGCCGTCGGCATACAGGGTGAACAATTTATAATCCAACCCGCCGAAAACTGCCGGCAGGGATAAAATCTGACTGTCAAAGTTTATATCCGTGATAATAATATTTCTAAACCCGTGACGAGCATAATTTTTCACAACGAGGACAAGATTTTCAAAGCTCAGCTCGGTTTCTTCCTCAAAAGATATTTCCGTATGAGGGTTCAGGCGACGGAATTCGGGAATCCAGCCGAACTCAAACCACGGAGAGCGCAGTTTTTCGTGCAGCAGCGCGGCGGTCGTGGATTTACCGCTGCCCGGCGCGCCGTGTATGACGATTATATGCGGGTATTTCATGTAGTTTCTGACCTCCTCATATCCATCCTTTGACTTCGTCGACAAACTGATTCCCGCATCGGGAAAGCTCGCCCATCACGCGATCAATCCCGTATTCGTGGGTGTGCCAATGTTCCCGGCTGATGCCATATACATCAACAGGAACAACCCTTATATCCGCTTCCGGAAAAGCAAACTGATAACACATCAGCGAGCGGCGGGCGTGGAAGGATTTACATACGATGATGGCGGTGCGGACCGTCAAACCGAGCTCGTCGGCTGTTTTGCGAGATAACACGGCGTTTTCTTTTGTGTAACCCGATTTATCCTCGCCGATAATCGCCGAAGCGGGAACGCCGTTTTTCAACAGAACATCGGTGTAAAACGCGCAGTCGGTTTGATAATCGCCGTTGTAAATATCGGCTTTTATTTTAACGCCGCCAAACTTTCCCGTTTTTACGCTCGTTCCCCCGGAAGGGATAAGCAGGGCGGAAAATCCGTTTTTATACAATTCCGCCGCTTTTTCCGGAATAGCCGGGTCACTCCCTCCGGGAAGAAAAATGATGTCCGACTTTTGGGGCTCGTCGGCTATAAATATGTAGTTTGTTATATCGGCGATAATACGGTCGTTCACGCCATAACCTCGCCTTCCGGTAGTTTTTCAAGATACGGATATATCTTATAGCCGATAAACTCGCCGTTTGCCGCCATCTCACGGATTTTATCGCCGTTTGCCCACATCACATCGCAGGTTTCGCCTTTTTGCAAGGTGACATCTTCAAGCGAGCAGTCGCAGTCGAACACCCATACGTCCACAAGCCCTGTGTAACCGTTGGTATAGGTGTAAAACAGCCGCCCTTTTACCGGATCCAAATCGATCCCCAGTTCCTCCTTGGTTTCGCGCAGCGCGGCGGTCAGGCTGTCTTCGCCCGCAACGGCACTGCCGCCCGTGGTCTCCCATTTGCCGCCCAAATCGTCCTCCGTCCTGACTTCGCGCTTGTCAATCAACCATTCGCCGTTACGGCGATGCTTCCAGACATGGACGACCAGATGATAATCGCCTAAAACCCATTCGGGCCTGCCGCGCTCGATATACCTGCCGGTTATTTTTCGGTTTTCGTCGAGCACATCCCAAATCTCATTCGGGATATATTCCATCGGCGTGACGATACACCCATAATGGTTCACCGCGCCCCCCGTAGCCTTAAATCCATATTTTAAGTAAAAAGGCAGGGCGCAGGGCGACGAATCGAGAACAATTTTGTCAAAGCCGCGCAGCTTCAGTGCGCAAATCATATCGGATATCAACCGAGTGGCGATACCTTGCCTTTGGTATTCGCCGTCCACAAATAGCAGCAGGATTTCACCGCCCCGCCCCGCGACCATCCCGACGGGCTTTTTCCCGTCCGACGCGACAAACATCAGGTTTTCGCCGGAAATAAGACTTTCTGTGTACGATCTATTTTCAATACAATTCTTTTTGAAGTTTTCGCTACCCGCCGGTTCGTAATCCGGCGCCACGAATTTCGTAAAAACGCGCCAAGTCAAACTCAGCGCGGGGATTATATCGTCGGGCGCAGCTTTTCTGTATGTAATCATGCCCACGCCTCCTCGCATGGATATTCCGTAATTTTTATTTCGCCGGTTTTGAAATCTATCTTCCAACCGTCGTATTGATAGTTTTCCGGAATTCGGATATAACAGCCGATCGTGCCGTCCCGCTTCCGCTCAACAATGCCGGAAACATTGCGGTTCCCGACGTTCCCCTCCGCGACCGACAAAGTAATGCCGCCGCACGAGAGGACGACCCCGATATGGTCATGCCAAGCGCTGTTTTTTTTTATATTCTTTTGGTATGATATTGTTGTAAATCACAATGTCGCCGCGCTCCGGAATAAAGCCTTCCTTTTCAAAATGGCAGAACCCGTTTTCCAACCCCCATTCGTACCACCCGCCGACACCGTTGAACCTGGAATTGGCGACCTTTTTTGCGGTGTGCGGTACACGGATCGGCAGGGAAAGCCTCGCTTCAAGACAGCAATGGTAAACGAAAGTGGCGCACCAAGCGTTTTTCAATCCGTCAAAAGCGGATTTTTCCGGATAATAACGGATTATTTTCATAAAATCCGAATCTGACTTATCCCCGGTTATCGACTTTCCCGCAAGAACTTCGGCTATATCGCCCGCGAGGGACCGATCAAAGGGAGTTATCACGGCTTCATCTTTTGGCAGCACGGTAATTTTCGGCGCCGGCAGCGAAAGCTCTTTCATAACGCGCAAAAGCCGATGCCCGTTTGTCCATCCGTATGCGGTGTCAAACGGCAGGCGTTGGAGGATATCGCCGTCTTTCAGCATCTCGTCGTACTCGCCGTGAATAAAATTTTTGCTCGTGTGATGATAAACAGCCGATTTTATGATCGTCTGCTCGTCGTCGGAAAAAATTTCGGTCAGGATGTATTTGAATGCGACCCGGACCATCTCCGCGCCGTTTTGCGCGTGCCGGTCGATGACGCCGGTTTTGTAAGCGTACACGTCGTGCAGCAAGCCGATGACCGCCGCCAATTCCATGTCCAAACCGCGCTTCGCAGCCAGCAGGACGCAGCAATGCGAAACGCCGTACGAATGGATATAAGCGGCGCGCTTCTCATCGGGGTCTTCGATACGGTCAAAAATGTCATCGACATACGCCCTGATGCGATCGATCCTACTAGTCATTTGCCGCTCTCCATTCTTTTATAAATTGCGTTATCGATTGCTGCCGTTTGCCGCGGTCATCGCTGACGGCTTTTTTCGCCACGGCAAACAGTTTCTCGCTCAGATTCCATTTTTCAATGGACCTATTTCTTTCATCACCGAACAGCGCGAACGCCGTCGCGCCCATCGTATAGACGTTCGTTATCTCGTCGATTACCGCGCCAAGCTCGAATTCTTCCGGCGACATAAAGCGCGAACTGCCCCACATGCGTCCGATAGGATTGGTATAAGGCATTTTCGCATACATTTCTATGTCGCATACGATGGTTTTGTCGGTATTGAAATCGTACATGACAGCGCCGTCGTAAAAATCGACGGCGACATAGCCATTATTTACCACATGGGTATGAAAATCCAATATATCGTCGAACACACGCAGCTTCATATCAAGCGGCATCTGCAGGAATTTTTCGCGCGACAGCGGATATTGCCTGCCCATACATTCGGCGTCGGTCCACTCGAATACCATAGCGAACCCGCCGCCGATTTCCTCCGCATCTATAAGCCTTGTGAGGGTCGGGTGCGCCAAGTCCCGGTAAACCGGAACGGTCTTTTTTATCCGTGCGACGGCTTCCTCCGCGCTCACGCGGGTGCGAACGGTCGGCGCTCCCGCGAATTTTACAAAATATTTGTTTTCGCCGTCGGCGACGCCGAAACAGATATTGCCGGAATCCTGGTCGTCAAAAACCTTAAAAACTTTGCCGTACTTGTTTAAAAACGAAAAATCGAACGGCGCTTTGAGTTTATAAGGGATACTGTCGCCTTCAATGTATTGCACATAAAAGTCTTTGAGATACCACGACGGCATATGGGTTTTCATGCCGTCATACCAACGCAGCACCTCCTCGTTTTGACGTCTGGCAAAATCCACCTCGCTTTTGCCGAACGGCGCAGCCCACCCGACCGCGCCGAGCTGATTGCTGGCGATATAAAACGCCAGCAGCTTAAAGAATTCCTCCGGCGGCTCGCCGCCAAAATAACCCCGAAGTTCGCCTGTGGCAAAATGCGGGCTGGTTTGAGCGGTAAAGGTTATTCGGTTAAATTCTTCCCACGGATCGCCGAAATCGAAACGGTTCCAGTCGAGGATCGAAAGCGTTTTCCCGTTTGTTAAGACCATATTGCCGGGGTGGTAGTCGCCGTGCTGAAAAGTCTGCGGGCGGTTTTTAAGCAGATGCCTGTTGTTTTCAACATATTCGAGGAAACGCTCCTCGCCTTCCGAAGTCAGGGCTTGTTCTTTATATTTGCGGTAGGTTTCGATCCGCCTGTCGGTCTTGCGGTTGAAGCGTATTTCCCAATCCTCCGCGCAACCAACACCGCTAAAAGCGCCGCTGTCCGCAACGGCGTGGATTTGCCGCAGTATTTCGCCGGATTTAACACCTAAAGCGTACTGCACTGTATCCGTCAGCGTCGGTATTGCCGTTTCCGCGTCCTCGCCATCGACCCATGTCAGTAAAGAATAGACTTTTTTTCCGTCATCACAAACGCCGAAACTCACCGGCTTTTGCATGGGTATTCCGCTTGACCACGCTTTTTCCATCAGCTCAAATTCGGTCTTTTTGCGCTCATAACGGGTAATATCGGCGACGCGAAGCAAAAACTTCCCGCCGCCGGCGTTTTCGATATAATATTTTTTGTCGTCCGACCAACCTTTTTCGACCGGTTCGATTTTTTCAAACGTATCAAAACCGGGGATACCGCGCATTTGAAGCCATATCAAAGCCCAGGCCAGCGCGGCGATATCCCGTTTTTGTATGTATTTTCGCTGATAATTATCGTGTTGTTTTTCGGATATAATTTTTAAAGCCTGCTCCGGCTTCATCCAAAACACCGTTGTGTTTTCGGAAATCTCCTCGTCGGTCAGGTGCAGGTCGCTCTTTTCGCCGACAACTCTCGCCGTAAAATAGCTTCGCTCCTGTGTGAAGTCGTTTTCGTAACGGTTTTCGCAAATTTTGCCCAGTTCCCCGGTAAGCTCGCATCCGCAGCCTGTTTCCTCTAAAAGTTCGCGCTTTATGGCGTCATATAAACTTTCGCCCGGCTCGACGCCGCCGCCCGGCAGCGTGTACAGGTCGTATTTTCCCATATAAACCACGGCGATAAGCCCGTCCGCGTCGAAAAGCACCGCGTTGACGGCAATGCGCGGCTTCGCGGCAGACAACTTGTCCGACCCGGTTATGTCTTTATCCGTAAGCGTCAGCAGATTTTTCATACGGGTATCTCCACGGTAAAATTTTCCGGTACAACTATAATTTGCAGTATAACACACAATGCGACATAAGTAAATCTTTTATCGGTAAAAAATACAGTAAGAATTTTAATTATAACTTTACATAAAAGGAAAAATCTTGACTTTTCTCAAAACCGTGCTATACTTTTTATGTGAAATGGGGACGGCACCCATTACAAAAAACAGTATTCACTTCATTAAACGCAAATTTGTTGCAAGGGGGAGACACCCATCAAAAAAAACGTGATTGTCACAGACGAGTCGGGCAATGAATATGAAGCGACCTATCCCAAACGGGCTTTGGGTCTTGTAAAAAAAGGCAGGGCACGCTTCGTATCGGAAAACCGGATATGCCTTGCGTGTCCGCCAAATTCAAATTTGGAGGATAATAATATAATGTCGGAAATCAATAATATAGAATTACCTATGGCTTCAAAAAACAATGAAAACACCCCGCAAACCAACCCGCAAGAGAAGCTTTCCTTGGACTATCTTCTGGGGCAGATAGAAAAAATCGCCTCCCAGACCGATTATCTCAACCAAGCGATATCCGAGCTGCGGCAGATGGAGGCCGCCGGTCCCGGCGACATAGCGACCGCCGGCAAAGCGGAAGCCCTGCACATAGTCGTGACCTGCCGGGAGACCACAAACCAGCAGCTCCTCAGGTTTTATGAAAAGCTCTACGACGATATCAAGCCCGAAAAGGTAACTTTCAGGGACAAAGCGCTGGCGGCGTCGCAGATAGCCATGGACAACGGCTGTTTTGACGAGTTTAGCAACTTTATTGACACTTTAAGACATACGGGAGAATAGCCTTATATCATAGCAATGCACGCGCCGGGGCGCGTGCATTTTTAATTTATTAAGACCGGCTTTAACCTTAACTCCGCACTCGTAATATCAAAAAAATATCCCCGAAAAGGGCTTGCGCCCGAACGCGGATATTACGGCTTTTATGTGTTTTTCATGACTACGCTTTCGACGATGTCGGCGGTGTGCTCGCAGGCGTCGCAGCATTTTTCCAAAAGGTCGTAAACCTCGCGCCAGACTATCATTTCCATGGGGTTTATGGATTCGGTATGGAGCCGGTGCATGGCTTTTGTGTACATGCGGTCGCCCTCTTCTTCGAGAGAGTTCAACTCTATAATATTTTTCATGAGAGTTGAGGGCTTTTTAAACGACGGGAAAGCTTCCATGATCTTTTTAAGCGTATAGCAGCATTTTACAATCAGGTCCATAAAGGGCGCGACATCGTCCCTCATTTCGGTAATATTGTTCATATAAACGCGCATAAGGACGTCCTCGACGGTGTCGGTGACGTCGTCTATCTTTTCGCACAAGAGCATGATATCCTCGCGCTCGATAGGAGTGATAAACTCCTTCACCAGCTTCTTGATCAACTCATGTTTAACGGCGTCCGCTTCGTGCTCTATGGCGTGAAGTTCGCTCATTTTGGTTTCGATATTATCGTGATTAAAGTCGACTAATACGGTTCGCAGCATATCGGCGGACTTGCAAGCATAAGACACCGCTTCTACGAACCCCAAATAATACTCGTTTTCTTTTTTTTTCGGCATAAAGTTCAATTTATTACCCTCCTTAAAAAACCTTCATAAACAACCGCGCCATTAAGTAACCGATAAGTCCGCAGCCCGGGAAAGTCAAAACCCATGTCAATACCATCTCTTTGACGACGCCCCAGTTTACGGCGGACAGGCGCTTGTTGGCGCCGACACCCATTATGGCGGTGGTCTTGGTGTGCGTGGTGCTGACCGGGATACCGAATAAAGAACTGACCAGCAGGCAGAACGCGCCCGCGAGATCGGCGGAAAAGCCCTGGTATTGTTCGAGCTTGACCATATCCATCCCCACGGCCTTAATTATTTTATAGCCGCCTATGGACGTACCCACAGCCATCACGACGGAGCACAATATCATCAGCCATATGGGCATGGAAACGTTCCCTCCCGGGATGATCCCTTTGTTGAGGAAAACGCCGAGCAGCAGAACCGCCATGAATTTTTGCCCGTCCTGCGCTCCGTGCATGAATGCCATCGCCGCGCCGCCGCAAATCTGCGCTCCTTTGAAAAAACAATTGGTACGGCGGCGGTCCAGCCGGCGGCATATCGCTTTTACGGCGCTCACCGTCAGCCAGCCGGAGGCAAAGCCGAGAAAAGTTGATAATAAAAGTCCGTAAATTACCTTGATCCACTCGTCGTTGTTGATGCCGGAAAAATTCCCTTTAAGGGCAATCGCCGCACCGGAAATCCCTGCTATCAAAGCGTGACTTTCGCTGGTGGGTATTCCGAAATACCATGCCGCCACCGCCCACAGGATAATGGCGAAAAGCGCGGCGCACAACGCGTAGGTCGCTTCGCCGGTATCGCCGTTGAAGTTGACCATTTTCATGACCGTTTCTGCGACCGTGGCGTTGATAAGACTCATGAACAGCACACCCAGGAAATTGAAAACCGCCGCCATGGCTATCGCCGACTTGGGACCGATCGCGCGAGTCGATATGCAGGTAGCTATCGCGTTGGGCGCGTCGGTCCAGCCGTTGACGAATATCACCCCCAGGGTGAGCAGCACGGTTATGAATAAAACCGGGCTTGAAGCGAGCTGACTTAAAAATTCTGCAAAGGATATTATCATCGCAATACCCTTGCCTTATGTTTACATAAATATAGAACGAAAGGGAACATGGGCTCGCGCCAACCTTTCTTATAATTTTGCTTTTTTACTCTTTAAGCTAACTCCTTTTAAAGACGTTGGAGAAGATTATTTTTTCTTTTCGGTCAACTTGTTCAAGAGCATGGTGACGCCTATTATGACACCCACCACCACAAATATCCCGGCTATCCCGAAAATGAGCTTGTCCCATACTTTTAAAAAGTATTCGGGATGAAAATCCACAACGCTAAGTAACATATTAATCATTCCTTTTTAACATTGTAATATTGTTTTAACTGAAGAACGCAAGTATAAGCCCGCCCGCGACGACCGAGCAGATCTGACCGGAAACGTTGACGCCAATCGCTTGCATGAGCAGGAAGTTTTGGTTGTCCTCTTTAAGCCCCATCTTGTGCACGACGCGTGCCGACATGGGGAACGCGGATATCCCGCAGGCACCGATCATGGGATTGACTTTGTTTTTGGAAAAAAGGTTTAAGAATTTCGCAAGCAGCACGCCGCCGGCAGTGTCAAAAATAAATGCCACAAGCCCGAGCCCGAGTATGAGCAGCGTATCGGCGGCAAGGAACTCGTTTGCCGTCATGCGGGAGGCAATGGTGATGCCGAGGAATATGGTGATCAGGTTGGCGAGCACCTTCTGAGCGGTCTCGGAAATCGAATCCAGCACGCCGCATTCACGGATAAGGTTGCCGAACATCAGGAAACCGACCAGAGCCACCGATTTCGGAGATACCAGACCGGCTATAATGGTGATGATTATCGGGAAAAGAATTTTTGTTGTCTTGGAGACTTCCTTTTGGACGTAGGGCATCCTTATCAGGCGCTCTTTTCTGGAGGTGAGCAGTTTTATGACGGGCGGCTGTATCATGGGCACCAGCGCCATGTACGAATAAGCCGCCACCATGATCGCCGCGGTATATTTGGATTGCAGAATATTAGATACGACTATCGCCGTGGGCCCGTCCGCCGCGCCGATCGTGGCGATGGAGGCCGCGTCTTTGATTTCAAAGAAAAGGGAAGCGACGCCGAGCGTAAAGAAGATGCCGAACTGTGCCGCAGCTCCGAACAGCATTAGCTTGGGATTGGATAGCAGCGGGGCGAAGTCGATCATCGCACCGATTCCTATAAACAGTATGAGCGGGAAAAGCTCGTTGGCTATGCCTGCTTTGTAAAGCGTGTCGAGCGCACCCTCAAGCCCTTCCTGGGTGACCGCTCCCGATAAGGGGAGGTTTACCAATATTGCTCCGAAACCCATCGGCAAAAGCAATGACGGCTCCATCTCTTTTTTTATGGCAAGATAAACAAGCAGGCCGCCGATCGCCCACATTATCACCATTTTAAGCCAGTCGTCCCAACCCATCCCTAAAAACTGGGGCAGGTAATCCGATATAAAACCCATAATTTGTGTTTCCTTTCGAGCGTTTTTTACATTAAAATTCTAATCCTCATTTTCGCTCATTTTAATATAACACTTTGTCGTTAAAATTGCAATACAATAGTCGCCATTTAACACGGTATTAACAGTTATAATGCAATTTTTATTTCTTTTTAACGGATATGAAAAATTTTTCGCAATATTGTTTCCGTTTTTTATACATTTCGTTCTTTATTATTTTTTATGAATATGCTATAATGCCTTCATGTTAAAATGCCGTCTTCTTTTTGAACAGACGGCTGTTGTACGGAGATATATTTTTATGAAAAGAGACGAATGCGTTCTTATTGTCGACGGCGACTCGGGTATCAGAAACCTGTTAATCAACATCCTCGGCGCGCACGATTACACCGTTATATCCGCGGCGAGCGAAGCGCAGGCGATTTCCATGATAACGACCAACTGCCCGGATATCGTTCTGCTCGATCCCGCGCTTCCCGATGCGGACGGGCTGAAGTTTTTAAAAAGCGTCCGTGAATGGTCTTTTGTTCCGATAATAATAATATCCGCGCGTGACCGCGAGCGCGATAAGGTGACCGCTCTCGATTTCGGGGCGGACGATTATGTCACAAAGCCCTTCGGGACAGGAGAACTGCTCGCGCGGATGCGGGTTGCCCTGCGTCACAGAAACAATACAGGCGACGGTCGCGGCGACGGCAAGGGAGTTTTCGTAAACGGCGAGCTGACGGTCGATTTCGATAAGCACCGCGTACGCTTGGGCGGCAAGGACGTTCACCTGACGCAGAACGAATACCGCATAATCGAGCTTTTAAGCCGTTACGCAGGCAAGGTGCTTACATATGAATATATTATAAAAAACATCTGGGGGCCGTACGCCAAAAGCGACAACCAGATACTCCGCGTAAATATGGCGAACCTGCGGCGAAAAATCGAAGCGGACCCCGCTTCGCCGAAGTATATTTATACGGAAGTGCGTGTTGGTTACAGAATGACTGACGAAAGCTGATGAATATAAGGAATATTTGCAAGCAAATATATTGATACCCGTCCTACGGGACGGCGATATCTCTTCGGGTATGATATATGCCTTCGGCATATTAAAAACGGGAACGAAAGCGGAGCAATAAAATTGCCCCGCTTTGATGTTTTATTCCGCAGGCTTCTTTTGCCGAAGCCGTACCTTAAAACAGATTAAAAAGGTTGTATTCGAGGAAAAGGGTGGCAAAAAGCGAGGAAACGAGCGAAACGACCGTGATTTGGGTGTTTATCGAAGGACCAGCCGTATCCTTGAACGGGTCGCCCACGGTGTCGCCGACGACCGCGGACTTATGGGCTTCGGAGCCCTTGCCGCCGTTGTGCCCGGATTCGACGTACTTTTTGCTGTTATCCCACAAGCCGCCCGCGTTGGACATAAGCAGCGAGAGGAGGAGTCCGCTCACGATATTGCCGGTTATAAAACCGCCGATAGCCTGGACACCGCCTATAAAGCCGACCGCGAGGGTGGCGATGATTGCAACCACGCCTGCGGGGATAAGCTCCTTCAAAGCGCCGTTGGTGGCGATGGTGATGCACTTGTCGTATTCGGGGGTGACGCCCTCTTTGCCTTCTTTAAGGCCGATGATTTCCCTGAACTGCCTGTGGATTTCGGCTACCATGCGCTGGGCGTTGCGGTCGACGCCGAGTATAAGCATCGCCGAGAACACCGCGGGGATAGCCGCGCCGATGAGGAGACCGAAGAATACCATGGGGTTCATGACATCAAAACCGGTGATTTTATCCACCACATCGGTGATAACCCCGTTGACCTCGCTCATAAACGCGCCGAGCAGGGATATGACCGTCAGTCCGGCGGCGCCGATGGCGAAACCCTTGGTGATAGCTTTGACCGTGTTGCCCGCGCTGTCGAGCTGGTCGGTAATTTCGAGAACATCGTCACCGAGGTTACCCATTTCGGCAAGACCTCTGGCGTTGTCGACGATAGGCCCGTAGGCATCGTTGGAAATGATCATACCGACTATCGAAAGCATTCCGACCGCCGCCATGGCGATACCGAAGAAGGCGTAGCCTTCGCCTATCGGTTCGCAGAGCTTATAAGCCGCGAGAGCGGAAACGCCGATACCGATCATAGAGGGGAGCGCGCTGAGCATCCCATAGGAAAAGCCCGAAAGAATGGTGAACGCGGGTCCGGATTCGGATGCCTTAGCCACGTTGTGTACCGGCTTTTTGGAATCGTCGGTAAAATAATCGGAAGCTATGCCGATAATAACGCCGACCAAAAGGCCTATCGTGGAAGCGCCCCAGATCCTCCATTCGCCGTTCGAGCCTATGGAGGAAAAATCGAAGACCGCGGTTACGCCGGCGGAAAGGACGGCGAATATAATGGTTGTGATATAAGTGCTGTTGTTGAGCGCTCTCGTGGGTGAACCTTTTTTACCCATGCGGGCGCAGCCGACGCCGATAATCGAGGAAAGCAGACCCACTGCGGCGTAGGCAAATACCAACGCCACCGTTAATTTGCTGTTTTTAAGCGAGGAAGCCATAACGAGCGCCGCTGCCATGGAAGCCACGTTGGAGTCGAACAGGTCGGCGCCCATTCCGGCGACGTCGCCGACGTTGTCGCCGACGTTATCGGCGATAACCGCGGGGTTGCGCGGGTCATCTTCGGGAATCCCAAGCTCGACTTTGCCCACCAGGTCAGCGCTGATGTCGGCGGTTTTGGTGAATATGCCGCCGCCCGCTTTGGCAAACAGAGCAAGCGAGCTTGCGCCGAAGCTGAAGCCGAGGGTTACGGTGGCGTCGCTGGTTATGGTCCATACGAGCACGACGCCGAGCAGACTGCTGCCGACAACCGCCATACCCATGACCGCGCCGCCCCTAAAGCCGGCGAGGAAGGAAGGCTTAATGCCCTGCTTGGCGGCTTCGGCGGATTTTATGTTGGCGATCGTGGCAATCTCGATGCCGATCACACCCGCTATCGCGGAGAAGATGGTGCCGCAAAGATACGCGACTACCATTGAAATGTTTTTGACGATATCCGCTTCATCGCTCCAAACGGGTTTGGGGAGGAAGATAAATATCACCACCGAGGCGATCGCGGCGAACTTTACGAGCGTTTGATATTCCCTTTTTAAAAAGGTTCTGGCGCCGCTTTTGATATACTTGCCTACTTCCGCGATGCGCTTGTTTGAGGACGGGCGTTTACTTACCCACCTGAAAAGCCAAGCCGCGAACGCGAATGAAATCAAAGCGATAACAATCGCGGCGATTTCGAAATACAATAGATTGACCTTCATGTCATGACTACTCCGTTTCCTAAAAATTTTCGCAAAACTGTGTTAATAATAGCACTTACCTTTTCGGCTTTCAATATAAAACGTTATTTATTAACGTCTGATTAACAGGAACGCAGCCCATCTTTACGTTGTCTTAACAATGCACTCTTAATAAAAATATTACAATTCATTTGCTTGTTTTAATTATTATTTCATCACGGCATGTTGTTTATTCCGATAATGTTTTTGGCTTGTATAAAACGCCCGCCAAGCCGCGTTTGAGTTTAAAGTTTAAAACGGCAATTTTTATTGTATTTGTATTTTTTTCAGCAAAACAGAGAATTATTAACAGACAATCTGTATAATCCGACGGAAAATATCTTGACAAACAGTTAAAATATGTTATAATCAATCGTTCTTTTATATACAATAAGATAAAAATGGAGATATCCATTAAATATATGTACGGAGGAAAAATCACATGGAAAAAAAGCTGATATTTCTTTTTTCAGAAGGAAACGGCTCAATGCGCGACCTTTTAGGCGGAAAGGGCGCCAATCTCGCTGAAATGACCATTCTCGGAATGCCTGTCCCGCAGGGCTTTACCATATCCGCAGAAGCTTGCACGCAGTATTATGAGGACGGCGAAGTCATTTCGGAAAAATTGGAACGGGATATTTACGAATATGTCCGTAAAATGGAAGAAATAAACGGAAAAAAGCTTGGCGACACCTCCAACCCGCTGCTCGTGTCGGTTAGGTCGGGTTCAAGAGCGTCCATGCCCGGCATGATGGACACCATACTAAACCTCGGTTTAAACGACAAAGTCGTGGTGGGTCTTGCCAATCTCACGGGCAACGAGCGTTTCGCCTATGATTCCTACCGCAGGTTCATACAGATGTTTTCCGATGTGGTAATGGGTATCCCGAAAAAGAACTTCGAAGCGGTTATAGACAAGGTCAAAGCTGAAAAGGGCGCGAAGCAGGATATCGACCTCGACGCGGACGACATGAAGCGTCTGGTCGCCGAATTCAAAGAAATATATAAAACAAATTTAAACACGGAATTCCCGCAGGAGCCCACGACCCAGCTTATGGAAGCCATCAAAGCGGTTTTCCGTTCCTGGAACAATGAGCGCGCCATATCTTACAGAAGAATGAACGACATCCCCTCCTCCTGGGGGACAGCGGTCAATGTTCAGGCGATGGTTTTCGGAAACATGGGCAGGACAAGCGGCACCGGCGTCGCTTTCACCCGCGACCCGGCGACCGGCGAAAAGAAACTTTACGGCGAATTTTTGATGAACGCTCAGGGCGAGGACGTCGTGGCGGGCATACGCACGCCCCAACCCATCTCGTCGCTTAAAGAAGTCATGCCGGAAATATACGCGCAGTTTACAGACATAGCCGAAAGGCTTGAAAAGCATTACAGGGATATGCAGGACATGGAGTTCACCATCGAAAACGCCAAGCTGTATATGCTCCAAACCAGAAACGGCAAGCGCACCGCGGCGGCGGCTTTGAAGATTGCGGTCGACCTGGTCAACGAGGGAATGCTCACCGTGGACGAAGCGCTCTTAAAAGTCGAACCCAAGCAGCTCGACGCCCTGCTGCACCCGCAGTTTTCAAGCACCGAGCTGAAAAAAACGGCGGTTATCGGGACGGGTATCGCCGCTTCGCCCGGCGCAGCCTGCGGAAAGGTGTATTTCACGGCGGAAAGCGCCAAGGAGCACGCCAAAACAAAGCATGAAAAAGTCATCCTCGTTAGGCTCGAAACTTCCCCGGAGGATATCGAGGGCATGTTCGCATCCGAGGGCATACTGACCGTCAGGGGCGGCAAAACCTCCCACGCGGCGGTGGTCGCCCGCGGTATGGGCCGGTGCTGCGTAGTCGGCTGCGGCGCCATCGAGATGCACGAGGAGAAAAAATACTTCGTTCTCGGCGGCAAAACCGTCAAGGAAGGCGATTTTATATCTATAGACGGCTCGACCGGCAATGTCTATCTCGGCAGCATACCGACCAAGGACGTTACGATTTCCGGGGAATTCGGCACTTTCATGGGCTGGGCTGACAGCCGCCGCCGCCTTAAAGTGCGCGCCAACGCCGACACCCCGCACGACGCCGAGCAGGCGATCAAATTCGGTGCGGAAGGCGTGGGGCTGTGCCGCACCGAGCATATGTTTTTCGAAACCGACCGTATCGCAGCGGTGCGCGAGATGATAGTCTCCAAGACCGTCGAACAACGCCGCGCCGCGCTCGACAAGCTGCTCCCCATGCAGAGGGGTGACTTTATCGGCATATTCAAAGCGATGAAGGGTTTCCCGGTGACCATACGCTTCCTCGACCCCCCGCTTCATGAATTCCTCCCCGCAGAGGACGACGAGATAGATGAGCTCGCCAAAACGATGGGTTTAACCTTCGAAGAGTTGAAAGCCACCGTCGTGTCTCTCCACGAGCTTAACCCCATGATGGACCACCGCGGCTGCCGCCTTGCGGTCAGCTATCCCGAAATCGCCGAAATGCAGACCAGGGCGGTTATAGAAGCGGCGATAGAGGTCAACAGGGAAAGCTGCGGCGTAATCCCGGAGATCATGATTCCGCTGGTGGGCGACGTAAAAGAATTTAAGTTCGTGAAAAACATCGTCGTAAAAACGGCGGACGAGATAATTCAAAACGCCGGAATAAAGCTCAATTATAAGGTCGGCACCATGATCGAAATCCCCCGCGCGGCGCTGACCGCAGACGAGA
>CAYOGQ010000031.1:0-19775 GCA_964403645.1 uncultured Ruminococcus sp.
TATAATACGCTGTCTTTGAAAGGCGGCGTTATGCGGCTGTGGCGGAACTGGCAGACGCGCACGTTTGAGGGGCGTGTGGGCAACCGTATGGGTTCAAGTCCCATTAGCCGCACCAGAAAAAGCAGGTCTACGACCTGCTTTTTTCAATGAAAGGACAAATGAGCCGACGCTGTGAAATATTGCTTCGTGTTTCACGCAACGCGGGGTAAATTTATTTACATTTTGTGTTTTGCGGCAGCAAAACATTAAACGGCAGGCAAATTAAACATGAAAACGATAGAAACAAAACGATTGATTTTGCGCGAATGGCAATTTGAAGATTTAGACAATCTTTACGAATACGCAAAAAATCCGAATGTCGGCACTATGTCAGGTTGGGCGCCCCATATAAGCAAAGAAGAATCCTTGAACGTTTTAAAATCTTTTATTAAAAGCGCCGATATATGGGCAATTATGCTGAAGGATAACAAAAAAGTTATCGGACAGTTGAGGATATATCCCGACGAAAACCGCGGCAAATACAGCGAGATGCACAGCGCGAAATTAATCAGCTACGCTCTTTCGGAAGAGTACTGGGGCAAGGGATATATGACGGAAGCGGTCAAACGCGCGGTCAAAAACGCCTTTGACGAAATGGGTACGGAACTGCTGACTGTTTTCCATATTCCCAATAATATCCGTACCAAACGCGTTATCGAAAAATGCGGTTTTCAATATGAAACGACCGTTGAAAAAGGGCATAAATATTACGACGGGCAGATTTTCGACAGCATTTGCTATTCCATATTAAAATCTGATTATTATGGGAATCAATAAAATGCAAATTTCAATTTATTGGATTATTTAAATACATTTTATGAGGATTACGGTTTTCTTTATTAATTGCATCAGTATTTAATTTTATAATTTAATTTTTTATGGTTATGCGGGTATGGCGGAAATGGCAGACGCGTCGGACTTAGGATCCGGTGGGCGACCGTGTGGGTTCAACTCCCACTACCCGCACCATAAAGACTGTCGATTTTTGTCGGCAGTCTTTTTTATGTTTTATTATATAATGAAAACCAATAACTAATTATTTAATAAATATAATATTTCAATCGCTCCTAATCTATTTTATGTCTTTGGCAAATGGACGATATTTATCCAAAACTGCTTTAAACCAATCCATGTCACGAACCTCGTTGTAAAATTCGTTGTCGTCAATATAATCCAATTCTCGTTTAATCTCATTGCCCTCAAATCCGGAATACACTTTTGATTTGTCAAATTTATAATTTTCAACCAAAAAAGAAGTGTGGATAGTTTTCGGTGGCAATTCATCATAACTTTTCCCATGGTATAATCCTATTTCAAGATATTTTTTTGCGTTTTCATAATCTTTTGTCATTATAGATCTGTTAGCAACATAAATATATAATTCGCAAAGATCATAATGTGAAAACCCATAATCTGCTTTATCATATATCAAATTTATTAAGCTAATGGCTTTTTCGAAATATTTTATTTGATCATCCGGCGGCAAAGATGAAAACAACGCACAGTTGCGAATTTTCACTATAAGCATTTCTGTTAATTGATTTATATTACTTCTAATGCTTTCAAACCATTTTTCGCTCCCTCTGTCGTAAATGTTTTCAATTTCTTCCCCTTGTGTATTATAAATAGACGGAAAACGATTTGCATATTCAAGAGCCTTTTTAATATTACCCTTATCTCTGTACAACCCTCCCAATATTGACAATGCAGTATAACGAATAGAATCTATTGTACATTCATCAAGTATTCGATTACACAGATAAAACAACTCATCTTCATTAGCTAGAGGAATATAGTTACCTTTTTCATCTCGACAATTTGGTGCAAAGTAATATAGGCCTTCAATATACTTTTCTATGATTTTATAATCGTTAGGATATTCATTATGTGCTTTTTTAATAAATATAAACTTTTCTGTCTCTTTTCCTAGGTTTGACAATCGACCATATTCTGACAAAATAGCTTCGATCTTTTCTTGCTTTTTTGACAAATCAACACCTAACAACTCATCAGTCGTGACATAAAAAAAATTGCTAGAATAGGAAACATTGAAATGTCGGGGTAAGTTGCATTTGTTTCCCATTTTGAAACAGCTTGAAATGATACGCCGAGTCTTTCGGCAAGTTGCTCTTGAGTTAAATCCAATTTTTTGCGTAGTGTTTTTATTTTTAAACCTAAATCGTTCATGGTAATTCTCCTTAAAATAATATTTCGCTTGCAAGCTACTTTTATTATAATTCATCATTAAACTTTATCCATATAACAGTATTTGAATAATGTTCTACTTACGCTAGAATATTATCATGCAACGGGAAATTATGCAAGGTTGATTTTTCTAAATTAATGAGTCTAATCTCACTTAAATCACTTGCATCTTTTTCGTTACCTCTTTACTGAATAAGGTGACAGATTTTTATAAGAAACTTGTCACCTTGCATTTTTATGTAAAACATTGATACAGAAAGAATTGTATGATATAATGTATTAATTCATTTAGCAATAATAATATTATCAAATGTAGAGAGTGATATTATGAATAAAAATAATAGTCCATATAATAAAAAAAATCCAATTCGTAAGATTGATTCCATCAATTATGTATTCGACTACACCAAAGGTGATAACATTACAGGAGCATATTGCGGACAGGCTTGTATTGCTATGCTTACAGGTGTACCCTTTAAAGAAATTATTGAATTAATGAAAGATATGGGGCGAGTGTCTAAGCAAGTGTTAAAAAAAGCATTGGATTACTACGGAATACAATATGCCCCCAAATCTTTCCGATATGATCCGAATGTTCCTTTGCCGGAGTTATGTATAAACAGAATGATTATAGCAGATAATGACGGTATTTTTAAATTTAAATCGGACAGAGGACATTGGGGATTATATTATAAAGGAAAGTATTACGATCCCGATTGGGGGATTTGCAATAATTGTCCGCCACAATTAAAAATATTTCAAGTATGGGAGATATACCCATAACATATACGAGTATAATCTCTATAAACCATTGTACCAATATTACGTTTACAATAAAAAGGAGGCATACCCATGTCACTAAACACCCTCGAAACCATCCGCACGCGCTATTCCTGCCGGGATTTTTCGGATAACCCTCCCTCGGACGCGGATTTACGGATCATCGCGGAAGCGGCGGTATGCTCGCCCAGCGGTGTCAACCGCCAGCTTTGGCGGATTATCGTCGTCAAAAACAAGCTTTTGATCGGTGAAATGGAAGAGGAAGGGATGAAAACATTAAAGGCGCTCCCCGACCGGGGGATGTATGAGCGCATCATGTCGCGGGGCGGCAGACTCTTTTACAACGCGCCGCGCATGATCGTCGTACCCGTCGCCAAAACCAACCCCGCCGGCGCGGAATTGTTCGACTGCGGCATAGTCGCCGAAAATATCGCTCTCGCCGCGAGGTCCATCGGTGTCGACAGTCTTATCTGCGGCATGGCGGCGGCTTCGTTCGCGGGGGAGAGGAGCGGCGAATTCAAACGTCGCCTGGGTTTCCCGGAAGGGTACGAGATAGGCATCGCTGTGCTCCTCGGCTGCGCCGCAAAGCCCGGCGGCAAGCCCCACGAGCCGGACTATAATAAAATCACGGTTATAGAATAAAAGTTTCCATATTCTTTCGCTTCTGATGATAATGTTTAAAAGTGCTAATTTATTTGCGTTTTTCTAACGTATTTCTACGTTTTGCGCATATTTTTTTAATAGTTAACGCTTGACTTTTTTGTTAAGAAAATTATAATAAACATAGAGTTATAAATTAAAAAAGTCATACAGGGGGTTAATATTATATGAAAAAGCTTATTGCGATTATACTTTCCGCGCTGCTTGGCGTTTCGCTTTTCGGCGTGTTCGCATATGCCGCGGAAGGCGACGAATGGAGCGCCAAGGTCGCCGACCCCGACCAGGAATGGATTACCGAACTCAACGAAAACGGCGAGTTTCCCGGCGACGTCGACGGCAACACCGCGCTTTATTCGGTGGATTTTGTGGACTTCACCTTTAACGGCACCGACAGCGTGACCGTAAACTCGGCGTGCCTGAGGTATCATATATTCCTCGTGCTCGAAAAAATCGGTACCGACACCTACAAGGTCAGGCAATTCGGCAACAACATCGTTTGGAACCGCGACGGATTCCAGCACGATATAGCCTTGAAAGACGGCGATCTCATCCTTTCCTTCTATTACAACCTCAACAACGGTTTTGTCATCAACCAGGCGCATTACGACGCTTATGACTATGTATCCAACTCCACCGGTTCCGGCGTTTATAACGAAGCCGTCAACGCCGTTAACGACCTCTACGTTTACATAGACGGCAACGACATCACTTATTCAAAGGTTCCCTTTGTTCCCGACGTTGTTGACACTTCCGATGAAACGCCCGAATCCTCCGCCAGGGAACAGTCGGCGCAGCCTTCTTCTGCCGCCGAAACTTCTTCCGACGGGGATACCCCCTCCACCGGAGATTCCGGAATAACCGTGCTTGTGGTTATCACTGTCATATCGCTCGCCGCCGCGTTCATAATCAAACGCCGCGCGTAAAAGCAGTTTTTATTCAAATTAGTTTTCGGGATTATTAAATATCAAAAAACCCTCGCCCCCGGCGAGGGTTTTTTTAATAACTTATAATATAACGATTGACTTTCCGCCGGGTATAATGTAAAATTAGGGCATAAAATTAGAAAGGCGGCATAACAATGAGATTTATCAGAGCAGCAGTAATTTTGGTTACCCTTTCGGCTGTCCTGCTTTCGGTATTCGCTTGCAGTGAAGATACCGATGCCAACGGGAACGGCAACATTTCCGACGCGGCGAGTATGACCGATTCAGACCCCGGAGCGGAATCGGGAAACGATTCGAGCGCGGAGGAATCGGTTTATGTACCGGAAGTTCGCGATCTCGGCGGCAGGACGATCAAATTCCTGGTGGCGGGCAGCAGCTATTCGTATTACGAATCCTTTGAAATCTACGCGGAGGAGCTGACCGACGAGACCATCAACGACGCGGTTTACAACAGGAATCAAGCGGTTCAGGATAAATACAACTGCACGATAATCGCAGAAAAGTCGACCAATGTGGCGCAGGATATGCGTACCTTTATAAACTCCGATATTGACACTTTTAACGTGTACATGCCCATGATCAACGACGCGGTAAAAATGGTGGGCGACGGGTTTATGCTCGACTTGAAAACGCTTGACGACCTCAAGCTCGAAAAATCCTGGTGGGACCAAAAAGCCAACGAAGGGCTGGAGATTAACGGCAAGCTGTATTTTTCGACAGGCGATATCTCGGTGCTCGATAACGACTGCACCATGGTGATGTTTTTCAACAAGAGTCTTGCCAGCCGCTATAACATAGGCGACATTTATAAGATGGTGGAGGAAAAACAGTGGACGCTCGACAAAGCCTATGAGCTCGGCCGCTCCTTCACGCAGAACCTCGACGACGATACGGTTTGGAACGAAAAAGATAATTACGGGCTTCACGTTGCGTTCAACGCCCCCCATTCGTTCTATTTCGGCTGCGGCGGCACGATCGCTGAAAAAAGCGCCGACGGCGGTCTTACCATAACAATAGACAGGGAAAACAACCAAAGTATATTGGGCGACGTGTTCAAAATCGCCTATAAACCCGACGTGCTTACGAACAAGCTCCCCGGCTGTACCGATTTTGAAGATATCTGCGCCATGTTTTTAAACGACCAGGTGATGTTCACCACCTTCGCCCTGATTGATATCAAGAGCTTCCGCAATGCGGAGGGTTTCGATTTCGGAATCCTGCCCTACCCCTTATATAACTCCGACCAGGACGAATATCGCTGTCTGGTTTCGACTGCGCTCGTACCCTGCGTCTGCATACCTTCCAACTGCGAAGAACCCGAGGATGTCGCCCTCGCGTTGGAAGCGATGGCGTATTATTCGGTCGAAACCCTGACCAAAGCCTATTACGATAAAACCTTAAAAGGGCGCGACCTGACGGACGAGGCTTCCGAAGCGATGCTCGACATCATCTTCGCCTCCCGCGTTTACGACTTGGGCTTTATCTATAATTTCGGCGGTGTGGGCGACTTGATTATGAAAATGAACAACAGCAACTCCTCCGACTTTGCTTCTTATTATGAATCCATACAGGGCGCGGTAGAGTCCGCATTGCAAGAAACTCTCGACACTTTTAATTAAATAATATACCTTATAACCATCCCCGTTAGGGGAAGTGGCTCGAAACACCGCCAAGCCGAAACGATGGGCAGCGTTCCGAGTGAAGAATGAATGGAAAATAGATAAGGAATAAGGATAATAAAAATGGACAAATACATAGCAAGCGTGGACAAATGCCTCGACTGGATCGAAAACCAAATGCTCTCCTTCAACCGCGGCGTCGTGGGGGTGTACGAAAGGATCAGAATTGACGTCAACCGCCGTGTCAACTGGACGCGCCCCGACTGCAATTCGGAAATCGCCCGCGTCTATTTAAAGCGCGGCAGGGAAAGCTCGCGGGATGTCTGCGAAAATATCATAAACTGGCTGCTTTCGACGCAGGACAACGAACCCATGTCGGCGTGGTACGGCTCGTTCCCGTTCTTTTTAAACGACGGCGAAATCGTCGCCCCCAACGGACAGGCGCGGTGGCAGAACGACAACGGCAAGGTGTTAATCGCCCTGCTCGACATGTATAAAATCACGGGTGACGAAAAATTTAAAACAGCGGCGCTTAAACTTGCCAACCACTGGATGGGGATACAGCGCCCGGAGGGATTTTTCATGCGGTACGACCACGGGATCACTCAAGGTCCGTACCAAGGTCCCTGTTTTGTGTTCTGGCTCGCCGCCGGGATCGCGATGTGCTACGGCGTAACCGGTGAAGTCAAATACCTCGAAAGCGTCAAACGCGCCTTGGGCTATGTCCTGCCGTTGCAAAAGGAAAGCGGCAGATTTACCACCACATACGAGCTGATACGGCACGAAGACTGGCGCCCGGCGTCATCGGAAGCGTCAATCGCGGTTTTCTGCCTTGCACGAATACTTAAATACATTCCCGACGAAAAATATGCCGAGGCCTTTAAAAAAGCCGCAGGATATGTCCTATCGATCCAGCACGAAAGCGGCGGAATAATAAATTCCGACGAGGAAGGCGTGAGAGCGTCTTTGCAGGACAACCGCTTCTTGTGCGACCTGGTTTATACCGAAGGCTTCGCTCTCATGGGTTTGAACGAAGCGTATTCGCTTACCGGAGAAGCCGCGTATAAAACGGCGGCGGTCAAACTGGCGGATTTTCTGGTGTCCATACAGTGCCGCGGCGAAAGCGCGCTGTGGGACGGAGCGTGGCGCGGGGCATACAGCCCGGTAAACAAATGCTGGGAAGGGCGTGCCAATCAAAACAACGATATCGACGAGGGCGGCATGTATTCGGTCTACACCGGCTGGTGCTGCTCCACGATAATGGACGGCTTGCTCGGCGTCAGCAAAATTATCGGAGGTTAAATTTTAAATGAAAAACGTAAAACTGGCAATTCTTTTTATACTTTCAATTCTTTTAATAACGGGGCTTATGTCCTGCGCTTCCGGCGGGGAGGAGAAATCCGCCGAAGTTTCTGACGAAGCTTCGGATGAAGTTTCGTCAATCACTGAGCAATCCTCGGAAACCGAAAAAAACGAAAAATCCCAACCGGAAAGTAAAGAGGTGAAACACTCCGTGAATGTGTATAACATAAAGGATTACGGTGCGAAAGGCAACGGATCGGACGACTCCGCTTATATACAGGCGGCTATCGACATTTGCGCCGCCGCGGGCGGCGGTACGGTTTACCTGCCGACAGGCGTCTATACCGTCGGCAAAACCATTTACAAAAAGGCGAATGTATCCATCGTCGGCGACGGTATGTGGTCGACGCGGCTGGTCTGGAACGGGGCGAGCGACTCCGCCGTCATAAACACCGCCAACGAAGCCTTGTGGGGAACTTCCATTGAAAACCTTTTCATCACGACTTCCGGGGTGGAAAAGGTCACCGGCATACTCGGCGGTTCGACGCTCCAAAAATACAACTCCGCCATCGGCACTTTTAAAAACCTTGTGTTTAGCGGCTTGTATTGCGGAATCGACGGGTCGGCCGAACCGGAGGGAGTGGGTATTTTCGACTGCTTGTTCGAAAACATCTTCTGCTCTTCCTGCACCAACGGGTTGCATCTGTACGGTTCGGGTAACACCATCATACACCCGCGCATCGCCACCTGCGAAGCGGGGCTAGTGCTCGATTACCTCAACGGCGAATCGTTCGACGGAGTTCATGTGATCGGCGGGATATTCGCCTCCAACGTGACCGACATACTCATACCGTCCAAGGGCGGCACCCGTCCCTGCGACTTCGTGGGCACCTGGTTTGAAAACGCGAGCCGCGGCATATTGAATATCACCAATCCCGCCACAAGGATTATGAACCTCACCTTCCGCGACTGTATGCTAAACTCCTCCGCCGACAACAACAATTACTTCCTGTTCGATGCAAGTAACGCCATGGGGGTAGTGACGCTCGACTCCTGCACCGTGGTGACATACGCAGGGATCAAAGCTCCGACGGATAAAAGCTCTGTTTTGGCTATGACCAACCTTCAGGTATATGACGGATCGGGCAGCTATATCATAAGCGACCGCGACAACGGCAACTACTCGAAAACCGTCAACGGCGACAAGACCGCTTATAGAATCGCCCACAGTCTTGAAGCGGTTCCCACGACGGTCAACCTCACCCCCACCACTCCCGTCTCGGCGGCGAGCGAATATTATGTCACGGTGGACGAAAATTATATCACAGTTAACTTCGTGACCGCCCCCGTCGGCGAAATCGGGTTTTACTGGGAAGCTATACGTTAAAGTAAACAACGTTATTTTGTTGTTTTAAAATAAAAACGTGTAAAAGTGTGACAAATAACTAAAAAATGCCGGCTTTTTTAAGCCGGCGTTTCTTATATGCCGAAAATCTGGGAAACCTATTTACAACGGTGAAAATATGTTTTATAATGGTTTATAATTTTATGGAATTGCGGGTGCGCTATATGTTTTTTTTCGATGAGTTAAAAGAATACGACAAAGAGGTATTCGATGCCTGTGACCTGGAATTAAACCGCCAGCGTTATAATATCGAGCTTATCGCTTCCGAAAACATCGTCTCCAAAGCCGTATTGCTAGCGGCGGGGAGTGTGCTGACCAACAAATACGCGGAAGGTTATCCCGGCAAGCGTTATTACGGCGGCTGCCAATATGTGGACATCGTCGAGGATATCGCGCGCGAACGGGCAAAAAAGCTGTTCGGAGCGGAGTATGCCAACGTCCAGCCGCACAGCGGCGCCAACGCCAATTTCGCAGTTTTTTTCGCCCTGCTCAATCCGGGCGACACCGTGCTTTCCATGTCGCTTGCCCACGGCGGACACCTTTCCCACGGTTCGCCCGTGAACATTTCGGGCAAATATTTTAATATTATTTCTTACGGCGTAAGCGAAGGCACCCAAACCATAGATTATGATGAAATGGAACGGCTCGCCGTTGCGAACAAGCCCAAGCTGCTGCTCGCGGGTGCATCGGCGTACCCCAGAATAATAGATTTCAAACGCTGCCGCGAAATCGCCGATAAAGTCGGCGCCTACCTGATGGTGGACATGGCTCATATCGCTGGACTGGTCGCCGCGGGGCTGCATCCCTCGCCCGTCCCTTACGCGGACGTCGTCACCACCACCACCCATAAGACCCTGCGCGGTCCGCGCGGCGGGTTGATACTCTGCAAAGAAAGCTTCGGCAAAAAAATCGACAAGGCGCTGTTCCCCGGAACTCAGGGCGGACCGCTTATGCATATTATCGCAGCCAAAGCGGTGGCGCTCGGCGAGGCGTTAACCGACGAATTTAAAAACTACCAAAAAAATATAGTGGAAAACGCCAAGGAACTCTCGCTGCGTCTGCTGGACGAGGGCTTCGACCTCGTGTCCGGCGGTACTGACAACCACCTGATGCTCCTCGACCTCAGAGCGTTCGACGTCACCGGCAAGGATTACGAAAAAATGCTCGACGAAGTCCATATCACCGCCAACAAGAACGCCATCCCCGGCGACCCGCAGCTCCCCACCGTCACCAGCGGGCTTAGGGTGGGTACCCCTGCGGTTACGACGAGAGGCTTCGGCAAAGCGGAAATGGGTAAAATCGCACGCTGGATGAGGCTTGCCGCCGAAAACCTTGAAGAGAACAAGGATGAGATCAACGCCGGCGTCAGGGAACTATGCGAACAATTTCCCATATACCGGTAAAGTAAAAATTTAAAGCGGGAACGCGGTTTTGATGCCGCGTTCTTTTTTTTGCTTTAACTTAAAGTTTTTAGATAAATATTAACATCGAAACTTATATTTATTAACATTCATCGCCGCGCCGCGGTTGACTGTGCGAAATGTCAAGTGTATAATGACTTTAAAATAACTTCAAGAAAGCGGGATCGGCATGTCACAGAAATATACGTATGAAAACGGCGATTTTACCGATAAATACGACGATATCGTCACCGGAAGGTACGTCATAGCCGCCGACGTTGACGGCTATATCTACAAAAGCCACGAAAGCCAATTGGGGCGGGACATCCGCTTAAAGGATCATGTCAAATGCATGATAGAAGCCAACGCCGGGGCGCATTATTACGCCGACGGGCCTTATACCAACAGGTTTTCCCATATAAAAGCGCTCGTTGATCTTAAAAAGATTAAAATTCACCGCCGCGATGTCTGCGGCAGGGCGTGCCGCAACGCCTATATCTGTTTGGGCTACATATCCGGAGGAAAGCTGTGGCATATCGACACCGGTCTTTGCGACAACCAGGAAAAAGACGTCCGGGCGGCTTTTTTGTGCGATTTCGGGCTTGGCAAACCGAGCGAGGTCGGGTTTAAGGAGATAGCCGAATTCAATACTGACAAATATCCCTCCGCCGCATATTTTGAAACGGAGCTGGATATCGGCGGCTGCACTCTTGACGAGGACGTGGTGAAATGCGTTTACCGTTTCCTCGGCGGCGACAGAGAGGTGCTCGGCGAGCTGACCGCGACCATGCGCCAGCCCGCGGGAAAGGTGTTCGTCAGAGCGGACGGCAAACCGTTGGTGCGTTTCGTAAGGTTTATGTCCCTTATACCCCGCACCGGTAAGGCTTCCGACGACGACGCCGACGGCACCTACCTCGAAGCGGAGATGGAGGAGCTGACAATAGACGGTATGCCCTGGACGGACAAATATCTCGATTATGTTTGGTCGGTGCAAGCTTCGAACATAACACGGCTCGGCGTTTCCGGGTTGGGGGAAAACCCCGCCGGAGCCGGCATCGACGTCATCGCACTGGCGCACAATCATCAACTAAGCTGACAGCTTACGGCTGACAGTTGACAACTGAATAGAGGTTTGAATGAAAAAAACATTGATATCGCTGTTGGCGGCGTTATTTATACTCACGTCCTGCGGCGCGGGGAACGCAGCCGAATCAAGCTCCGCAAATTTCGAAAGCGAAGCCGTATCGAAAGACGGCGTTGAAAATACCGGGGAAGCGTCGCGTGCTGATGAATCGCCCGACGGCTCCCTGAATGAAAACTCCAAGGAGGAATCGAGCATGGAAACCTCGTCGCCCGACACAATAACCCCCATTAAAATAATGTACTGCAGCTACGACCAAAAACCCTACGCCGTCATTGTCGGTACCTGCGGCGAAGGCGCGGTCGTGCACGCCTCGGTCGCCGACGGGCAGGAGATCGATTCCAAGTCGTTTTACGGTTGGTTTTCGGTAAGGTTTAAACATACCTCCGGGGAAACGGTCGTCCTCACTCAATCCATAAACGGCGTACTTTCCGGCGGGGAAGCGGCTTATAACGGCACCCCGGCAAATCCCGGCAAGGACGAGGGCATAGTCGCGGGCAACGACTCTCAATTTTTCTATTCCAAATGTTTAAACGACTTTATGTGTACAAACCTTCCCTCGGACGGCGAGCTGCAAGCCCTGACCACACGGATCAAGGAGCGCATTAAGGGCATCGAGGACGCAGGACTGGACACCAAAATCATCTACATATTGGCGCCCTCGCCGATTGCCATATACCCCGAAGCCGTTCCCGAAAATTACAAACAGGGGCAGGGCAAGACGCGGCGGGTTAAGGTAATGGACGCGCTGCGGGCCGCCGGCGCGACGGTGATCGACCTCGAAGGCGTTTTCAACGAGCATAAAAACGACGCGCAGACAATCTATTACAAAACCGACAGTCATTGGACGGAATACGCGGCGTTTCTGGCGTACACCGAGCTGTTTAACGTGATAAAAGCCGATTTCCCCGACGCCGCGCCGTATGATTACGACTATTTTAATTGGTATTCCGGATATTTTAAAACAGGAGATATGTTAAACTACCTAAAAATGACCACGCCGGTTTACCTCACGCCGGGATTTTTCGATTCCGACTGCCTTGAATACAGCTGGTTCCGCGACCTTTCCACCGACTTGACCGGGGTCAAACGCAAGCGCTTCGACGAAACGGGGGTTTACAGCGAGGAAGTCACGGCGATGAACCTCGTGGAAACCAAGCGTTCCGGCCTGCCGAACTGTATTGTCATCCGCGATTCCTACGGCACACAGCTCAACGACCTGATCGCCGGCAATATGAACGTAACATATTACCAACGCATGTGGGATTATACCTATAATTTGGGCAACATTAAACGTTACGAAGCCGACTATGTCATATACATCCTCGCGGAATGGAACGTGGGACAAGTGCTCTATAATTGACGAGCGTGAAAACATTGTAAAAATCATTTAAAAAACCGGCGCGTTTCCGTTTGCGCCGGTTTTTTCCTTTATTACAAACAACTAAATAAATGTCTTATTTGGATGCTTTAAACTTATCATATAATTCTTTTGTCATCTCCGCCAAGGCGCTGATCTTCACCGGGTGAAATTCGACCAACCCCGAATAGAGGGTGTCGTGCAGGGGGGACTTCCACTTTTCGGGTATGCCTCCCTCGCCCAAAAACGCTCCCATGCAGGAGCCGACGGTCGCTCCGTTGCAATCGGTGTCCAGCCCCGCCATCACCGCCACTGTGATTGCTTTTTCAAAATCTCCGTCCGCCCAAAGCAGGGACGCTGCGCAGACCGCGGCGTTGTTTACGGTGTGCACGCAGCCGTATTTGGCGAATTTAGCGTTGACCTTTTCGATAAGCTCCTCATAACACGAAACGGATTTTACGATTTCACGCGTCTGCGTCAACGCTTCGTAAAGTCTTGAAGTCGCGGGTATCTCGCCAAGCGCCGCCTCGAAAGCTTCCCCGATGGTTTTCGCGCCGAAAGCGGCGGCGATCATCGCAGCGAAGAACATCGCTCCGTATATGCCGTTGGCGGTATGGGAAAAATACGCGTCCTTATAGGCGAGATAAGCCGCTCCGCGCGGGTCGCCCGCACAAGCGTAGGCGTAGCAGTCGATCCTGATCTGCGCCCCTATCCATTCGCGGTAGGGGTTGAGGTAGGTGCTGACCATGTCGCGTTTGAGGTATTCCATGGCTTGCTCGGGCTTGCCCCACGGTCCGTTTTCGTCAATGTTGCAAAAGTTAAGGTAAGCTTGGTTTTCGGCTGTGCATAGGTCGCGGTAGGGAAGGCGATAGTGCCAGTTCAACCCGACGTCAAAGGAATCAAAATCCTTGCCTTTGTCGCGCATGAGCCGCAGCGCCAGAACGGTGTACCTCAGATCGTCGTCCGTCTGCATAAAAGCGATATTCTCATCCGTGGAGGCGGGGCATCCCGTTTTCCAGCCGTATTTTAATTCGGCTTCGGAATGTGTGGGTATATAATAGGATAAAGGATACTTGCCCGCTCCCTCGCACCATAGCTTTATATTTTTCGCTTCCCACAGCTCCACCGGCTGACCGAGAGCGCATCCGATGCACCTGCCGAGCCAAGCGCCGTAAAGTCTGTTGTATATAGCGGTTTCGTCCACCCGGAATTTTTTACCGCTGCCGTTGCACAACTTAATTATTTCTTCGTACTCGTCCGGCTCGACGTACGGGAAAGATGCGCTTTTCGGGAAAGCGCGCATCCTTCCGTATATTCCCATAAGCTTGTCCTTGTCGCCGGCGCAGGAATCTATCTCCTTGATATACGCTTCCTTATCGAAAATTCTGCCTTCTTCTTCAAGTTGATCCAGTTCTTCGCGTAGTAGCACGTGCAGTCTTTGATAACCCGCCATAATAAGCCTCCGTTTGTCAATTTTTTTATAATTATAACTAAAAAATATCAAAAGTCAAGCGTCAAAACATTATGGTTCAGAATGCCGTGTGAACCGGATTATAAAGTTTTGATTATAACCGAGATGCAAACATAATTATACACCGCGACGACGCTTTGAATAATTTTCATTCCCGGCTTGCGTTTTGCGGTTTAACCGCGGCGGAAAAGCTCGACCTTGCCTTTTGTAATAGCGGCAATAATCCGACATAAAATTTCCCGAAAGTGTAAAAACCTTGAAAATTAGGGAAAATCGGGTCTGAGACCGAAAAAGCCCGCCGCCGCTTTTGCAGGAAAAGCGGGTCGGATTTTCAAAATTACATGAATTATTTTAATGTATAAAACGTAAAAATATCAACTTTATTGAATTTTCTTCTTGACATGGGGGAAATTCATGATATAATCTATGTAATCCAATATTATTTTTGCACAAAATAATAGCAACATGAATTTTAAGGAGGCAAATTATGTACAAAAAGATCCTGGCCGGCGTTATGGCACTTATATTTGTATTTTCGTCACTGATTCTTGTTTCTTGCAAGGAAACGGGCGATGACACCAGCAAAGACGCCAGCGAAACAAGTTACCCGAGCGTGCTTGACGACGGTAAAACGTACACTTTCCATGAGTACACCGCCGCCAACCCGCAGAACTGGAACCCCCATACCTGGGAAACCAACGGAGACAGCTATATAGCCACTTACGCGGAAATCGGTTTTGTGGACTCCATTTATGACAAAGAGAAAGACACGTTTAAGTGGAATTTCGAAATGGCGAACAATATCGAAGACGTGACTGCCAAAGCGGCTGACTATGATCTCGTTCTTGCCGATTGGGGCATAGAGGAAGGCGACAAAGGCCGTATCTGGCTCTTTACTCTCAACGAGGGCGCCAAGTGGGCGGACGGCACCGTCATTAATGCCGACACCTATGAATATTCTCTCAAAGCCCTGCTCGATCCCGCAATGCAAAACTACCGCGCCAACAACTACTATTCCGGCGACACCTCTATCTATGGTGCGTACAGCTATTTCTATGGCGGCGTAGTCACCACCTACAAATCCCTTGAAGAAAACGGTTATGAATTCGCCGAAGACGTTGAAGAAGGCGATGTCTATGTCAACATGTGGGGATTCTGGGGCCTTGAAGGCGCTCTTGACGCCGATGGCAACGAATGCCCCGAATTCGTCATCATCTCGGACGATACCATGTACCGCGATGCCGCTGTCGAAGATGAGACTGCCGATGAAGCTTGGGTTTCCGCCAAGTACATATACGACACCTATCTCAATAAATCGGGCGCATACGCTTCTTACGCCGCTTCTTACCTCGCGCTTCCCCAGCTTTCCGTGGGCGACGGAACTTGGAACACGGTCGGCTTTAAGAAACTCGGCGATTATTCCTTCCTTTATATCACCGAAAATACCATATCCCAGTTCTATATGAACACCTCCATGACATCCAACTGGATTGTTTACAAAGACCTTTACGAAGCGAACAAGCAGCCCGTGGGTGACCTCACCGGCACCTCTTACGGCACCACCGCAGAAAAGTACATGTCTTTCGGCCCCTACAAGCTTGCTTCTTTTGAAAAGGACAAGCAGCTTGTCTTTGAAAGAAACGAATACTGGTATGGTTACAGGGACAACAAGCATCCGTACCAATACCAAGCGGACAGAGTTGTCTGCGACGTTATCTCCGACCACAACACCCAGCTTATGAAATTTAAAGCGGGCGAAATTGACGAGGTCGAGCTTGTGTCCGACGACATGACCACCTATAAATTCTCCGAAAACCTTCTCAAAACTGACCAAACCTATACCTATAAGTTTTTCTTCGCCACCGACAGGGACACGCTTAAGGCGCTTTCCGATAACGCTTCTTCCACCAGCAAATCCGTCAATAAGCTCATCCTTTCCTATGACAAATTTAGAGAAGCCTTCTCGTTTGCCATAGACAGGACCGACTACGCTCAGAACGGCACCGCAGGTCAGAAGCCGGCCGTCGGGCTTATCAACTCCCTCTATTATTACAACGTTGAAAACGACCCCGATTCCATTTACAGAAAGACCGACGAAGCAAAACAGGTTATCGTGGACCTTTACGGAATCGAATACGGCGCGGGCAAAGACTTTGAAACACTCGACGAAGCGTATGAGGCTATAACGGGCTTTGACCTTGAAAAAGCCAGAACTCTCTTCGCGGAAGTTTATGACGAAGCCAAAAACGCAGGCGATCTCACCGACGACGACGTGTTTGAATTCACCTGCTCGGTCGGCGCCAACGCCACTCTTACCGACGAACAGTCAACCCGTCAGAGCCTTGTTCAAGGTTATCTGGACGAAGCGACCAAAAACACTCCTTTTGAAGGCAAAATAAAAATAACCTTCACCACTTCCGAAAAGAGATATGACGACGTTGCGAACGGTGTCAACGAAATGGCGATGGGCGCTAGGGGCGGGGCCGCATTCTATCCGTTCTCCCTTATCCAGTGCTATACCGACCCGGATTACGCCAAGATTCATGAAGGCAACGGCTTTGACGCGACCACCGAAACGATCGATATCGAAATAAACGGCGCGACCGTCACCAAGACCTATCAGGCTTGGGCCCAGTCCATTCAGCCGGGCGGGGAATATTACAACGCCGAAGGCGACTTCTCCACGATGCTAAAAATACTCGCCGCGTTGGAATATAACATCCTCAAAGGCTATCACCTTATCATCCTCACCAGCGACGTGGTCGTCTCTATCCATAACGACAAGATAGCCCATGCCACCAACCAATACAACATTATGTACGCGTACGGCGGCATCCGCTTCATGACCTTCAATTATGACGACGCCGAGTGGGCGGAGTATATTAAGACAGCCGAAAACGTATATTCCTGACGATATATAACGTCAAACGTATATCGGTTGTGCCCCGTTATTGGTTATGAACTAAAATAAGCGCTGACAAACAGGGCGTATTCCATACGCCCTGTTTGCTTAGACGATATCATGTGTTTAACACAGGGGTAAACCGCAACGCAACCCAAACCAAACGATTCACTGCCGCTATTACGGCAGTATAATTTCAATGGCAGCGACAACAATACAAATCTCAACATATAATGTTTTATATTGGGATTAGTAAAATACAGGGCTTTCAATAATGCCCTTTTTTCTACATTTTATGTTATATATTGTCATACAATGTATAATAAAGAGCGTTATTGAAATATAACCAAGTACTAAACATAAAAGTACAGTACAATAACAGGAGAAAAAGATATATGAAAGAAATGACCATATATATCTTAAAGCGAATAGTCCTAATGCTTTTGACCATTTCCATAATCTTTACGATATGCTTCGTGCTTATCAAGTTATTGGATGAAGTCCAGGACAAATCCATGTATTCGGAACAGGCGAAGCTTATAGAGGAACGCAGGAAAGCGTTGGGTTACAACGACCCAATTATCGTTCAATTGGGACGTTACGCCAAAAATATTTTGACAAAATGGAATTGGGGCACGTCATGGAGGATAGAGCCGTATACGCCTGTCGAGGAGGTTATCGCGAGAAGACTCGTTCCCACGGTTTTGGTGAACGTCTATTCGCTGCTTTTTTCGGTCCCGATAGGTATTATCGTAGGAATATATTCGGCTCTTAAAAAGAACAAATGGCAGGACTATGTCTTGTCAACCATAACGATGGTCTTCTATTCGGTGCCGAGCTATGTGTACGCCTTTATGGTGCAGTACTTTATCGCTTTCAAATGGAAGCTTTTTGACCTCCCCATAACCACCGCTTCACTTTTGGAAGCAAATAATTCTCATTTTTCATGGATAATGTTTAAATCGCAAATTTTGCCGGTGCTGTCCCTGTCCTTCGGCACGATAGCGGGGCTTACCCGGTTTACACGGGCCGAGCTGACCGAAACGCTCACCAGCGATTATATGCTGCTCGCCCGCACAAAAGGGCTTTCCAAATCGCAGGCGACCACGCGCCACGCTCTCAGGAACGCCATGGTGCCCATACTCCCGATGATTATCGGTCTTTTTGTCGGCGTGCTCGGCGGATCAATCATTATTGAGCAGATATTCACCATACCCGGTATAGGCTCCCTGTATATTAAATCAATTTCCCCGACGGAACTGGACTACGACGTCTTTATGGCGGTGGGTATGTTTTATACCTTCATAGGACTTTCGGCGTCTATACTTATTGACTTAAGCTACGGATTTATTGACCCGCGTATCAGAATGGGGGCGAAAAAACAATGAAACCCGGCGATTTCAAAGAAAAGATAGATAAAAGTCTGTTCGAATTTTCACAGCTCGACAAATCCATTCACGACGTAAAATTTGAAACCAAGCCTATCGGCTATTTTAAGGACGCTTGGATCAGGTTTAAAAAGAACAAATCGTCCGTCGCGGCTTCGATAATCATCATAGTCATAACCCTCTACGGCCTGCTGGTACCGCTGTTTTCCGCCCATTCCGTCAGCGAAAATGACACCACCTATGTCAAGAAGCTGGCGCGTAATATGACGCTTGCCAAAATCGGCATCGCCGACGCTTTGGAAACCAGAAACGAAAGCTCTAAGGGATTTTTATATTATTACGGCATGGGGGTCGCGGCTTCGTTTGACAAAGCCACCGAAACCTCCCTCTCCTTCGGGGAAGCCGCGGATTATAAGTATAACCCCATAAAAAACTATACCACCTCTGTGAACCCCAAAACCAAAAAGACCATTTATAAAGTTGACGTTGAGGTTTATTATCAGGTGGGCTTTAAAATAAAACAGGTCACTCAGGCGGAATATAATAAAATTTTGGAATGGGAAAAGGAAAGCGGTTTGCAGGTGCTTTACCCGCTGATCAAAGACACCACGGCGATCACCGACGCAAACGAGTGGTACGAGGGTTTCGAAGACGGCGAGTTTGTCGACAATTATTGGCGCAAAAACGGCGAACTGCAATATTATAAGCTGGTGGCTTCCAGCGAAACCAGCTTGCCGCAGTATCTGGTCAGAATTTTATATTATAATTATTACATTTATCAAAACGACTGCGAACCCGAATATCTCCTCGGCACGGACGGACAGGGTTATGACATTATGGTGCGCCTCGCATCGGGCATACGACTGTCGCTGTTTCTTTCGATCTGCGTTTCTGTCATCAACCTCGTTATAGGCGCTATATACGGTGCGATTGAGGGCTATTACGGCGGCTGGACCGACCTTGTAATGGAACGGATCTCAGATGTACTCAATGAGGTGCCTTTTATAGTGGTCGCGACCTTGTTCCAGCTTCATTTGGTGGCGACCGGAAAGGTTTCGGGCTTCGTGGCGCTGTTGTTCGCATTCGTACTCACCGGGTGGCTGAGCACGGCGTACCGCGTCAGGACGCAGTTTTATCTTTACAAGGGACAGGAATATGT
>CAYOGQ010000032.1:0-18933 GCA_964403645.1 uncultured Ruminococcus sp.
CGGTTTGGTAACCTCCTTTAAGATATTCGTTGGTCAGCATAATAATACACCTCGAGACATAGATTTTTGACCGTATAACTATATCATAAAGTTATAAGTTTTGCAAGAGTTTGAGCAAAAAAATTCATTTTAAAAAATATTTTATTGTATAGTATAATTTTACCGTTCATCTTTAGCCGCGTTTTCCCCGGCAAGGTACCCGGTGCAGAACGCCGCCTGAAGGTTATAGCCGCCGGTATAGCAATCGACGTCAAGCACCTCCCCGGCGAAAAACAATCCGGTAATCAACTTGGATTCCATCGTCGAAGGGTTCACTTCCGAAACCTTCACCCCACCGGAGGTCACTATCGCTTCGTCAACCGGGCGCGGAGCGGTGACGGTGAGAGGTATCGCTTTCAACAGTGCGGCGAGTGATGCCCTTTCGGTTCTTGTGATCGAATTTACCTTTTTGCGTTCGTCGATACCCGAAAGCGCCGCGACTGCGGGTATCATCGCTTTCGGCATAAGCTTGTCAAGAGCGTTTATGAAATCTTTATTTTGAAATTCTTCAAAATCCGAAATCAGCCGAGTGTCAAGTGACGCCGCGGACAGCGCGGGTTTCATGTCGATATACATCATTGCCGGAAAGTCGTCTGTTTTTATATACGCCGAACCCGAAAGCACCAGCGGACCCGAGACGCCGAAACGGGTAAAAAGCATCTCGCCCTGTTCCGAAAACAAAGTTTTACCGTTTTTGACAAAACTGACATTCACATTTTTCAACGTCAGCCCGGTAAGCCTGCCCGCCCAATCCTCTTTTGTCACAAGCGGTACCAGCGAGGGGCGCGGGGTTATTACGGTGTGCCCCAACGCCGAAGCCAATTTATAACCGCTCCCGTCCGAACCGGGCTTGGGATAAGACATCCCGCCGGTCGCCAGAACAACCGAGCGCGCCGGTATGGCTTTATAACCTGTGTCCGTCAAACACCCGACGCCTGCAGCCCTTCCGTTTAATTTCTTTTGCGTTCCCCCGTATAATACTGACGCCGCAATCGGCAAGCCGTCTGTCAAGCGCCGAACATATATCAGCCGACTTGTCGCTTTCCGGAAAAACGCGCCGTCCCCTTTCTGTTTTAAGAGGAACCCCCGCCGATTCAAAGAACTCCATGACCATGGCGGGAGGGAAGCGGTAGACCGCTTTGGTCAGGAACTTGGGGTTTGTCACCACGTTATCAAGAAATTCTTTCTCCGAGCAGTTATTTGTGACGTTGCACCTGCCCTTGCCGGTTATGGAGAGCTTTTTACCGGTGACGGGATTTTTTTCAATGACAATCACGTCGAAACCTTTGCCGGACGCGGAAACGGCGGCGAGCATCCCTGCCGCGCCGCCACCGATAATCACTATGTTTTTATTATCACTTGTTTTTGTCGTAGATGCTGTATTCATCCCAAATGCTTTCGAGCTTTTCAAAATTCCTTGACACTTCTTTTTTCTTCTTCTGTCCCAATGCCGAAACCAGCGCGTTGATTAAAGCCATGGGAGCCACGAGGGAGTCCACGAAAGACGAAATCTCGTTTTTCGCGTACAATACCTTATCGGCGATGGGCACTATGGGGGAATTGTCGGAATCTGTTATCGCGACGGTGAACGCGCCCGAGCGGTGGGCAAAGGTCATGGCGTCCACGGTGCGCTTGGAATACCGCGGGAAGGTGATGCCCACCACGACGTCGCCTTCGCCGATACGAAACAGCTGCTCAAATATGTCGCTGCCGCTCACCGACTGAACAAGGCGCACCTTCTCAAAAATGAGAGAAATATAAAAATACATAAAATTCGCCAATGACGTGGACGAGCGGTTTCCCACGATATACACCGTCTTGGCGTACAGAATCATGTCCACAATCGATTCAAAATTTGCCCGGTCGGTGTTGGCGAGCGTCGAGCGGAGGTTTTCGATTTCCGCGTTCAGGGTGGCGGTGAGCGTGTCGCTCCCCATCCTTTCGGAAGCGATGGTTATCCTCTCCAAGGAAGTGAGCTTGTTTTTGAGCATACTTTTGAGCGCCGCCTGGAGTTCCGGATATCCCTGAAACCCTATGTCCATGGCAAAGCGCACCACCGTGGATTCGGAAACTCCCACCTCTTTCGCCAGGTTGGAAGCGGTCAGGTACGACGCGTTGATGTAGTTTTCGAGTATATACGCGGCGATTTTTTTATGCCCCTTCGAGCAGGCGGCGGAATATTGCCTGATACGCTCCATCAGAGGGAGTTCAGGCGTGTTCTTGACTTCGTTTTCCTTGTCCATAAATCAACCACCCTTTTTTTGAATGATTTGTATTATTATTTGCCGATTGCGTCAACCATAAGTTTATAATCCGTATAATAATCCGCCGATTTCGGATGCCCGCAGAACGCGGCGGTGCCGGGTCTGTTCATTATGCCAATATACTGGTAGCACAGCACTTCGTCCGCATAATCCGAAATGGCTTCGAGCTGTCTTTTAACCCGTTCAATCGAAGCGGGTATCAACGCGGAATGATAGACCTGACCTTCGAACTCGAATATCTCCATGTCAGCCCACAAAGCCGCCCTGCCGGCTCTGTCGTGCGCCGCGCGGAGCGACGCGTAATACGCCCCGGTTTGGCCGGGCGTGGATTTGCGCACGCCGACCTCGTCCTGGTAGGCGATAAAATCGACGTCCAGAGCTTCGAGCTGCTTTATATATCCGTCGTCGGCTTTCAGGATGTTCGTGCCGTAGGGTGCGATGAGAGCTTTTAAGTTTTTGTCAAAACTTTTTCCGTAAGCCGAATAGGCGTTGGTGTATTTCATAAATTCGGGGTGAAAATGACCTTCTATGCAGGTTTCGTCGGGAAAATACCAGCCGTAAAACGACTTATGCCTTCCGTAACGCGAATAAAGCTCCTCCATCGCTTTGAAGGCGCGTTTTGTGACCTCCGGGGAGATCATGTTCGTATAAGTATCCGTCCAAACCCCGTAAAACCCGGCGGAGATAAAAACTTTGATATCGTGCTTGTCCGCTTCGTCGAGCAGCGCTCCGATAGGGTTTTCACAGGCGAAATTTTTAGCGAACGGATATATGTCTGTTTTAAAATATGCTTCCGCGTATTCCTCGTAAACCAGCGAGGAACACATCAAAACGATATACTTCATACCCAGCCCGGCTATTTCCCGTACCTTTTCACGCCACTGTTCTTCGGTAAAATTGCGGCAGGCGGCGTTCCAGTATTTGCCCTCCGGCGTATTATGATGGGTAAACTCAAACCAGGTTCCGTTAATTTTTTTAATCATATTCATTTCCTCTCTTATCCGTATTCATTATAACCCATCTTTATAAAAATGCAAGCGATAGATAAAAAACATTTGCGTTCCGCGGCGGGAGGATATATAATATAAAAAAAGAAAGGATAAATTTTATGAACATAAAGGACAGGTTTTTGGGTTACGCCGTCATTTCCAGCAATTCCGACGAGGCATCATATTCGGTGCCCTCCACCGCTAAACAGCTCGCGGTTTCGGAGCTAATCGTAAAACAGCTTTCGGAAGCGGGGATTTCGGAAATCCGCCATAAGGGCGACGGGTATGTTTATGCCAAGCTGCCTTCCAACTTAAAAGACGGCAAAAAATGCCCGAGAATAGGCTTTATCGCCCATGTAGACACCTCACCGGATATGTCGGACATTAATATATCGCCGAAAGTCGTCAAATACGGCGGCGGAGATATTGTTTTAAATGAAAAGCTTGACATTGTCATGAAGGTTTCCGAATACTCCAACCTCAGTAATTATATCGGCGACGACCTCATAGTCACAGACGGTACCACTTTGCTTGGCGCCGACGACAAAGCGGGTATCGCCGAAATCATGGATATGGTCATACGGCTGAAAGAAAGCGGCGAGGAGCACGGCGACATTTTAATCGGTTTCACCCCCGACGAGGAAATAGGCCGCGGCGCCGATCTGTTCGACGTGGAAAGCTTCGGCGCGGACTACGCTTACACCGTGGACGGGGAAATTATCGGGGAGATTGAATACGAAAACTTCAACGCCGCCGCAGCCGTCATAACCGTGGCGGGAAACTCCATCCATCCCGGCACCGCCAAGAATAAGATGATAAACGCCGCCCGGATAGCCTATGAGCTGGACGCCCTGCTGCCGTCATGGGAAAGGCCGGAACACACCGAAAAATACGAGGGCTTTTACCATCTGACGGGTATCGAAGGCAACGTCGAGTCGGCGAAGTTCAAATATATCATCCGCGACCATGACAGGCGGCTTTTTGAAAATAAAAAAGCGCGCCTTGCCGCGGCGTGCGATTTTATAAACGCCAGATACGGTAAAAAAATCGTAAACTGCGTTATAACCGATTCTTATTACAATATGCGCGAGCTGATAGAAAACTCATATTATATCGTCGAACGCTTGATAAAAGCGATGGAGGACGAGGGCGTAACGCCCATAATCAAACCGATACGCGGCGGCACCGACGGTGCGCGGTTGTCGTACATGGGGCTGCTCTGCCCGAACATCTGCACCGGCGGCGAAAACTACCACGGTAAATATGAGTTTATATCCGTTCAAAAGATGGAGAAGGTTTCGGACATTCTTTATAGGTTGTGCGTAAATGCCGTTAAATGCTGAGCGTTGTACGCTACTTGTTTTTGCTCCACCTTTTCTTGGGATAAATAACATAGTACGTCAACAGATAATAGGGTACGACGAAAACGAAAGCAAAGAAAACGTCCGCCACGGAATGCTGTTTTGTGTAAACCGTGGACAGGGTTACGAGGATTGTATAAATAACGAAACCTACTTTCCACCAGGTTTTGCCTTTCATACAGTCCGCCTTTATAAGGGCTATGGTGATAAGCACCGCCACCAGGACGTGCATGCTCGGGAAGATCACCGCCGGGTTGTCAATTTCCCACAGGCGTTTTACCATATAAGTAAAAACATTATTATTTAAACCGGCGTAGTCGGGGCGGAGGGTGTGCCAGCTCGGGTATAGCGTGCAGATAATCATGCTGCCGAACATTCCCAGGTAGGTCATGGAAGTCAGATGTATGAAATCCTTTTTTGACTTCCAAAGCGTGTAAAAGACGGCGAAAGCCAGATAGGGGTACCACAGGACATAGGGGATAATAAAATATTCGCAAAAAGGCACGATATCGTCGAGCGATATTTTAATGATATGGCTGGTTTCGGCGGTTTGGGTATGGTTAAGTATGCCGTACCAAATCCATTCGACAGGCCATGCCAAAATAAGTAAGCCATACGGCCTTTTTTTAAAAAAATCCAATAATGGTCGTAAACGTAAAAACTTTTTCATGCAATAATTTTACCGCCGTCTTTAATGATGATATGTAAGAAAAACATAAAATTATGGGGAAGAAAAACGTGCGTTCATTATATCACTACGCTTTACGTTTTGCAACCATTTAATGATGACGAACATAAAAAAACGGACCTTACGGTCCGTTTTTTTGTCGGCTGTGATTTGTTTGATTTCAGCCGATATCGGCGCATACCCCTATGAATACGGGAAGGCGGGTCGTGTTGTCCACGATAGCGTAAACGAAGGGGCGATTGAAGTCAACGGTTTTATGCACGCACTCGTCCGACATGGCGACGATGGTGGCGGCGGAAGCCCTGGTGCCCACTCTGGTGACGGAAATATACGCGTCCTGATTTACCGAGCTGATAAAAATGATACCCCTTGCCACGCCGAGGTTGGTGAAATCGGCCAAACCGTCGCTGAAAGCGACACCCATCCCGAGCGCGTCGAGCGGTTCGCCGAGGGAAAGGGAGGACTTGATCTCAAATTCCGGCATATAGATATCGGTGCTGTAATTTTCCGCGGCGGATTTGACGGCGGAAATAAAAGCGGAGCCGTTTACGGACGCCAGGTAGTCATACACATCGGTTCCCTCGCCCGGCAAAATCGCGGCGAATGAGAAATTACTGTTTTTATAAGGCATAAGCACGCCCGTACCGTTGCCGAGCGTTATGGATTTGCTTGCACCGGTGTACATGAACTGCGTCACTTTGGCGGTTTTACCGTCATAATTTTTAAATTCGCGGTTTTCCAAAACATTGGAAACCGAATTTTCGTTCCATCCCGCGTCGAAGGTTATGGCGTTGATCAGGAACATTATATGGTCTTCCCTGATCTCTTTGAGCATATCCTTGATCATGCCGTCGGTGTTATCTTCGATCCAGCCGTTGATAAAACCGACCGTTTCCTTGTCGCCGAAATCGGCGTAAAACGCGCCCGCGTTGTAATAAGCGGCGTTGGTTTTCAAAAAATCCTTGTAAACGCTCACCCTGCCGTTGCCGATCCAAAGGGAGTTTGCGATTTTTAGGTGGTCGCCGGAAATCTCGTCGGCGTATGCCGCCATAAAGCGGTTGAGGGAGGTTACGTTTTTACCTCCGGCAAGGACGTTTTCCATGGCCGCGAGCGTTTCGTTGGCGGCGCCGTTGGCGGTCATGGCGAGAGCAAAGTGCGCGGAAGTCGGGGAGAACACCAAGTTTTTACCCTTTTCCGCTATGGCATTGGCGAAATTGAGATAAAAATCCGCTGTAGATGCGAGCAGTTCGTCGTCGAGAGAGCATTCTTCGGTATTGGCGTTTTCGATACCCGCCATCAGGTCGGTAACCCGCCCGGTCGGCAGGGGAACCGTATCGCCCGTTTTATCGGTGTTCGACGTATCGGGCGTTTCGACGGAATTATCTTTGGAATTCTGGCCGGGCGTTTCGGACGAATTGTCGTTGACTCCCGGCGCGATACCGTTTCCCCACGGCAATATGCCGCCGATAAACGCCATGATGAGCACCAGGCACAGGCATGATACCGCGGCGGTCAGGGTCCTTCTCCTCAAACTGATTTTTCGTTTTCCGGAAGCGGCTTTTTCATAAACCGAATTCCTGAAAGCGTCAATGTCTTTCATAAAATCCTCCTTGCATAAAATGTTTTCATATATAGGTCGGACTGATAACGCTTTTCACTCGTTAAAATCCTTAAAAGTCGTAATATTTTTACCCGCTTCCGCAAAGACGGCTTTTAAAGCAAGCTTTCCGCGGTAAAGGCAATTTTCGGTTTGCTTTTTGGTTTTTCCGAGTGCCCTCGCCGCTTCCGATACGCCCATGTTATCAAAATATACGAGATGAAGCGCCTCGCGGTAATCTTTATGGATGAGATCCAGAGCATTTCTCACCTCGCGCTTCAATTCGTCGTTAATCACCGATTCCTCCGGCCCGGGTATGTCCGACGGCGTATCCTCGTCGATTATACCGTTGCTGTCGAGCTTTGCCTTCCGGCGCAGGATATCCGCGGCTTTGTGCTTGCCTATCGCGTATAAATAGCTTTTAAGCGAGGAGCGGAACGAATACCTGCGCTTGTGTATCACCAGCTCCGCGAAAGCGTCCTCCGCGGCTTCTTCGGCTTCGTCATAATTTTTAAGCATACCGTATAAAAAATAAATCAACCCGTCGTGATACATATTAATAATCTCATCGAAACTGCTCTTGTCTCCGTTTAAAAAACGGCGGTATAATTCTTCTCCGCTTAAAAAGCCCATTTTGATACCCTCCTTTGTAATTAGTCGATAAAAAGCGTTGTTATACTCACTTTTATTAATTAAATAAACCGGCGCAACGGGAGAACGCCGGTTTTCATCATTTATATAAATATAACCCGTCAAAAATTATCTATCCTTGGCAAATTTCCAAGCGTCCCGGCACATCTCCTCGATACCTCTTACGGCCTTAAAACCGATCTCTTTTTCGGCTTTGGCGCAACCGGCGTAACACGCGGCGATATCACCCGGACGCCGTTCGGTTATGACATACGGCACCCTGACGCCGTTGACGCGCTCAAAGGTCCGGATGATTTCCAACACCGAAAAGCCGTTGCCGGTGCCGAGGTTATAGGTGAACACCCCCGGCTTGCCCGCGTTGCATAACGCCTTGATATGTCCGTCGGCGAGATCGCAGACATGTATGTAGTCGCGCACTCCGGTCCCGTCCGGCGTGTCATAATCGTTGCCGTAGACCGAAAGCACCCTTTCGCCCTTGGCGGCTTTGATGACGAGCGGCAGCAGGTTGTTGGGGATACCGTTGGGGTCCTCGCCGATTAGCCCGGAAGGATGAGCGCCGATAGGGTTGAAATAGCGTAACAGCGTCACCGAAAAAGCGGGGTTTGCGTGTTGAAAATCGTTGAGAATCCGCTCTATCATCAGCTTGGTCGCCCCGTAGGGGTTGGTGGCGGTGAGGGGAAAATCTTCGGTGATGGGCAGCGACGCGGGGTCACCGTAAACCGTCGCGGACGACGAGAATATAAATGTCCCGCAACCGTATTTCTTCATGGCGCCGAGTAGGGCGATGGTTGACATAATGTTATTTTCGTAGTATTCCAAAGGCATCGAAACCGACTCGCCCACGGCTTTCAAGCCTGCGAAATGGATAACCGCGTCGATTTTATGGGAAACGAATACGGCGTCGAGCTTGCCTTTGTCGGCGACGTCGATCTCGTAAAATACGGGTCTAACGCCCGAAATGGCTTCGATATTGTCGAGCGCGCTTATTTTTGAATTCGTCAGGTTGTCGGCGATAACCACGTCGTGCCCGCGTTTTATCAGTTCTATGACGGTATGGGAGCCGATATACCCCGTTCCGCCGGTGACGAGAATTTTCATAAGCAAAGCTGTCCTTTCCAAAAATAAATGATTTAATAATCTGACTTATGGTAACACATTGAAAAAGATAATTCAATAGTGTTTTTTGTTATTTTTTTCCGACCGCGGTTCATATATTTGAAACACAGGACAAGGAGGGGATCGATATTTTCACAAACGAGGACAGAGCGGTCAGAATAGCCGTTTTTATGCTCGAAAACGACTCCACCGTCAGAAAAACCGCTGCGGTGTTCGGGGTGTCGAAATCGACGGTACATAAGGATATCACGGTCAGGCTCAGAGCACTCGACAAACCGCTTTTCGACGAGGTGGCAAAACTTATGGAAATAAACAAAAAGGAACGCCATATTCGCGGAGGAATGGCGACAAAACTGAAATATTTACGTAAAAAAGATATTATTGACAAAGACGGATAAATGCTGTAATATATAATCGAATAAATATAACAGATTGTTTAAAATCGACAAAAAGTAAAAAATAAGCTCCAGACAGCGAGTTTGTATCAATAAACGAAACAAATATCGCGGTTATTTACGGAAGGATGATAAAGATGGCAAAACGCGTACTCGTGATTGGCTCGGCGAATATCGATTTCGTGCTGACGGTAAACTCCGTTCCCGCCGCGGGCGAAACCCTGCTCTCCGACGGGACATACGGTTATGTTCCGGGCGGCAAGGGGGCGAACGCCGCCATAACCGCCGCGCGTTTGGGCGGGGAAGTCATATTCTGCACCCGAATCGGTGACGACGCCTACGGGGACAGGCTGGCGCGGATATACGCTGAAAACGGCATAGACCGCCGCTTTGTCAAGGTTGACATGACCGAACAGACCGGGCTTGCCGTGGTCATGGTGGAAAGCGACGGGACCAACCGCATTATCGTTTATTCCGGCGCGAATAAGAATATCGGCGAATCCGACATTGAATCCTCTTTCCTGACATACCCCGACATAGTGTTGACCAACCTCGAAATAAATCCCATATCGGTGGAATACCTATCGCGGCTCGCCGAAAAAAACAACCTGCCGCTGGTGCTCGACTGCGGAGGGGTCACCCCCAATTTTATGCTCAAAAATATCAAAAAAACCGAAATACTCTCCCCCAACGAAAACGAAGCCGAATTTCTCACCGGCATACGCCCGGACAGCCTTGATAACTGTCTGAAAGCCTGTATAAAGCTTTGCAACACCGCGAACATAAAATATGTGGTGCTCAAGCTCGGCGCAAGAGGATCGTATATATACGACGGCAAATACTGCGACATTTGCGGACCCTATGAGGTAACCGCGGTGGACACCACCGCCGCCGGAGACGCTTTCACCGCCGCCTTGACGCTGGAATACGCTCGAAACGGCGGGGACATATATTCCGCCTGTCGTTTCGGCAACGCCGCCGGCGCCCTTACCGTCACCAAGCGCGGCGCGCTCAACTCGCTCCCCGCCGAGGAGGAAGTCAGAACTTTCATGGCGGAGCATAAACAAATATAGCTTATTAAAGTTATTTAAATCCCTTATAACCTTCCCTTTTGGGAAAGTGGCTCGGCGCTTGAAGCGTCGAGACGGATAGTGTTGTTTAAATATACAAATATTACTATAAAGTAAAACCGACGCTCTCCGTTCGCGCCGGTTTTCTGCATGACTTTTGCGTTGCGCCGCAGCGCTTGCATTTTCAAATTTTGTATTTATTTCAGCCCACCGCGGCGGGACGGCTCGGCAGGGGAGCAAGACCGAAATATTTCAAAAGCCCCTGATAAATTCCGTAAGCGAACTGGTATTGATCGTTTGCCAGCTTTTCCGCGTCCCCGGGGTTGGACATATAACCCAGCTCCGCGAGCACCGCGGGCATATTGGTGGCGCGCAGGACATACAACGAAGGCCTGGTAAACACTCCGTTCTTTTTGGTGCCCACGACGTTGACTATGCCGTCGAGCATACTGTCGGCAAGCCAGTTAGACTGCGTCCCGTAGCGGTATATATACATTTCGGTTCCGTTAAGGCTCGGATTGGTGCTTATGTTTGAATGGATGCTTATGAAATAGTCCGCCGGCCAGCGGTTCGCCATATTCACTCTGGCGGAAAGACTCGAAGCATTGTCGGTCCCGAGCACGGTATCGGCGGTCGGTCTGGAAAGTCTCGACTCAAAGCGGGGGTCGCCGTCGAGTATCTCCTTCAAATAAATCCCCACTTGATAATTTATATCACCCTCGTATAGATCCGCGGTGATGGCTCCGGCGTTCGGTCCCCCTGCGGGATTGTGCCCTTGGTCGATAAATATTTTAATCGGCATAATAATCCTCCATGCCCGTAATGGGCGCAAATTTATTATGAAAGCAGCATGGAGGTCGCAAAACTGCCGCAACTCCCATATTCTTTCACGCTGTTACCCCTGTTTCATCAGTATTATCGTTAATATTATATGTGTTTGCACTTTTTGTGTTAAAATAATATCCCCCGGAGAATTATTCTCCGGGGGATATTGCAACGAACGAGCTTATTCATATTTATAAATTTCCATCTCGTCTATAAAGCACCAGCCGTAACAGTCCACCGTAACCTTGACGTATCTCGCCGCCGCGCCCAGTTCCAGCTGCAAGCCCATGGAAGTCTTGTAAAGCGAGTTACCGCTGCCTTGCGAGGTGTATTTTACCTCCCCGGCGGCGTGGTATATTGCGCCGTCGGCGGAAACCGCGAAGGTTATGGATTTCGGCTCGTATATCGAACCCAATCCCCCGCCCAACAGGGAAACGTTAAAATCGGCGATCCCCTCGACGATTTCGCCGAGGTCTATGATAAACTCGTACCGCGTGTCCGAATAACCCGACCAGGCCGCGTCGGAAAAATCCGCTCCGCCGTAGATGCCGTCGGTGAACTCGCCGCCGTTGTCGCCGTTCGAGTGGGTGGGCGCGCTTCCCGTATATGCGCACCCGAGAGCGACGTTGCGTTTTGTAAGCGTGCGGTCAATTTCGCAGGTGAAAACCTCGTCTATCTCGCACTTATATCCGTAAAATTTAGAAGCCGAGGACGACGACGCGAAATCGTATGCCTTAAATTCATATTTAATACCGTTTGAGCCGTCGATTTTATCGCGGTAGGAGACATAGCTCATGTTTCCCTTCGCGTTCACCAGATACCGCCCTATCGGCGAATACACCCCGTTTTTGGTCACGGCGAGGTCGGAAAGTCCGTAGGTCGGCGTTTTCAGGCTGACGGTAACATACACATACCCCTCCTCGGCGTCGCGGACGGCGACGTCCGGCACCGCGGGCTTGGTTTCACTCGCCGTTCCAGCGGTTAGGTATTCGAGATATTTTTCATAAAAATATCCCGTGTCGTTATATATGGTGTAATTGCCGAACGCCTCCGGCGAATACGCCTCAAAGGTGAAGGAGGTCAGCGTTTCGGTGTACCTCGACGCGATCTCCATTTGTTTGGTAAAGCGCGAAAGCGGCGCGGGCACGGTGTCATCGCTGCCGGGAAGTCTTGATTTTATAATAAAGTTTTCGACGTTAACCCAGAAATTTATACCCTCTTCATCGCAGCAGCTCTTTGCCGCCGCCAGATAAGCGTCGGAGGAATCCAGCGCCACCAGCTCGGCGCCCACGCTGTCCTGCGGACAGTATATGTCTATGGGGCGGAAATTAACCTGCCGCATAATGTTCGCGAGACTGGTTTGCAGTTTCGCCGCGTCCCCCGCCCAGGAAGCGGTGAAAGGCGACATGAGCATTGGCATTGATGAGTCGATTTGTTCGATAACATCGATATACCCGTTTAGCAGCTTGACGCAGATTTCGGGATGGGCGGCGTAAACGGAGTTGTTCAGTTCGGTGTTGAAATACCAGCCGCGAAAAGCGTTCGGATATTTGGCTTTATATTTGGCGTATATCGTTTCGGCGGCGGTTTTGGTTACGGAAAGGAATTCGTCTGCGTAACCCTCTGTGGTATAAAGGTCGTGCTTTGCCATGTTCAGCCCCATAAAAACGCTCATGCCCCGCTTTTCGCATTGGGCGAACAACGTTTCAAAGGCGCTCTCGCTCATTATCACACCGTCGAAACCCGCACCGTTTAAAACAATCAGCCCTTTCAGCCCGGCGTTTTGGAGGTTGTCGAAGTATTCGTCCGCGTCGGCTTCGGTGCAGCCCGCCAAAGGCAGAGTGGTGATAAAGGAGTATTCGATATACGGCACGGTTATGTTATCGGGCGCGCGGGTATAAAGCGCGGTTTCCGCATCGCCTGCGCCGAGGTCGATATCGAGGTACTTATAGGCACATATTTCTTGCAACATTAATGAAAAACCCGGCTTTGCCTGCAGGGTGAACCGTATATACCTTCCTTTGACCGCGTTTTCGGTTTCCAGAGTATCCCCGTATTGGCGGTCGAGCAGGTACACAGTCCTCTCCGCACATTCCGTTTCGCCGATTTTAATATATTTTTCCCCGTCGGTTGAAACGGAAACCTCGAAAGATGCGGGTTCTCTCGCCGTTCCCGACTTCACCATGTACCGTATCTCGAAATCGCAAAGCCCCTCGACGACCGCGCCGAGGTCGGCGGTGATTTCGATTTTACCGCCGCCGGGCTTAAAGCCCGTAAAGCCGTCGGAGTCAAGGCAAAGCGCGTTGAACATCCCGTCGGTGAGAATTTTCCCGTCGTCGGGGTATGCCGAAAGGGATGCCGCGGAGGTTTTATAAGCGCAGCCCAACGTCACACAGGTTTTAAGTCCGCCGCGGTCGGCTCTCCCCGTAATAACGTCGGGGTAAGACGATTCTGTTTCGGTAGAAATTTCTTGACTTTCGTTTTCGGAATTGTTTTCAGTCACCGATGATTCCTCCTCCGGTTTTGCGTTGCAGGCGCTCGAAATACACGATATTATTACCGCAAGCACCAGAACGATTACAATCAAAACACGTCTTTTCATAATAAAGATCCTTTCGCAAAATTGTGTTAAACGTTGCTCCAACTCCGTTCAATCGCCTCGCGGGCAATTTTGACCCATTCGGTGAAGCGTTCGGGTTCGCGCCTAACCGTGTGGGTGTCACGAAGTATCAGCTCAAGCCGGCAGCCGTTGGCCTTTTTTATCCCGGTGTTCAACTCCTTTTCTATCGCCGCGACGTCTGTTTTTTCGTGGGCAAGATAAGCGGGCTGCGGTTTCCAGGTCATCAGATACCTGTCGCCGAGCACCGGTGCGAATTCGTCTATGTCCGCCCAGGGACAGACCGCCACCCTGCGGAGATTTTTTATTTTCAACACGTTGCCGAGCTTTTTGCCGAGATTGTCGCAGCAGCCGTAGCCGTTCAAGCCGAACAGCTCGAGTACCTCACGTTCGTATCGCAGCACGAACTCCTCGTGCATTTCCGGCGAAACGCGGTCGAACTCCTGCGCTTCCGCCGCTCCCCAGACATCCTTTAGCCTAACGTGATTTTTGTCGAAACCTTCGCCCGGCAGCTCTTCGGTATAGCCTATGCCGCCCGTGTAATGAAACACATCGGTGTTGTTTAAAGATACCAGTCCGAGCTTTTCCATTTGTAAAAACATCGAAATCACGCCGTCGCGGAAAAACGCCATGGCGTCGCGTACCATCTGCGGTTCGAGAATCAAATCCATGAACATATTTTCCAGCCCGCGGTAGTCGCAATACCAATGCATCAGGTGAAAATTATAATAAACGTTACCCACAAGGTCGCATTCGAGGATATTCCCCAACAGGTTTTGCATATATTCCCACCGCGCCGCCGTGGCGGCGTCGTCATACTCGACTTTGGGTTTTTTCAGCATCTGCCAGTCGTCGGGTTTTTCGATGACAGGGATATGGTGCCACGAGCCGCCGGCGGATTCTCTCGGCACTACCTTGGGTTGCACGCCCCACCACGAATTGTACCAAACCTTTTCGATATGCAGTGTGCGCTCGATAGGCACGTCATCCGGTATGTATTTATGCCGGATTATCCGTTGCCGCAGCGTGCGCTCGATATGCCGTGCGTACCAGTCGCCGCATAAAAGGGTTTCTTCGGGTAAAAGCTCGCTCCAAGCGCCGTCGGGATGCACGAAAACCGCCGGGCGTTCGCCCTGTAACGTGTTATGCCGAAACCAAAAACGCCGCTTTTCGTCGTTGGAAAAATCATCCGCGATATGTGAAACCTCTTTTGCTAAGGAAATAAGAATATCTTCGTCTTTTTTTGAAAACATATCTGTGACCCCTTTTGTCCGGGATTTTATAATATTGTTAAGTTTATTCCATTATACTATAATTTTCAGAAAAGTAAAGATAAAAACGTAATGTAATAATAATTAAGAAACGCCTGCGTTACGCGCAGAAGCGGCAACAAAATGCATTTTAAACCGCTTGAAATTTCATTTATCACCCCGTTAATCAATAAAAACGCCTTATATGGCAGGATTTTATCGGCCGACTTTCAAAAAAACGGTATAAATGAACGAATATATACGTTTATTAACAGAATGTTCATTGACATATACCGGGCGGATATATATAATGGGTGACAAATACATTTCCACGAAAACGCACCGGCGTGACGTTTGGAGATTAATAAATTTCGACTGCAAAGGAGACAGTATGAATATGAAATACGAGGCATTGTTAAAAAAACTGATGAGCGGGGAGAGCTATAACAAGCTCGCGGCGCTTAAAAACGAAAAGGTTGCCGAATTTATCGGGTTCTACGCCGAACACTGCGAACCGGACTCCGTCTATGTCTGCGACGACAGCAAAGCCGACCAGCAGTATGTCCGCGAACAGGCGCTCGCGCTAAATGAGGAAGTCACCCTGAAGTTGCCCAAGCAGACCATCCACTGGGACGGCTACGCCGACCAGGGACGCGATAAAAACGGGACTAAATACATGGTTTACAAGGAAAACCTTGAAAGCATGAAAACCTTAAATTCTGTCGAATACGAGCAGGGCTATAAAGAAATCCTCGATATTTCCAAGGGTATCATGAAGGGCAAGACCGCCGTTGTGCTGTTTTTCTCGGAAGGACCCACGGAATCCCCGTTCACCATCCCCTGCGTCCAGTTCACCGACAGCTGGTACGTCGCCCATTCCGAAAATATCCTCTATCGCTCCGCTTACAACCACTTCCTTAAAATGAAGGACGACGAAAAGGGCGGCTTCTTCCGCTTCATCCATTCCGCGGGCGAGCTTGACGCGAAGCATAATTCGATAAACCTCGACAAGAGAAGAATGTATATGGATACCCAGAACAACGTGGTGTATTCCATGAACAACCAATATGCGGGCAACTCCGTGGGTTTGAAAAAGCTCTCCATGCGCCTTGCCATCAATAAATCGGGCAACGAGGGCTGGCTGTGCGAGCATATGTTCGTAATGGGCGCCGTTAACGAAGAAAAGAACCGCATGACCTATTTCTGCGGCGCTTATCCTTCCGCCTGCGGCAAGACCTCCACGGCGATGATACCCGGCGAGAAGATCGTCGGCGACGATATCGCTTATTTCCGCAACATTGACGGCGAATTCCGGGCGGTCAACGTCGAAAACGGTATGTTCGGAATTATCAAGGACGTTAACGCGAAAGACGACCCGGTCATATTTGAAAACCTGATGAAGGACCAGGAGGTCATATTCTCCAACGTCCTCATGGGACCCGATAAGATGCCGTATTGGCTCGGTATGGGTGTGGAGACCCCCAAGGAGGGTTACAACCATTTCGGCGAATGGCACGAAGGCGTCAAGGACGCCAAGGGCAACACCGTACCCGTCGCCCACGGCAACGCGCGCTACACCATGCGTCTTGACTACCTTGATAATATTGATAAAGAGGGCTTTGAAGCCAAGAACGGCGTCAAGGTAGAAGGCATCCTCTACGGCGGCAGGGACAGCGACACCACCGTACCCGTCGAAGAATCCCCGAACTGGAAGGACGGTATCTTCCTGAAAGCCTGCACGCTCGAATCCGAAACCACCAGCGCCACCATCGGCGCGGAGGGCGTACGCACACCCAGCCCCATGGCGAACCTCGACTTTGTCTCCTATCCTCTCGGCAGGTACACCATGAACAACATCAAGTTCGGCGAAAGCGTCAAGCAGGTACCCAAGATATTCTCCAACAACTATTTCATGCGCGGCGCGGACGGCGGCTTCATCACCAGCAAGCTTGCCAAAAAGGTATGGCTGCACTGGGCGGAAGGCAGGATTCATAACGAATACGATTCCTACGACACCCCCACCGGCAAGATCCCCCGCTATGACGATTTGAAAGCGCTGTTCAAGAAATTCCTTAACGAGGACTTCTCGGAGGAGGTTTACACCTACCTCTTCACTTTCCGCTGCACGAAGTGGATCGAAAAGCTGGAACGCACCAAGGCGTTTTACGCCAAGATGGACCAGGATACCCCCAAAGAGATCTTTGAATACTGGGATTCCGCCATAGCCAGGATACAAACCGCTAAGGCGAAATACGGCGACGAGATCAAACCGGGCGATTATAAAGGTTAAGATTTAAGACTATATCAGTAAAAATTCCCGAACACGGCTTGCCGCGTTCGGGTTTTTTACAAGCGCGGCAATAAAACTTCGTCAAAAAAGTCGAGCGTTTTGCTCCTGACGTGATATAATGGCGTTAATTCCGGAAGAAATTAAAATCAAAGGGGCGTGGATAAGCTGGATTATTCGGCGTATATATGTTCGCTGGCGGCCTGCATCGAAAGGAATATTCAGTGCGACACCGATTACCGCGAGCTGGAAAAATCGGTCGGGTTTTCGTACCGGCACATTCGTGAAATCTTTAAAAAGACAACACGGATTTCGCTGTCGCGTTATATCGTCGCGCGGAAAATCGCCAACGCCGCGTTTGAAATCCGCCACTCAAAAAAGAGCATAACGGAAATCGCTTTTGAGTACGATTTTTCAAATCTCGATACTTTTACGCGCGCGTTTCGACGCGATACGGGATTAACGCCTTCCGAGTTCAAAAGTTCGGCATATTTATGCGGACGAAGGCTGATATGTCCGGGCGTGTTTGCGCCGGTTATTTTAGACCTGAATAATCCGAATTTCACGTTCCCCAAGCTTATGGAGGTTAACGTAATGAGCGAAATGAAAAAAACTTCGGACAGCTGTGTTTTATACGGCGTGCCGAAAGTTTACTACGGCAGGGAAGCGGACGGTCGGAAACAATTTACGCCGTTTCCCATGTGCCTGCAAGCCGTCCTCAATTATATGGGGCAAAATATTGATTACACGCAGATAATGGCGGCTTCCGGAGCGGCGTTCCGCCAGCGTTGGGACGCAGAAGGCTGGAGCTATGCGGCGGTGGATATCAGGTTCACGTATGAAGACCATTTGAAACCCTTTGAGCTGGCTTTCAAGGGCGCGGGGCGAAGCTTTAAAATTTCCGAAAATGCGGATAAGCCCAAGTCTATTTCAAAAACCGACGCTATGGAGCTTATAAAATCGGAAATCGACTGCGGGCGTCCTCTCATAGCGCTGGGCGTCGTCGGCCCACCGGAAGCCTGCATCATCACGGGGTATAAAAACGGCGGCGACGCGCTGCTCGGCTGGAGCTTGTTTCAAAACGGCGGTTATTTCGGCGAAAATTTAGAGCTGGACGAATCGGGATATTTCATCAAAAACAACTGGTGGGAAAATACCGAAGCGGTTATTTCCGTCGGCGAGGAACTCGGCACGCTTACGCCCGTAAAAGAAATTCTGGAAAATGCCTTAACGGTCATGACACGGGAGAAGATCGGCACCTACGAAGGCATTTGCGGCTTTTATGGGGGGCAGGCGGCTTACGAGGCGTGGGCGAAAGCGGTCGAAGACGATAACAAATACGGGGAAAACGCGGATATTTTCGCGGCGGCGGTTTCCCACGGGGATCAGGAGTGTATGCTTCTGGAAGGGCGCGGAATCGCTTCCGTTTATATCGGTTCGCTTGCCGAAAAATACCCCGCCATGTCAAACGAATTTGCCGAATGTGCAAAGCGGTTGAAATCCGCATCCGAATGCGTCTGTAAAATGCGGGAAGCGCGGGAATGTCAGGGCGCGGAAAAAACAAAGGAAAGCTTTCGCGACAAACAAATCCGGCGTGAAATCGCAGCGCAAATCCGCAAAGCCGCTAAGCTTGAAAAAGAAGCCTGCGATGTTTTAAGGGCAATTGTCGACAAGCTTTGATGTATATAATTTAAAATTAATGTTGAAAACCGGCGCGAAGGTAAAACGCGCCGGTTTTTTTGGTCTGATTTTATTCACGTTATCACCGTTTGAATTTGATCGGC
>CAYOGQ010000033.1:0-18842 GCA_964403645.1 uncultured Ruminococcus sp.
CTTGCCGGTCAGGTCGGGAACCGTGGCGGTGGTCTTTTTCACGCACACCGTGAGGGTGACTATTATCCCGGGCGCTTTGTCGGACGTGTCGGCGTTGATGCTCTGTCTTAAAACAGCGCCGTCGGTTGATTGGGCGTATTCATACACCACTTCCACGCGATACCACGCGTCGGTAAACGCCTTGACCGCTCCCGCTTCGGTCATGCCCACGGTGTTGGGCGCGGGTTTGGCGTTGCATGGTTCCCCGTAAAGGGTGACACCGATCGCAGAACCGGGGCTGAGATAAGTTCCCGTCGCTGCGGTTTGGGCCACTACCGCGTATTCCGCGGTCTGACCATGCGCGTCGGCGGTGAAGGTCACCGCGCCGAGAGTGAGTTTCTTTTCCGAAATATATTGCAGCACCTGCGGGAAGGTATAACCTTTCAGATTGGCGGCCTTGACGGCGTCGTCCGCGACGCTGACGGTGACGGTTATCTTGGTGCCGACGGGATATCCGGTGCCGCCCGCGGGGATGCTTTGCTTCAAAACCGTGCCCGCCGCTTCGGGGGAGGGCTTTTCGGTTATCAGAACCTCGTAGCCCGCACTTTCCAGCATCCGCTTGGCTTCAGACAATGTTTTATTCCGCACGTCGGGCACGGGCGGCGCGGTGTTCGTGCCGCTGCCGCTTATCACCAGATTGATCACCGTGCCGGGAGCGGACGGAGTGCCCTCTTTTACGCTCTGATTGACGACCGTGCCGGGGGTGTAGATGGTTTCGTTATAGGTGACGCCGCCCGGCGTAAACCCTGCGGAAGCAATTTTCGCCGTTGCCGCCTGTAGGGTCATGCCGAAATAGCTTTCCACAATTTTGAGCTTAGTGTAATGGCTCACCGTCAGTGTGACCATGGTCCAGGGAGCAAGCCCCGTGGTATATGCGGGGACGTCCTGCGAAATCACCTGGCCTTCGGGCTTGTCGGTGTTTTCATATACTATTGTCACAAGATAATAGGCTTTTTCCAATTTGTCCTTGGCGGTATCTATTTTGTCGCCCACCACGTTGGGGGTGGTTTTCGCCTCGGTTATACTCGTACCCTTGCATACATACAGCGTTACGGTCGCGCCCGGTTGGATGAACGAGCCGATTTCAGGTTTGGTGGATACTATTTGTTTGTCGGAGGCGTATAAATCCGTGACGTATTCGGTGACCGCGTAGAGGTTGTACTGCTTGAGCAGCTTCTCCGCTTCGGAAGCGGTCATATATTTCACGTCGGGTACTGTCAGGTTGTCGGGGTATTTGTTAACTGAAAGCTTGATGCGGCATTTGCCGTCGGCGGTGCGGATGTTCCCCATTTCGGGGTCCTGACCGACGATTATGTTAAAGCCCAGCCCCTGACGATAGACCTCGGCGACTTCTATTATATAGCCCTGCTGTTCCAGTTCGTCGCGCAGCTCGGCGGAATATTTTTTGTCGATAAGATCGCGGACGATAAAATCGTTGGGTTTTTCCGTGTTAAAGAGCGAAGGCACCCATTTGACCGCGAAGTAACCCGCCATTGCGAGGGCGACAATCATGAACGCCACGAAAACCCCGGTTATGACGGGGAAAATCGAATGGCTCGGTCTTTCCCTGCTGCGGAGCTTCCTTTTTCTTTTATTTTCGGCTCTTTGTTGTTTTTTGTCGGATTTTGCCGCTTCGGTTTTGGTTTCTGCGCCTTCGTTTATATTCACCACGTAATCGCCGATTTCCCCTGTGGCGATCATGTTAATGTCGATTTTAGCGTTTTCCGTTTCGGCGTTGTCGCCGTCTTCAAATTCGTCAATGCCGTTTTTGCCTTTTTCCTCCTCGGTTTCCGCTCCGTCGGAAAACACCACGCCGGGGTTCTTGATGACGTAATCCACCGCTTTTAACATCGAACGGACGTCTTTAAACCGGTTTTCGGGCTGCTTTGCCATCGCCTTGAGTATTATTTGCGACACGCCGCCGGGGAGAGCGGGATTAAGCTCTGCGGGTGACTTGGGGGCTTCGTTGATTTGCATCATGGCGATGGTGACGGGGGAATCGGCGGTGAAGGGCAGCTCCCCGGTGGTCAGCTCGAACAGCATCACGCCCACCGAATAAATATCGGAAGCGTATGTGGTTTCCTTGCCGCTCGCCTGTTCCGGAGAGATATAATAAACGGTGCCGATCGCCTTGTCGGTGAGGGCTACATCCGCCATGTCGGGAGTTTTGGCAATGCCGAAATCGGTGACCTTGACCTCACCGCTTTTTAAAAGAATAATGTTTTGCGGTTTTATATCGCGGTGGATAACGTTCTTGCCGTGCGCGTGTTCGAGAGCGCGGAGGATTTGCAACACATAGACGCAGGCTTCCTTCCACGGCAGGACCTTTTTGTTGTCCATGTATTCCCGGAGCGTTATGCCGTCGAGGTATTCCATGACGATATATTTAATATCCGGATAAATGGCGACGTCATAGACGCTCACGATATTTTTGCTCGAAAGCATGGCGACCGCCTTGGATTCGTTGATGAAACGCTTTTCGGCCTGTTCGTCGCCATTGTACTGGTCGTTCAGTATCTTGATGGCGACCACCCGGTTCATCACCAGGTCTTCGGCTTTCAGCACGAACGCCGTGCCGCCCACGCCCACCAGTTCGAGTATTTTATATCTGCCGTCGAGTATTTTTCCGATAAACGCTTGATATTTATCCATTTAACTGAATTTCATCCTTCCTTTGGAAAACGACCGCCGTTATATTGTCGGAGCCGCCCCTTTCATTGGCAAGATCGATTAATATATCCACTTGGGTCTCGCAGTCAAGCTCCCCGGTGAGCACCTCTGCGATTTCATCGCAGCCGACGGTGTTGGAAAGTCCGTCGGTGCATAAAAGCAGGTTGTCGTAATCCGGAACGCTGAAAACGTCGCACTCCGCGTGCTCGTTCACGCCCACGACTTTTAATATTATATTTTTTTGCGGGTGGCGTTCCGCTTCCGCTTTGGTGATGATACCCGTGTCCACCAGATACTGCACGAATGAATGGTCTTTAGTGATCTGCTCCGTTTTGTTTCCTTTGGACGCGTATAAACGGGAATCGCCGGTGTTAACGGCATAGGTCTTGCCCGCCGCGTATAAAAACGCCACAAGGGTGGTCCCCATGCCCTCGTACGCCTCGCTGGTTCCGGCTTTTTCGTAAACCGCGGCGTTGGCGGCGGAAAGCGAATTGATAAGCACCCTTTCAAAGTCCCCGCTGGTCATGCGTTCGATTTCGCGCGCGGCGAGAGAGGATTTTATCGCTTTCATAAAAGCTATTGCCGCCACCCGGCTCGCGACGCTCCCGCCTTTTGCCCCGCCCATTCCGTCACAAACCACCGCGACGCAATAGCGCTTGGACGAGTGGATACGGAAACAATCCTGGTTGGATCTCCGTTTCATCCCCTTATCAGTCCTGCCGTAACACTTCATGCTGACACCCCCCACGCGATAGTTGACAAATACCGAAAGCTTTAACCGCCGGCGGCTGTTTCGGCCTTGAGCTGACCGCACGCCGCGGAGATGTCGCCGCCAAGGCTCCTGCGCACCGTAACGGTTATTTTATAGCTTTCAAGTATATTTTTAAACGTTTCTATTTGACTTTTTTCGCTGGTTTTGTAAACTTTTCGTTCCGTGCGGTTCAATGGGATCAAGTTGACGTGGCAAAGCGTGCCGGAAAGCCTTTTTCCGAGTTCCCGCGCGTCGGATTTGCTGTCATTGACGCCGGAGATGAGCGCGTATTCGAACGAAACCCTGCGCCCGGTCTTTTTTTCATAGCTTTCGCAGGCGGTAAGAAGCTCGTCGTAACCGTACTTGTTCGCCACGGGCATGAGTTGTTTGCGGACCTCCCCGTTCGGCGCGTGGAGCGAAACCGACAGCGTTATCGGCAGCCCCTCTTCCGCAAGACGGTCGATTTTGTCGATCAGCCCGCAGGTGGAAAGCGATATATGGCGATAGCCTATATTCAGTCCTTTTTCGTTGTTGACAAGGCGTAAAAAAGCCAGTACATTGTCGTAATTGTCGAGCGGCTCGCCCATGCCCATCAGCACCACATTGGAGACGCGTTCGCCCGTGTCCTTTTGAATTTCGCTTATCTGAGACAACATTTCTGAAGGGTAAAGGTTTCGTTTCAGCCCGTTCAACGTCGAGGCGCAAAAGGCGCAGCCCATGCGGCAGCCCGCCTGTGTGGATACGCACGCGGTGTTGCCGTGAATGTATTTCATAAACACGCTCTCGATCGCTTCCCCGTCGTGAAGCTTAAACAAATATTTTTTAGTGCCGTCGGAGGACGATTGTATTTTAACCGCCGTACACCCGGCGATGAAACATTCGGCTTTGATTTCGTCAAGCATTCGGCGGGGCAGGTCGGTCATGGAGTCGAACGAGGTTATCCCTCTCATGATCCATCCGAAAAGCTGCCTGCCGCGGTAAGCTCCCTCGCCTTTGGCGAGAGCGTAGGCGACGCATTGTTCTTCGGTATATGACATTATGTCAATCATTAATCAACCTCACGAGTCTTGCGGCATAAAAGCCGTCAAGCGCGCCGTTTTCGTCAATAAACTGCTTTTCTGTTTCAATCATAAAATCCCCGTGGCGTTTCAGGAACTTTTTCACTTGTTCTCCGTTTTCGACCTTGTTCAGCGTGCAGGTGGAGTACACCAGCGCGCCGCCGCGCTTGACGTAAGACGCCGAAGCGTCGAGGATTTCCGCTTGAATTTTATATAAATCTGATAAATCGGTTATATCTTTATAACGAATCTCCGGCTTCGACGCCATGACGCCCAACGACGAGCAGGGGACGTCGCAGATAACCGCGTCGGCGGTGTTTTTCAACGCCGGGACGGGGAAGCGGGAATCGTTTTCCTGTGTTTCAATGATGGTCAGGCCGAGCTTTTTCGACGATTTGACGATTAACGGCAGCTTGTTTTTGTGGATGTCGAAGGCAATGGCGGCGCCTTGGTTTTCCATGTCTATCGCCGCACCCATTATTTTCCCGCCGGGGCAGGCGCAGACATCGATTACCGTCATGCCCGGTTTGGCGTCCAAAAGGCTCACGGCGTATTGCGACGGCGCGCCTTGGATATAAAACCTGCCGGTATCGGCAAGGGACAGCGCCGTCCCCTTTCCTTCGGCGACACGGAGCAGTCCGTCTTCGATTTCGGACTCCACGCCGTTTTCGCCAAAATATGCGGCGAGCGTTGCGATATCGTTTTTCAGGGTGTTGACCCTGACGCAGAGCTTGGGCTTGATAAACGACGACTTGAAAATCCTCTCCGCGTCGGGTTGGTATTGCTCCCTGATAAGCAAACAGATGCTCTTGTCCATCGAATACCTTACGCTGTCGTCGGAACCGGCAATCGATTGTTCCACTGCTTCGCGGTTTCGCAAAACGTTCCGCAACAATCCGTTGACAAACCCCGCCCTTGTTTTATCCGTAAGCGCCTTCGCCGCTTTTACGGTTTCGTCGCAGCTTGCGGAATCGGGTATCTTGTCCATATAGAATATCTGCGACAAACCGGTGTAAAGCAGACATTTTACGATAACGTCCGGTTCTCTGCGGGCGAACAGCGATATGATATGGTCGAGGGTGTTTTTGCGTTCGAGCGCGGTCCTGACTATCGCCTCGCAGAGCGCTCTGTCGGCCGTGTTGCCGCTTGCGGCCGTGTTGGCAAGCTCTATATTGGAATAGGCTTTGTCCTTAACGACGCGCAGCAGCGTCTTTGTCGCGGCGAGCCGGGGTGTGTCCGTCATCTGCGTCTACCGTTGACGTTCGATATTAAGACGACAAAGCGGAGTATGGTCATTATCGAGACGAAAAGCGCGGCGACATAGGTGAGCGCCGCGGCGGACAATACCTTGCGCGCGCCTTTTTGTTCCTCCTCGGTCAAAAACCCGGTTTTGCCGATCGCCGCCATCGCACGCGACGAGGCGTTAAATTCGGTCGGGAGGGTCACTACCTGGAACAGAGCGCAGACGGCGTAACCGATAAGCCCCACATAAGCTATGGAAACGGCGTAATAATACCCCGCGTAAGCAAGTATCAAGCCCAGCGGCAGCAAAATCATGGAGAGCGTGGAGCCGATTTTGGTGGCCGGTACAATCGCCAGCCTTATTTTGGAAGGGAGGTATTCTTCGGCGTGTTGAACGGCGTGTCCCGCTTCATGGCAGGCGATGCCCACCGCGGCGGTGGAGGTCGAGCCGTATACTCCGTCCGAAAGCCGTATCACATCCTCCTTGGGGTCGTAATGGTCGGTCAGCTCGCCGGCGATGCGCTCGACGCGGATATACGACAAACCGTTGGCATCGAGAACCTTCCGCGCGGCGTCCGCTCCGGTCATGCCCGCGGAATTTTTAACCCGGGAATATTTGGAATAGGTCGATTTTACCTTTATTTGCGCCCAAAAGGCGATAATAACCGCCGGCAGCACAAAATAAACATAAGTCATATCAAAAAACATTAAAGCACCTCCTATAAAATCCTGTTGCCCGCGATAAACGCGGACGAAGTCATCCGGTTTTTGCCCTCCGGCTGAAGCTCGGTTATTATTATACTTTTATCCGCGCAGGCGATTTCTATCCCGTTTTTATCGGCTTTGACAACCATACCGGGGTTTTGTCCGCCGGAGGAGTTTCCTTTTACGGCTTTATATAATTTGCATTCCTTCCCGGCGAGTGCCGTCCGGGAGCAGGGGGAAGGCGAAAGCGCGCGGATTTTGTTGTAAATCCGCTCGGCAGAGTCGTTAAAATTTATATAAGTTTCCGCTTTTTCCACCTTGGGAGCGTAGGAAGCCGACGCGTCGTCCTGCTTTTCGCGGTTAAAACTCCCCTTTTCGGCGAACGCGAAAAATTCGCGCAGGGCTTTCCGCCCCAAAGCGGTCAGCGCCGCGTAATATTCGCCGAAATCCATGTCGTCGGGGATTTCCATGGACTTTTTTAATATCATATCTCCGGTGTCTATGCCCTCGTCCATATACATTATGGTGACGCCGCCGGTTTTTTCCCCGTTCAACAGCGCGCGGTTGATGGGGGACGCGCCGCGGTAAGCGGGGAGGAGCGACGCGTGGACGTTGATGCAGCCGGACGGCGGCATGGCGAGGATATCCGGCGGGAAAATCCTGCCGTAGGCGCAGGTGACGAACATATCGGCGCCGAACGCCGCGAGACGCGCCCGGACTTCATCGTTTTTTAACCCCGCCGGTTGATACAGTTCTATCCCGCGTTCGAGTGCCAGCCGTTTTACCGGCGAATATTCGATTTTTAAGCCCCTGCCCTGAGGTTTGTCGGCGCGGGTGACGGCGCATACGACCTCATAACCGCCGTCAATGAGCTCCTCCAAACAACCCCGTGCGATTTCGGGGGTACCGAAAAACACTATCCTCATTTAACCGAACATCCTTTATATAAAAAGCTTATTCCAATTCCTCTGGTTTGAGCATCCGCGTCGCCAGGTCTGTATAAAGCACGCCTTCAAGGTGGTCCAATTCGTGGCAGAAGCAGCGGGCTATAAGCCCCGTACCGGTATGCGTCCTTTCTCGTCCCGTCCTGTCGAGCGCTTTTACGGTGACGATTTCGGGGCGTTTGACCAACCCCCATTTGCCGGGCAGGGAAAGGCAGGCCTCGACTCCCTCCTCATTTCCTTCAGCTGAGGTTATCACGGGATTGATAAGTTCCAGCATCTCGCTGCCGTCGTCCACGACGACCACTCTGCGTAAAACTCCCACCTGCGGAGCGGCAAGCCCAATGCCTCCGGACGCTTTGAGCGTCTCCTTCATATCGTCGAGCAGGGTTAGGATACGGGGGGTTATTTCGGCGACGGGGCGGCTCTTTTTCCTCAAAGCGCCCGCGGCGTCCCTTTCCGCGTTTATTATGTTCAGAAGCGCCATGGCTTTCTCCTTGTATTGTTATATGATACCATTGTAAAACCGCAGTTTTACAATCGTTTTATATTATCGGCGGATTTACATCCGCCTCGGCTTTAACGGTTTTGGGTATTTACAACAAATTCATTATTGTAATATGTTAAACGATTATAAATTTTATAAATTTGTTTTACAATCGGGTCCCCCGGTTGTAAAACACCTTTAAAAGCGCGCTGCGCGCGCTCCGCTCGCCGAGGGGGTCCCTAAAATATCAACCGCGGTTGATGTTTTAGGGCGATAAGCGAGCGCAATACCCCGTGTTTGATTGTAAAACCGCAGTTTTACAACCATTTTATATTATCGGCGGATTTACATCCACCTCGGCTTTAACGGTTTTGGGTATCTTACCGCTTATCGCAAGAAAACATTCCGAAAGGAATTTCCGCGACGCGGCTTTGTCCTTGTACTTGATTATCACCCGCTGGCGGAATTTATTGCGCAGGCGGAAAATACCCTCTCGGTAGGGGCCAAGTTTGATCATGGGCAGATCTGAATATTTTTCGGTGTATATTTTTCCGATAAGCCCGCTCATGGCTTCCGCCGCCGAACCCGCGTCGGTTTCGGTTTCCGCTGAAAAGGTGAACACTGCGATATCACAGAAAGGCGGGAACAGCACTGCTTTGCGGAGCGCTATTTCGCTTTCGTAAAATTTATCGTAGTCTTGTGTAAGGGAAAGCTTCAACACTTCGTTTTCTGGGTTCGCCGTCTGGAACAGCGCTTTCCCTTTATTTTCACCGCGCCCGCTCCGCCCAGCGAGCTGGGTGAAGAGCGAAAAGGTCCGCTCGCCCGCTCTGAAATCGTTCATATACAGCGAGGAATCCGCCGAAACCACGCCCACCAGCCCGACCTTGGGAAAATCCAATCCCTTCGCCACCATCTGCGTGCCGAACAGCACATCGTATCTGCCCTCGCGGAAAGCCGAAATTATCTCTTCGTGCGAATGCTTTTCGCCCGTCGTGTCCGCGTCCATGCGGACGCACTCCATGCCCGGAAAATCTTCTTCTAATTCTTCTTGTAATTTTTGAGTGCCGTAGCCGTAATAACCCAGCCGGGAGCTGCCGCATTTCCCGCATTTTTCGGGCTTGTTCATGATATATCCGCAGTAATGGCAAACCAGCTTGTTCTTTTTGCCGCCTGTATAACCCGCATAACCTGCATAACCGTTATTGCCGGCATAAGCGTCGCCGCCGTAAGCGTGGTATGTAAGGGAGACCGAACAGTTGGGGCAGATATAAACCTCGCCGCATTGCAAACAGGAAAGCTGGGTGTTATAACCCCTGCGGTTGACGAACAATATCGCCTGACCGCCGCTTTTCACGGTATTTTTGAGTTCCTCTTTAAGACGCTCTGAGATGATTTTTCCGTTTTCCGTCCGTTTGTCGCCCCTTATATCAACAGTAAAACATTCCGGGAGGGCGGCGTTGCCGTAGCGGTCGTCGAGTCTTATAAGACTGTAAACCCCCGTCGCGGCTTTATGGAAGCTTTCGACCGACGGCGTGGCGGAGGAGAGCAGCATAAGACATTTATTATAGGCACAACGGTAGCGCGCGATGTCGCGGGCGTGATATTTCGGAGTGTTTTCAGATTTATAGGTGTGCTCCTGCTCCTCGTCGATCACCAAAAGCCCGAGATTTTTCGCCGGGACGAATACCGCCGACCGCGTGCCTATGATTACCTTGGCATCGCCGTCGCGTATGCGCCGCACGGTGTCGAGCTTTTCGCCCACGGAAAGCATGGAATGGACGACGGCGAGCTTATCCCCGAAGGTGCTTTCGAACACCGAAACCGCCTGAGCGGTCAGCCCTATCTCCGGCACGAGGACGATAGCCGACTGCCCGCGGTCAACCGCTTTGCGGCAGGCTTCGATTATCACCCTGGTTTTACCGCTCCCGGTGACGCCGTACAGCAGCGCGGCCTTTGCCTCCCCGCAGTCCATAAGCGAGCTTATTGCCGACAGCGCATTTTGCTGAAGGGGCGACAGCGGGGATTCATAATATTCTATGTCGCTTTTGTCGGGGATATAATTGCGCTCTTCGCGCAGTTCAAACTTTTCGATTATTTTATTTTTAACAAGCGAAGTAAAGATTGCCTGACCCGCGCCGAACATCTCACGCGATTCAGCAAGGCTGATAACGCCGCCATCCCGGAGGAAACCTACTATGCGCTTTTGCTTTTCGCTTTTTAGGGTTTCGGGATTTTCGGCGGCGAGCTCCGCTTCCTCGGTCGGAGCAAGGCGGTACAGCGAAGCTTTTTTTTCGTTGACCTTTTCCCGCGCAACGGATATGACGGTCGCCGCGCCGAGCTTGACAAGTGAATTTAACAATATGCTTACGTCTTCGGCGAATTCCTCCGCAAGCACGCTCTCTTTGGTCCTGCCGTGCGCTGCGAGGTAGTCGCAGACAAAACGGCCTTTTTCGTTCAAAGTTAAAGTCGATTTATCGTATGGCTGCGCTTCGTAATAATTGCCCGTCTCCATGGTCTGCCCCGCCGGAAGGATGGTCCTCGCCGCCGCGCCGTAGGTGCAAAAACAACGTTCCGACATAAAGGAACATAGCCCGAGCAGCTCGTCGTCGAGCGTTACGGGATAATCCAGCACTTCGTTTATGGGTTTTATCTGCGGGTAATCGCAGCTGTCGGCAAAGCCCGTCACTACGGCGGATCTCAATTTGTTGGAATTGCCGTAGGGCACGGCGCAGACCGAACCGCGGCGTATTCTCCCGCGCTGGGAGGGATGCACGAAATAGGTATATTCCCTGTCGAAATTAGCGGCGGCGTTGAGTATCCTTACGAGGGCATAGACCTTCTCCATACCGGCGTCAGTTCTTATTATGTCCGCCCGGAAGCACGATCTTGAATTCGCCGCTGCAGAGCTTGGCTATCGTCAGGGAGACCGCCTTCTCATTCACGCTGTCGGACGTCAGCTGGGGCTTGGAATCCTTGGAATCACGGCGGCTTTCGGCCTCCTCGCGTTCTTTGACTGCTTTATCGGTGATAATCCGCGCGCCTTTGGCGGTGGCTATGACCAGGGCGTAACGGTTGACCTTATCGTTGGTCATCTGTTGGACAGAAGGGTATAACATATTTATTTCTCCTTTATTTATGTGACATCATTTTAAATGGGCAGTTCGATCATGTTCCGCTTTACCGAATGTTTTTCGGCAAACACGATATTGTCTATCTCACGCGCCGTCTTTTCCCACGCGCTTTCGCCGTTTACCACGACATAATCGTATTTTTTTATTAGCCCGAATTCTTTTTTCGCGGTTTTGAGCCGTTCGCGGACAACTTCCTCACTCTCTGTACCTCGTCCGCGGAGCCGGTGTTCAAGTTCGTCGAGCGTGGGCGGGCAGATGAACACGAGCACGGCTTCGGGCAGCTGCGCTTTCACCTGCAGCGCTCCGGCTGTGTCTATTTCCAACACCACATTTTTACCCTCGTTCAGCATGTCTTCCACGAACGAGCGGGGGGTGCCGTAAAAATTCCCCACGTATTCGGCGTATTCGAGCATCTCGCCGTTTTGGATTTTTTCAAAAAACTCGTCCTTGGTTATAAAATAATAGCTGACCCCGTTTTCCTCGCCCGGACGCGGCGTGCGCGTCGTCGCCGAAACCGAAAACGCATAATCGCCGTTTTCTATAAGTTTACGGACGACGGTGCCCTTGCCCACCCCGGCGGGACCCGAAATCACTAAGAGCAATCCTTTATTCATCCCGTGAATTCATCCTTTCGGCAATCGTTCCGACTTCGTCGGCCGAAAGTATAAAATGCTCGCTGTCGGTGATAATGACCGCTCTCGTTTTTTTACCGCAGCTCACGTCGATGAGCCGCCCGGCATTTTTCGCGTCTTGTATAAGCCTGCGAACGGGAAGCGAGTCGGGCGAGACGACGCCGACCACGCGCATGGCGTTGACCGTGTTCCCGAAACCTATGTCTACCAGTTTCATTTTGTTAAAACCGTCCTCGTTTATTCGATATTCTGTATCTGTTCTCTTATCTTTTCCAGTTCGGCTTTGGCTTCTATGACTATCTTAATCATAGCGCTGTCGCTGCATTTCGAACCGGCGGTATTGACTTCGCGGTTCATCTCCTGCGCGAGAAAATCGAGCTTTCTCCCAACAGGCTGTGATTCGTCGAGCATCTCCCGGTATTGGTCGAAATGGCTTTTCAGCCGAACCAGCTCCTCGGTGATGTCGCACTTGTCGGCATACACCGCGCATTCGGTCAAGAGCCGCGATTCGTCGACCGGTGTGCCGTCGAGCAGCGTCCTGACGCGCTCCGTCATTTTCTCGTTATATTCTTTTACCGAAGCGGGAGCCAATTCCGCGAGCCTTGCGCGCAGGATTTCAAGATTGTCTATCCGCGCCAGCAGATCTTCGCGAAGCTTGGAGCCTTCCCTTTCCCGCATCGCGGAAAACGCCGCCAAAGCTTTTTCGGCTACTTCTCTAACGCACGACCAGACCGCTTCCGTATCTTCGTCGGCTTTTTTGGCAAGGAAGATTTCCGGCTTTACGGCGAGCATCCGAAGATTTATTTCGCCCTCAATTCCGTAGACGTCGCGGATGGTTTTGAGCGCTTTAAGGTACCCTTCCAGATATTCGCGGTTAAGGGTCAGCTCGACCTTGTCGCCCTCTAAGCAGTCTACGGAAACATATATGTCGAGCTTTCCGCGGGTGGTATAACAAGCGGCAAGCTGCTTGAGCCTGTCTTCCATCACGCCGTAAACACGGTTTATCTTGACTGTGCAATCGAGGTAGCGGCTGTTGACGGACTTCACCTCGACGGTGATGTCGTTGGCTCCGACAAGTTCCTTTTGGCGTCCGTAACCGGTCATGCTTTTAATCATTTTTGATTCCTCTTATTCTTAAAGATTGCATAATATTTGGTGATTATCATCGTGAGCGCCAGGTCGTAGGCGATGAAAATAAAATTTCCCAACACATATACCCATGCCCTGAATCCCAGCGGGTCGTCCCCCGGCACAACGAAATATTCGCCCAGCCAGACTATCGCGGTCAATAGGACGTTGGACAAAACCAGCTTGAACGCCCACGACAGGGGCTTGTTTTTTATCTTTTCGCAGAACGATTTAAGTATGGGGTACAGCCCCCCGCCGCACAGGAAGGTCGCCGCCGTGAACTTATCGGGCAGAAGCGCGAACGCCAGAACGCCCGAAACCGCGTACACCCCCGCCGCCGCGGCGACATCCAACTCTATCATGGCGACGACGACGGCAAACCCCGCGGCAAACGCCGCCGACATATCGAGCACGGTAATAAGGCTGCCGATGGTCATGAGTACTATCGCAACGGCGGAAAGAACGCCGGACATGGCTACGGTTTTTGTTTTTTTATTCATTGGTTGAGCATTCCTTTATTGCCTTTCGCGATGATTCGGCGGTTTTTCCGTTGGCGAATGATTTCCGACCGCAAAGCTGTTAAGCCGCTAATTACTGTCAGAAAGATTTATCTTTTTGATGACTACCTTAAACATCCGCAAAGCAGATCCATGCACATCAACCCCATGCAGATGTCGCAGCCCGAACACCCGGAAGTGGTTTGGGTCGTGTTGTACGGCGAATTCGCCGCGCCCGCCGACATCCGCGAAAGCGCGGTGCGGTATTCCATATTGGAAGGATCCATGGCGCACGCCTGCTCTATATGGCTTCGCGCTTCCATCATCCATCCCTTGTGGCTGTAAATGATACCCGTGAGATAGTGCCATTCGGCGGTGTTCTTGTCGTTTTCCCTTTCAAGATACACTTCCGCCTCGGAATACCTCCCTTGATTTATGAGCTGGCGTATACGGTAATAATTGCCCGAACCACCAGAACCGTAGGTTCCCGAACCGTAGGTTCCCGAACCGCGGCTTTTCCCTCCGCCGGAGGAGCGCAGCTTTTGGATTTCGTTATATGCCTCATTTATTTCTTTCATTTTTTCCGCCGCCAGGTCGGCGAGCGGATTGTCCGCGTAGCTGTCCGGGTGATATTTCTTGGCAAGCGAGCGGTAGGCTTTTTTTATTTCCTCGTCGTCGGCGTCCGGCGACACGCCCAGCACTTTGTAGGGGTCTGTCATCTTTATGTGACCGTTCCTTTCTTATGGAGTTTTGACGTCGGCTTCGCCAAAGATGAAGCATTTCGATCGCAAAGCCGTAAACTCGCTGTCAGATTGATTTATCTTTCTGACGTCCTTTCAAGTTATCAATGGTTTTGGCGAAAGCCGATTTTGATCCTAACTGGACCGTGTTATATATCAGGCGGTCGTAAGCGCTCCCGCCCGCTCTTTCATAAGCGCGGCAAAACGCCATTACGCTGTCGTCGAGGGTGGTCTGAATAATTGAGCTGTTTTCCAATACTTTTTCCGGTGCGGAATAATAAAGGTTCAGCACGTTGTAATTGCCCGTTTCGGCGTCGGCGCCGGAATCTCCGAAAGCGTCGAGCAGATAGATGTATCTGCCTATGTGATAGCCGCATTCTTCGAGCACCGCTTTTTTTTCGCCTTCCGCGCCGTCGGAGGCGACTATTTTGGTTACGTTGGCGAAACAGTCGGCGGCGAGGTCGGGCGAGGCGCAGCCGGAGCTTTCCAGCCCGCTCAGCTTGTCCAGAGATGTTTTGACCGCCGTGTCAAGCGTCGGGTATAAGCCGGAGGCCCGCTTCTTCATGCGCGAGGCAAGCTTCAGGCATATCTTCCAGAACAGCTTTTTAACGCCTTTGGAATCTTTGGCGTCGTCGAGAATTTTATAATAAAGCAGTATTCCGAAAGCGGCGCAGGTGTAAACGAGCGATTCGCTTTCGCAGACCATGCATTTTTTCTTCAAATTATACGGGCAGCGCTTTTGCGCGACGCAAATGTTTTCGCCGCTCACCGCCATGCGTACGACGCAGAGGAAAACGAAATCGTTGTTTAAAAAGAATCTCGTGAAGCGGGAAATTTTTCTGCCGCCCTCGCGGCACAGCCCGCAGTAGACCGCTTTGTAAAATTCGTTTTCCTTGACGAGAAGCTCGCCCTGCACCGGTTTTATATATCCGAACAACGCCCCGCCTCCTTCCGCGTTTAATATAATTCCTCCGGCATCGTATTCGCCATAATTAGCTTATTTTAACATCTCATTATACCACAATAGGTTGCAGATTTCAATATAAATAATAAAATACAATAATTTATAATCTATTTTTAAATTTTTGTCCGAAAAAGAGGATTTTCATTTTTAAAAGCGTATATAATAATAAACGTTTAATCATTAACGAAAAAATCAACCGTGAAGCGTGAAGCGTGAAGCGTGAAGCGGGAAACGGGAAGCGGGAAGCCGTGCGACGGAGGTGAGCGCAATAAAAGAAAGAGTTTACGAGATGGAAAGGGCGTTCTTTTCAAAAAACGCCTTTTTTTCCGAAAACACCGCCGGACGCCTTGTCCCCGCGGAGGAATGCGCGCTTCGCACGCCTTTCCAGCGCGACCGCGACCGAATCATCCACTGCAAGGCTTTCCGCCGGCTCATGCATAAAATGCAGGTGTTTATCGCCCCGGAAGGCGACCACTACCGCACCCGGCTGACGCATACCCTCGAAGTGACGCAGATTGCCCGCACCATCGCACGCGGGATGGCGCTCAACGAGGACCTCGCCGAAGCCGCGTCGTTGGGGCATGATTTGGGGCATACCCCCTTCGGACATTCCGGCGAAAGGGTGCTCGACGCCCTTTGCTCCCAAGGCTTCCGTCACAACGAGCAGAGCCTGCGTGTCACCGACGTCCTCGAAGGACTGAACCTCACCCGCGAAGTGCGCGACGGCATTCTTAACCACACCTGCGGAATCGCTTCCACTATGGAAGGGCAGGTCGTAAGGGCAGCCGACCGCATCGCTTATATCAACCACGACATAGACGACGCCGTCAGGGCGGGAATATTACGCGCCGGGGATATCCCCCGCGACTGCGTCATGATACTCGGCGACAGCCACAGCAAGCGCATATCCGCCATGGTGAACGCGGTCATCGCGCACGGCTCGGACTGCGAAATCGGGATGGACGAGCCTTACGGACAAGCCACCGAGAAGCTGCGCGACTTTATGTTCGAAGCGGTCTACAACAACAAAATCGCCAAAAGCGAGGAGGAAAAGGTGGAAAATATGCTCACCTGCCTTTTCAACCGCTTTACCGCCAAACCCGAAACCCTGCCGGAGGAATATCTCGCCGATATCGAAAGAGACGGCTTGGAACGCGTTGTGTGCGACTACATTGCGGGGATGACAGACCGGTATGCGTTGAAGCTTTTCGAAGAGCTTTTTGTACCGAAGGTATGGCACTATAAATAAGCATTGTAAAACCGCGTTTTTACAATCGAACACGGGATTGCGCTCGCTTATCCGGGAAACCCGGTTGTAAAACGAAATTAATGAATTTTACTATGGTTATTTGGCACTATAAATAAAGGATTGTTATAAAATGGCGTTTTCAAAAACGTTTCTTGACGAAATCAAGGAGCGGAACGATATCGAGGAAGTGGTCAACCGCTATGTCCCTTTGAAAAGGGCGGGGAGCAATTTAAACGGGCTTTGCCCGTTCCATTCCGAAAAAACCCCGTCCTTCACCGTGTTCCCGGCGACGCAGAGCTTTTACTGCTTCGGCTGCGGCACGGGCGGCGACGCGGTGTCCTTCGTAATGCGTATCGAAGGACTGGACTATCCCGCTGCGGTGGAGTTTCTCGCACGGCGGGCGGGTATCCCGTTGGAAGAAGAAAACGCCGGATACCCCGCCTCAGGCGCGCGGAAGGTTAAGGTTAAAAAAGAACGCGTGATAGAAGCCACGCGGGAGGCATGCCGCTTTTACCATGCGGAACTGTTTGCCGAAGAGGGCAAAACGGCGAGAGAATATCTTGAAAAGCGTCAGCTTGCGCCGCTGACGGTCAGGCGTTTCGGCATCGGCTTCGCCCCCGATTCATGGGATGCTCTCACAAACCACCTTACGGCAAAAGGCTTCGCCGCCGAGGAAATGAAGGGCGCATTCCTTGCCGGCACTTCCAAAAGCGGCAAACTTTTCGACATTTTCAGAAACAGGCTGATGTTCCCTGTGTTCGATCTCGCGGGCAACCCGGTGGCGTTTTCTGCGCGCAAGCTCAACGAAGCGGACGATAAAAAATATATCAACACCTCCGATACCCCGGCGTTTAAAAAGTCCAAGGTGCTGTTCGCCCTGAATATCGCAAAAAATACCTCGGATTCCACGCTGATACTCTGCGAGGGCGCCGCGGACGCCGTAATGCTGCATCAGGCGGGTTTTTCCAACGCCTGCGCGACGCTCGGCACCGCCATCACCGACGACCACGCGCGCATGATAGCGCGTATTGCCAAAACCGCGTACCTCGCTTATGACATAGACAACGCCGGGCGCGCCGCCACCGAAAAAGCCGTAAGAAAGTTCAACGAAGTCGGTGTCGCCGTAAAAATAATAAACCTCGGCTCCGAAGCCAAGGACCCCGACGAATTTATAAAAAAATTCGGCGCGGATGCTTTCCGGCGCAGGCTCACCGTTTCGGAAGGGCAGTCGGAATACGCCGTCAACCAAATTATCGCCAAATATTCGCTGGATATTCCCGACGAAAAATCCATGGCAGCGCGTGAGGTCCGCGTGTATCTCGCGCAAATCGGCTCCAAAACCGACCTTGAAATTTACGCCGCGATGGCGGCGGCAAAGCTTGGCGTCGGCAAGGACGTTCTTCTCGACGATACGGAGCGTTATCGGCGCGCCAACCAGAAAAGGGATTACAAAAAATTCAACGAGAGCGCCGTCCGGGCAACCGAAGGCTTCGGCGACACCGCCAACCGCGAAAAGATCAGGTTTTCAGCCGCCGCCTCCATAGAAGAAAAAATACTCGGCATACTCTTTCTCCGCCCCGATCTCGGGAAAATCGCCTGCGAAACTCTTAATGCGGATTCGTTTGTGACGGAGTTCAACCGAAAGGTTTTTACACTTTTTGAAGAAGATTTCCGCGACGGACGGCAGTCCGACCTGTCCCGCGACGGCGTGCTGGACCAGAACGAAATTTCCGGCGTCGCGCGGATGATTGCGTCCCGGGAGGGGGTCGACGACAACTCCCAAACGGTGCTTTACGAATATATCGAAAAACTCAACCGGCAAAAGGAGACGCGCGAAGCCGACAAGAAAATCGAGGAAAACCCCGCGGAAGGATTGGCGGATTATATCGAACGCCTGAGGAAAAGAAAGAAAAATTAAATTACATAAAGCTTGGGAACGGATTTTACGCGCCGCCCCGGCGAAAGGAAATGGTTAAATGAACGACAAACAGACGGCTTTGAACGACTTGATCGAACGCGGCAAAGCAAAAGGCTCCATTACGGCGGCCGAGGTGCTCGACGCTCTCGACGATACCGACTGCCCGGTCGAGGTGCTGATCAAAGCCTGCGAGACGCTCGAATCCAACGGAGTCGAGATCGCCAGCGACCTGGTCGAAACGGACGTTTTCGACGTGCCGGAAGAAGAACTGGTTGAGGAGGAGATCGACGAAAACCCCGAAACCGTGGTGACATATCTGGCGCAGGAGGGCGTGTCCATCGACGACCCTGTGAGAATGTACCTGCGCGAGATCGGCAAGGTCCCCTTGCTCACGGCGGAACAGGAGCTGGATTTGGCGGAAAAAATGGAAGCCGGTGACGTCAAGGCAAAGCAGAAGCTGGTCGAAGCCAACCTGCGCTTGGTGGTGAGTATCGCAAAGCGCTATGTCAACCGCGGCATGTTTTTTCTCGATCTAATTCAAGAGGGGAATTTGGGACTGCTCAAAGCGGTGGACAAGTTCGACTACGGCAAGGGCTATAAATTTTCCACTTACGCCACCTGGTGGATCAGGCAGGCGATCACCCGCGCCATCGCCGACCAGGCGCGCACCATAAGGATACCGGTCCATAT
>CAYOGQ010000034.1:0-18143 GCA_964403645.1 uncultured Ruminococcus sp.
CAGTGAGGCTGTCAAGGTACATATTTAAAAATCCCCCGGCTTTTTGCTCGTAACCCCTCATGCCGTTGAACATTTCCCATGCGAAATACCAGCCGTAGAGCGATTCGGGGTATTGCTCTTTATATGTCTCATAAATTTCTTCCGCCATGGCGACGCCTAAATCCGCCTGCGTGCGGTTCCACGCGTCCCTCGTGCAAGCGTAGCTCCACCATTCGTCCGCAAGGTTTAACCCGACGAAAACTTTTATCCCCGTTTTTTCGGCGGCTTCGAGTACTCTCGGCAGCAGGGTTGACCCGTCGCTGAAACCCGACGCTTTATTGTCCTCGACAAGCGACGAGGGATAATATATACTCTTAAATTTGCCGTCCGGAGTTTCTGCTACCCATTGGATGATGAATATGTCTATACCGACTTCTTTCAGGTTTTCAAAATGCGTTTCCCAGTTATCAACGGTGTATGACAAAAACGCGCCGGGCTGCATGAAGGTTCCTGAAACGCAGGGCCAGGTGCGGTCTATCACCTCGGGGGCGCTGGATTCTTCACTTGTCACGTCGTTCTCCTCCTCACTCGAATTTGCGGCGCTTTCTGCGCTCGCCGCGCTTTCCGCGCTCACCGCGCTCGATTCGTCGCGGCTTTTTTCGGAATTTCCGCTCCCGCAGGAGGCGAGTAAAGCCGTCTGCATGACCAGAGTCAGCGCGAGCAGCAAAATCATAAATTTAGTTTTCATTTGAATTTTCCCCTTTATAAAAAATATCATTTCCATAAGCGTCGATGCCGACATACAGCGGGAAAGCGTCGAAAGTCAGCTCTTTCACCGATTCGCAGCCGAGCTCCGGGAAGGCGACGACCTTCACGGCGGTGATATGCTTTGCCGCCAAAGCCCCCGCTCCGCCCAGCGCCAACAGATAAAGCCCTTTTCTTTTGACAATCGCCGCGGTGACACTGCGGCTTCGCTCCCCTTTGCCGATTGTGGCGAACAGCCCTCTTTCGTACAGCGACGGTGCGAAGGCGTCCATCCTCGACGACGTGGTCGGGCCGAAGGAGCCGCAGACCTCCCCGGATTTGGCGGGGGTTGGCCCCGCGTAATAGACGACGGCGTCTTCCAGCTTAAAAGGCGGTTCCTCCCCGCGGTCAAGGAGGTCTTTTATTTTTTTATGCGCCGCGTCGCGGGCGGTGTAGACGACGCCCGACAGGGTTATCTCATCCCCGGCTTTCAGGGAAGGTGAAGCGGATATCAATTCATCCACCGATAAAAACGCCCTCATTTGGAGTTACCCGAAAACAACTTCGCCACATCCTCGACCGCCGAATCGAGGTGCTTGTTCATGATGTCGAGGCTTTGGAGCGCCTTCTGCTGATGGTCGCGGAAGATGTCCGAAAGCCGCTTCGCCTTTTCGCAGTATTCGTCCGATTGAACTTTAATGCGGGCGACATAGGCGTCCGCTTCTTCTTTGGCGAGGTTTAACAACTTTTCTTTTTCAACTTTCGCCTCCGCTATAATAAGGGAAGAGGCTTTTTCCGCGGCGGAAAGCTTTTCGCCGAGCCTGGCGTTGGTCGTATCGACTTCTTTTTGAACCGCCGAGAGCTTTTCTTCATATTCGGCTTTCAGCCTTTGAATTTCATCGTCTTTCTGGATTGATTCCTGTTTATAATACTCGCATTCCGAAAACAATCGCTTGATTTCACCGTCCTTTTCGGCGACGGCGCGGTTATGCGAAGCGTTTAAAGAAATCAAAAACTCGTCCACATCTTTTCGTTTATAGCTGGTTAACACCGGAAATTCGTCCATAGTCGTCAGCCTTTCATATGTATTTCCATGTTTATTTTAAATCAAACGTTCCGGAATGTCAATGCTTTTTTAGGTGAACGCGGCATATACATATTGTTGAAAGTTCCAAAGGAAGCTATAATGTTAATTTTTAACCTATGGACGAAAACAAATGCTCGAATATATCAAAAACATACTCTGGGGTATTCCGACGGTGGCGCTGATTACGGCTTTCGGACTGTATTTTACGGTTAAAAGCCGTTTTTTCCAGATAACCGGTTTAAAGAAAGTGTTATCGGGGGCGCTGTACGACTTAAAAAGGGGTTCGGAAGACGGTGTATCTGCCGCCGCCGCGCTTTCCACCGCCCTGGGCGGCACGGTCGGGATAGGCTCGATTGCCGGAGTGGGGATCGCCGTAGCGGAAGGCGGCCCCGGCAGCATATTTTGGATGTGGGTGACGGGTTTTTTGGGCTGTATGCTCAAATACGCCGAAATCAACGTGGCGGTGAAAAACCGCACGAGGTCGGGCGGCATTTTCACCGGCGGCGCAATGTACGCTCTGGAAGCCGAGGGTAGAAAATTCGCGGCGGCGTTTTTTGCGGTCATGTGTATCCTCGCCTCCTGCTGCACGGGCTGCCTGACGCAATCTTCGGCGGTGACGGCGGCGCTCGTGCCGAGCGGTTTTTCTGAAATTACCTGCGGCTTATTTATCGGGCTTGCGGTACTGTTTTCCGTGGCGGGGGGCAGGAGATCGATAGCTAAAATTTCCGAACTGCTCGTACCCGTGGTGAGCTTGATTTACATATTGATGACGTTGTATATCATTATCGCCCGCGCGCCGTTCGTGCCCTCGGCGTTTTCGGCAATATTCCGCTCGGCTTTCGGTTTCCGCCAGGCGGGGGCGGGGATAACGGGATATACCGTTTCGGCGGCGATTAAAACAGGTGTGACGAGGGGGGTATTTTCTTCGGAAGCCGGGATGGGTTCTTCGCCCATTGTGCATTCCGCTTCCGAAAACGCGTCGCCTCATTCGCAGGGGCAATGGGGCATTATCGAAATGATTGCGGACACTTTCGTGTTTTCCACCATCACCGCCGTCGCACTCATCGCCACGGGTTTCGACGATGTGGGGCTGATGTATTCGACCGTGTTCGGCGTTGTCGGGAGGGCGGCGCTCCCCGCCCAGCTCGCGGTGTTCGGGTTCGCTTCGATAATAAGCTGGTGCTTTTACGCGGAAACCTGTATCAGATATCTTTTCGTAAAATCGCATAAGGCCGTTTCGGTGTTTTACCGAGCGGCGGTAGCGGTATTGTCGTTTTTCGGCGCAGTCGCGGCGGCGGAGATGGTGTGGGACCTTGCCGACATATTAAACGCGCTTATGATATTGCCCAATTTATATGTACTATTTATCAAACGAAAGGAAATATGCTCATGCTTTGGCAGACAAAAACGGTAAAGGCAGTATTCGGCGAGCTTGGGACGGGAGAAAACGGACTTTCGCCGGAAGAAGCCGAAAAGCGGCTCGCGCAATACGGGGAAAACGTGCTGACGGAGGGCAAAAAAGATAATATTTTTAAAAAGGTACTGCTGTCGCTCGCCGATGTCATGACGGGCGTACTTTTCGCCGCCGCCGCTGTTTCGTTTGCGGTTTCTAAAATCAACGGCGAAACCACGGCGGACGCCTTTATAATTTTGGCAATCGTCTTTTTAAACTCATTTATTTCGGTTGTCCAGGAAAGCCGCGCCGAAAAAGCGCTGGAAGCGTTAAAAACCCTCGCGTCGCCCACCGTCAGGGTGGTGAGGGGCGGGAGCGAAGCGGTGATCGACAGCCGTCTGACGGTACCGGGGGATATATTGATATTTGAAAAGGGCTGTTTTATACCGGCGGACTGCCGCGTTACCGAAAGCTATACGCTTATCACCGACGAATCGACGCTCACCGGCGAGCCGCACGGTGTTTATAAAACCGTACCTCCCATAAAGGGGGGCGACAAGCACCTTTCTTCTATGCACAACATGGTTTGGTCTGGGACGACCGTTACCGGAGGGCACGGGAAGGGTATCGCAGTGGCGACGGGCATGGCAACCCGCGTAGGCTCGATTGCGGGGATGCTCGCTGAAAATACGCGCCGGAAGACACCCCTCCAAAAAAGGCTTGCCAAAACTTCTACCGGACTTGGAAACGCGGCGCTGATCATATGCCTTGTTATCTTCGTTTTTTCGGTGATACGCGGCTTCCCCGCTTCCGAAATGTTTTTGACCTCCGTCAGCCTTGCGGTGGCGGCGATACCCGAGGGGTTGCCCGCAATTGTGACCATTATGCTCTCTATGGGAGTCACGGAAATGGCACGGCGTAAAGCGGTGGTGAAAAAGCTGCCCGCCGTCGAAACGCTGGGTTGCTCGACGGTGATCTGTTCCGACAAGACGGGGACACTCACGCAAAACAAGATGACCGTCACCGAATGGGACGGGGATACCTATCTTTTGTCCAAACTTTTTGCCGTAAACAACCGATTATCCTCGCCGACCGAGCAGGCGCTTTATAATTTTTCCGCCCAAAAACTTACCGATATAGATAAATACCGCGCCGAGCTGCCAATTATCGCCGAAATACCCTTCGATTCCAAGGTTAAACTCATGGTCACCCTCCACAAGGAGGGCGAACTGTATTTAGCTGTCGTCAAGGGCGCGCCGGAGGAGGTTGAAAAGCTTTCGGACGGCAGGTTTAACAGAGCAAAAATCGCATCCTTTACGCGCGGCGGGCTGCGGGTCATGGGGGTGGGATACGCCCGAATGAAAGAGCAGCCCCAAAACCTCATGAACTTAAAATACACCCTCTGCGGTATGGCCGGTATGATGGATATTCCCCGACCGGAGGCGAAAAATGCCGTCGCCCAATGCCGCAGGGCGGGGATTAAGGTGGTCATGATAACGGGCGACCACAAAGACACCGCAGTCGCGGTGGCGGGGATGCTCGGCATATACGCCGCCGGCGACAAGGCATACACCCAGGTTGAGCTGGAGGACTTGACCGACGCCGAAAGGGAGCGCGCTTTGCTTTCCGCGACGGTTTTCGCCCGCACTACGCCCGAATTCAAGGTGGCAATCATCGACGCTTACGCGGCTCACGGCGGCGTAGTCGCCATGACAGGCGACGGAGTGAACGACGCGCCCGCCCTGCGGAAAGCGCATATCGGCTGCGCCATGGGGAAAACCGGCACCGACGTCGCCCGCGAAGCCTGCGACGTGATACTTACCGACGATAATTTCGCCACGGTGGTGGAGGCGGTCAAGGTGGGGCGCGGTATCTACGCCAACATCCGGCGCGCTGTGCATTTTCTCATTTCGTGCAATATCGGCGAAATAGCCGCGGTTTTTACGGCGATAATGCTTTCCATGCCCTCGCCGCTCACGGCAATCCAGTTGCTTTGGGTCAACCTCGTGACCGATTCGCTCCCCGCCATAGCGCTCGGGATGGAAAAAACGCACGACGACGTGATGGATAAACCGCCGATAAAACCCGATTCGGGATTGTTTTCCAAGGGGGAAAAGCTGCTTATCGGCGTAGAGGGGCTTGCCGTGGGAGCGCTGACGCTGGCGGCATATTTCCTCGGCAGAGCGGATTCGGCGCTCGCCGGGTCAACCATGGCTTTCGGGGTGTTGTCGTTTTCGCAGCTCTTCCATTCCTTCAATATGAGGTCGGAAAAGCCGCTCATCCGTTCGGGTATTAACCTTCCGCTCATATTTGCTTTTCTGGTTTCCGGAGCGGCGCAGTCGGCGGCGATGGCGGTCCCCGCTCTGTCCGGTATTTTCGGGGTTTCGCAGCTTTCGCTTTTCCAATGGCTGATCGTCGCGGGGTTGTCGTCGTCGATTCTGATAGCGGGAGAGGTTTCCAAATTTTTAAAGGGAAAATAGCGCGGTAAATATGTCCGCCCTTGATTTACGCCGTATTTTGTGTTATCATGCCTTATGAATACTGTAAAAAAGGCGTGAAAAAATATGAAATACGGCGTATATGATTTTTCCGGAACAAATAATAATAAGCTTTACAAACTCCTCGGCAGGACCAAAAAAAGCGGCACGAGTCTGATTCTTCCATGGCCTTACAGCGGAGCGGGCTTTGTTTTTTGCGGGACGGGCTTTATAGTCTCTTTCGGGAGTTATGTTTCGGATTCTCCCGTTTATTTGCGCGTGACGGTTGACGGCGTTTCCGCGAGGTACGGAATTTCCGACGGCAGGGAAAAAATAATTATCGAAGGTTTAGAGGAAAAGGAGCATACCGCCGAAATACTGCGTGTTACCGAAGGCGTTACGCCGCTTTTATTGGAAAGCATAATAATAACCGGCGACAACCCGTCGATAACCGGCAGACCGAAGGACAAGCGGTTGAAAATCGAGTTTATCGGCGATTCCATAACCTGCGGTTACGGTGTCGCCGCTCCCTCCGGTATCACCGCTTTCAACACATACGAAGAGGACTGTACCATGTCCTACGCTTATGTTACGGCACGGCTGCTCGACGCGGACGTCACCTTCGCCGGCGCTTCCGGCAAGGGTATAGTAGCCAATTGTCTGGGTAACAGGAACGATATGACGCTGAGGCAGGCATACGAATGGGAAACCCCGTCGGGCGGGATGTATGACCATTCCCAAAATATCCCCGACATAGTTGTGATAAACGCCGGCACCAACGACGCATGGGGCGGCGTAGGCGACGAGGAATTTTATAATTGCGCGGTGGAGTTTATCGGAGAGATAAGAACGCGTTATCCTCACGCGGCGATCTTATGGGTGTACGGTATTATGGACACGTCCAAGCTCGGTGCTATCGAAAAAGCCGTTAACGCGGCGAAACAGGTTTACGGCTATAATAATATCTATTTTTTACCCGTCGAAAATATGGGATTATACGCGAACGAAGTCGGCGCGGTGGGGCACCCGAACCGCAATACCGCTTTGAGGGTCGCTCCCCTGCTGGCGTGTAAAATAAAGGAGATACTGAAAGGCGTGGCGGAAATTTGAGAGAACTGACCGTAAACAAAAATGACGCTTCCCAGCGGCTCGACAAGTTCTTAACCAAAAAATTTAAGGATATGCCTATCAGCCTTTTATATAAATATATCCGCACCAAGCGGGTTAAGGTCAACGGCAAAAGGGCTAAGGAAAATTATATTTTAAACGAGGGCGACGCGCTCTCGCTCTATATTCCCGACGAATTTTTCGATGAAAGGCACGAGCTTCCATTTTTGCGCGCTAAAAACAAGAGCGATATAAAAGTCTGCTATGAAGATGAAAATATCCTGATAACCGATAAGGAAAAGGGGTTGTTATGCCATTCGGAGGACCCGGACGATACCAAGTCCGAAGCCGAAACCGACACCCTTATCGACAGGATAAAAGCATATCTATATCGCAAGGGCGAGTACAAGCCCGAAAGCGAGCACACCTTTGCGCCGTCGCTTTGCAACCGCATCGACCGCAACACACAAGGTCTGGTGATAGCCGCCAAAAACGCGGAATCTCTTAGGCTCATGAACCAGATAATCCGTGAACGGGAGGTGGAAAAGATCTATATTGCCGCCGCGCACGGCCTTTTTGCAAAAAAAAAGGGGGAGATGGTATCCTACCTTGCCAAAAATTCCGAAGAAAACAGGGTGTATATTAAAAAAGCCCCCGTTAAAGGGGCTTTGACAGCGGTGCTCGGGTACGAAGTTATCGCCGAAAACAGACAAAAAGATCTCTCGCTTTTAAAAATAATCCTTAAAACGGGGAGGACGCACCAGATCCGCGCCCAGCTTGCCGGCGCGGGGCACCCGCTCCTCGGCGACGGTAAATATGCCGTAAACAAAGAGGACAGGAAAGAGGGTTTTGCATCTCAGGCGCTTTGCTCTTATTCGGTGGAGTTTAAATTTCAATCGGACAAAGGACTTTTGAATTATCTCGACGGGTTGACCGTCAAGACCGAAAAGCCCGGTTTTACAAGATTATTTTATTGATCTAAACGCTTAAAACGGCGAGTATCTTAGAAATAAGCTCGTTTTTGCCGATCCCTTTCGGCGCCGAATAAAATATGACATCCGTTCCCCGCCTTAAAAGCGGGGAATTTGTTATTTCGTCCGCGCAGGCTTTCAACTGCATGGCGTTTTGCTTGTCGCATTTTGTGCAGACCAAAATATAGGGTATATCGTAGTGGTTCATCCACGCGAGCATCTCCGCGTCATCGGGCGTGACACCCGTCCTGCTGTCGACAAGCTGTATTATCAGCTTCAACGCATTGTTGCTTTCGAAATACGCCTGCGTCATCGCCGACCATTTGAGGATATCCGCTTTCGGACGTCGGGCGAAGCCGTAACCGGGCAGGTCCACGAAAAACAATTTCCCGTCAATGAGATAATAGTTCGCGGTTATGGTCTTCCCCGGCGTGCCCGAAACACGCGCCAGCTTTTTGCGCGTCAGCAGCGAGTTTATAAGCGTTGACTTACCCACATTGGACCGACCCGAAAAGGCTACCTGCGGGAAGCCCTCTTTGATATGCTGCGCTGGGTCGCCCGCAACGCGGGAAAGAACGGCTTCGTTTAAATTGATCGTCATGTTTGTAATTTTTCCTATAAATAAACGTGATGTTTGCTATTTTACCGGAGGTAAAATTATTTTATCAAATGCAAAAGGCTTTATTCTGACCGCCAAGGCACAAATTGCAATTTAAAAGATATAATTTTAAGAAAGCTTCTCCGCGAGCGCAATCGTCAGCACTTCGTCTATTCCCGTGACGCCGACAAATTTTAGGTTTTGCCGGATTTCGCTGTCGAATTCTTCTATATCCTTTTCGTTGTCCTTGGGGATAATGACGGTTTTAACACCCGCTTTGTAAGCCGCCATGGCTTTTTCTTTCAGCCCCCCGATAGGCAGGACACGCCCGGTAAGGGTGATTTCTCCGGTCATGGCAACCGACTGCCGCACCTTTCGCCCGGAAAGTTCCGAAACGATCCCGGCGGCGATGGTTATGCCCGCCGAAGGTCCGTCTTTGGGGATTGCCCCTTCCGGGACATGAATGTGTATGTCATATTTTTTATGGAAATCTTCCTCTATCCCCAGCCGGACCGCGTGCTTTCTTATGTAGCTGACGGCGGCTCTGGCGGATTCCTTCATGACGTCGCCCAGCGAACCGGTCAGTTCCAGCGAGCCGTTCCCCGGCATTGAGAGCACCTCTATCCGCAGCATTTCGCCGCCGAGCTGCGTCCAAGCCAAGCCGTTGACTATGCCCGCTTCATCTTCTTTGTAGATTAAGTCGGGCAGGAATTTGCGCGGGCCTAACAGCTTTTCCGCCTGCGCGGCGTCGAAGGTCAGCGTTTTATACTCGCCCTCGACGATGCCCCGGGCGGTCTTGCGGCAGACCGATGCGATCTCGCGTTCGAGGTTGCGCACGCCGGATTCCTTGGTATAGCCGCCGATTATCTCCCCGATACCTTCGTCCTTGAATTTGAGTTGGGATTTTTTAAGTCCGTGGCGCTTTAACTGCTTGGGTATAAGGTGGTTTTTGGCAATGTTCAGCTTTTCGCCGTCGGAATAGGAATCCATCTCGATAAGCTCCATACGGTCGATGAGAGGTAGGGGTATCGTAGATGTGGTGTTCGCCGTGGCGATGAAAATACATTCGGAAAGATCGACCGGGAGCTCTATGAAATGGTCGCGGAAGGTCTTGTTCTGATCGACGTCGAGCACTTCAAGCAGTGCCGACGTGGGGTCGCCGTGGGCGTCCTGCGTGAGCTTGTCCACCTCGTCGAGGAGTATCACGGGATTGGAGGTTCCGGCGAGTTTGAGCGCGTTTATGATACGCCCCGGCATGGAGGCGACATAGGTCTTGCGGTGCCCCCTGATTTCGGCTTCGTCGCGTATGCCGCCCAACGATATGCGGACATATTTGCGGTTGGTCGCTTTCGCTATGGATTTGGCGATTGAGGTTTTGCCCACGCCCGGAGGCCCGACCAGACAGATTATCTGCCCGGAAAGTTCCGGCGCGAGCTGTTTGACCGCTATGAATTCGAGCACGCGCTGCTTGACCTTGACAAGCCCGTCGTGATCCTCGTCAAGTATGATCTTTGCTTTTTTAATATCAGCGGCGCCCTTGGACATTTTATTCCACGGAAGCTCGAGGCAGGTCTCTATGTAATTCTTGATCACCGTGGCTTCCGGCGAACCGAACTGCATTTTTTGCAGCTTGCGGTTTTCTTCCAAAAGCTTTTCTTCGACCGCTTTGGGGAGCCGGCGCGATTTGATCTTGGACCTGTATTCGTCCTCGTTTTCGTAATCGTCGTTGATGCCCAGCTCGTTTTCGATGGTGCGGAGCTGTTCGCGGAGGTAAATCTCCTTCTGCGTTTTGGAAAGGCGACTCCTCACCTTGCTCTGTATGGAGCCTTCCAATTCCATTATCTCTATTTCGTGGTCGAATATTTCAAGTATGACATCTAATCTTTTTATGGGGTTCTGCTCTTCGAGCACGCGCTGTTTATCTTGATATTTTACCAGAAAAGCCGAAGCCACGCAATCTGCGAAAATACCCGGGTCTTCGATATTTTTCACTTCGTCGAGTATTTCTTTGGAGGGCTTGGAAAAATATTGCAAATAATTTTCGAGCGAAGCGAACACGGCGGCAATTCTTTTTCTGACCTCGTAATAATCCTCGTCGTATTCGACGTTTTTGATTATGATGTCGGAATAAAAGGTGTCGTCGTCGCCGCGGAACGAGATTACCTCCCCCCTCCGCTGTCCTTCCACCATGACCTGTAAATTGCCGTTGGGAAGTTTAAACGCGTGCTTGAGCGTAACGATGACGCCCGTTTTATATAAATCGGCGAAACCCGGTTCCTCCACCGCCATATCCTTTTGCGTTATGAGGAAGAGGTCGGCTTTATATTCTTCGGCGAGCTTCACCGCTCTTACGGAGGGTTTACGCGAGATCTCGAACGAGGTGGTTATCCCCGGGAACACCACCACCCCGCGAAGGGGGATGGTCAGAAGCGTTTTATTTTCGATGGTTTTTAATACCGATGTCATCACAAACTCCAAGTTTTATAAACGAAAATTGTATATTTAAATGCCCAGCATCGCCGCGCCGATCACGCCCGCGTCGTTGCCGAGTGACGCCTTGATTATGCGGGTTTTATCGTCGCAGTGACGTGAATACTGTTCTTTTTCCACTATTTGCCTTACCGGGTCAAGAAGATAGTCGCCCTCGTTGCTCACGCCGCCGCCTATTGTGATAATTTCGGGCTGGAGCAGGTCTATCAGGTTGGTAAGCCCGCAGGCGAGGTAATAGGTGAACTTGTCCACCACCGTTATGCCCGCGGCGTCGCCCGCGCGCTTGGCGTCGAAAGGTACCTTGGCGTCCACCTTGGAAAGGTCGTTGCCGCAAAGCCGCCACATCACCGAATCGTTATGTTTGACCATTTCCTCGCGCGCCATGCGGATCAAAGCGGTCGCGGAAGCTAATTTCTCCCAGCAGCCCTTCCTGCCGCACTGACATTCCGGTCCGGAGGGGTCGATTACCATATGCCCAACCTCCGCCGCGGCGAAATTAAAGCCGGTGTATATTTCTCCGCCGATGATGAACCCGCCGCCTATGCCGGTTCCGAGGGTGATCATTATGGAATTTTTATAGCCTTTCGCAACGCCGACCGCCGATTCTCCCTTGGCGGCGGCGTTGGCGTCGTTTTCTATGTAAACTTGTTTTATGCCCGTCAGCTCTGAAATTTTTTGCGCCAGCGGATATTTCAAAAAGGGTATCGACGAGCAGTAAACCATAATCCCGTTTTCCCGATCGGCGGTGCCCGGCGACGCCACGCCGGCGTATGCGATATCCGCGACGGACAACCCCGCGTCGCTTATGACCTTCAACGAAATTTCCGCCATCCGCTCCGCGATATGGTCCACGCCATGCTCCGCCTCGGTGGAGAGCGAATCCTTGTGCAGAATAACCCCGTTTATATCGACAATTCCCGCTTTTATAAATGTTCCGCCCAAATCAATGCCAAGATAATACATTTTTGCCTTCCTCCCCGTCGTCCATTTCCGCCAGCTTTTTCATAAATTCCATGGCGGTATCGTAGCCCATTTTTTTCTGTCTGTGGTTCATGGCGGCGATTTCGATAATTACGGCCAAGTTCCTGCCGGGTTTCACCGGAACGGTGATCGCCGGCACCGAAATGCCGAGTATCTCCTCGCTTTCGGTGTCCAGTCCTATACGCTCGTAATCCTTGCCCTGTACCCAGTTTTCAAATTTTATAACAAGATCTATCTTTTCGGTGTCCTTTACCGAACCCATACCGAATATGCGTTTTACGTCGACAATACCTATACCGCGCAGCTCGATATAATGCTTGATAACCTCCGGAGCGGAGCCGACGAGTGTGATCGCCGAAACCTTTTTGATCACCACCGCGTCGTCCGCGATAAAGCGATGGCCGCGTTTGACCAGTTCTATCGCCGTTTCGGACTTGCCCACGCCGCTGTCACCCAGAATGAGTATGCCCTCGCCGTAAACTTCGACCATGACGCCGTGTGTGGTGATTCGCTCCGCCAGCTCGACGTTGAGGTAGGAGGTCAGCGCCGCCGCGAACGCTGAGGTGGATTCCTTGGTGCGGAAAACCGGGGTATTGTATTTGCCCGCCAGTTCCAGCAGTTCCGGAAACACCGAAAGCCCGCTTGTTATGACCAAAGCCACGATGCGGTGCTGCAACAGCAGTTCGATAGCGGCGTGCCTTTCGGACGGTTTAAGTCCTTCAAGGTAACCGTATTCCATGTTGCCGATGAGCTGGATGCGTTCGTTTTCAAAATGCTTGAAAAAGCCCGCGAGGGGCAGCCCCGGGCGCGAGAGATCGGTCCGGGTGATATAAATATCGTTAAAGTTTGCCGGCCGTGTGACGCATTCGAGCGAAAACTTTTCAGATACCGAAGCGAGCCGTACTTTATAATTGAGGCTTTTCATCTGACGCCTCCGCAAGAACACTTAAATTTTTATTTTTCTTTTGCTTTTTAACGCGTGGGCATTTTTTTATCCAGTAATAATATTCGGTCCAGCACAACGAGGCTGTCGCCAGCGTCAGCGCCGTGGCGGGTATCACCGCGTATAAGAAAAGCACCGCCGGGTTTTTCCCCACCACAAAGGTGAAAACGCGCTCGATTTCGTTGACGTCGTCGTGTACTTTATAACCGATGTCTTTAAATTTGTTCGCCCATGCGATATTATAAATAAGAAGCCCCACCATATACGCCGAAAGGACGCTCCAAAAAACCGAAAGGGAACGGTAACGCTTTTTAATCATATACTTCGCGCCATAGCTCTTTTCCGGGGGGATTTCCCCTTCGGCGGCTAAATATACGAAGCAGTTCTTTTTCCCGCAATAACGCAGGTTTTCGTTTTCACACCTGTTGCCGATATATATTTTGTTTTCCATGGCGAGCGGCGAGGAATCGAGCCATTCCACGCCGTAGGACCAGACCGTTTCAGTTTTTTCAAATATATAAAAAAACGGGACGGTCCCGACCAGAAGATACTTTTTTTCTCCCATGCGGTTTAATAATTTTTCCTCCGCCGCGACGCTGAAAAAAGTCCTGAACTTTCTGACCCTGGCGGGTTTGGCAAGTTTATCTCCGTTTTCGTTTTGTGGTATGTCCGTCATGTTTACCCTCCTCGCTGCCTTATTTTCACGGTAATTATACCCCATATGCCTTTCGTTGTCAATCGGGAGTTTGTGGCATTTATGCTAATATCTCATTAAAACCTTTTAAAAATTTTCATAAAACCATATGTAAAGCTTATTGTTCATTTTTAAAACTATTATTATCAATTGGTATTGCATTAAAAATAAAACAAAAAAGCAGCCGCACACCCGTGGCCGGATATGCGGCAATCTGATATAATTATATTTCAATTAAAGTAATTGTCAATGTCAACGCAGGCGCAGAGCGTCAGACAGGCAGAGAATCAAGAGCACAAGCTCGGTGACCATAACGCCAAAGAAAAAAGCTGCAATGGCGACTAAAATCCGAACTAAAATAAACAAGGGGTTAAGCGCGACGGAGAGCAGTATAATCCCAAATATAATCGTGCCGATTATACCTGCGATCAGGCATGAGATGTGGCCGCGCAGGCATTTACCCAATACGACGCACATGTTGACGCTGCTGATAAGAGCGGCGATAAATACCAATATAAACGCTATAACACCCAGCCCTAACGCGATCCAAACGGCTGTAAGCATATTGCGGATCAATAAAAACGAAAACAATATGCCGATTATGGTACCGAAAATCAAACCCACAACCCAGGAAATAACGCCGCTCGACGCGCAGGAGCGTAGTTTTTCGCTATTACTCATGGAAACCCTCCTTTACCGCAAATTGAGCGGTCAAACCCGCCATTGCGTACGATGCCGGATTATGCCATACTCGATTCATTATATGCGATTTACGGCAATATGTGAGGATTTTCGACATCCATGACGTTATTCAAAGATCAATATACTCCGTCGGTAAACAACAACACGTTGAACGGCGGTTCTCCGTTTATAAGCCCGACGGCGTATATAGTGTCAACGGAGCCGGGTGCAAGGTTGACATTGGGTATCCGAAACAAAACATTATCGGTACCCGTTTCTCTTGCTTGAAGGTTATAATAGCCGGGAGGCAGGGTTATGTAATTGGAATAATCCCTGTAGCATATGTTTGAAAACAATACCTTCCCATCGGGAAGTGTGATGTCGAGCGGCGGAGTGTTGGGGGATAAATGCACGAACCTTAAATACGCGCTGCGCTTGTCAAGCAGAGGCATGTAAACTTCCCGTATCGGAAAAATCGTCAGATCGCCTTGTTTTCCGATAGCGGTGATGGTCTGGCTGGTTTCGGGAAGCACCGTAAGCGCGGAGCTTAATACCGGGTTTTCGACCATTCCCGCCGGGAATACCTGAATGCTGTAATTGCCCGGCTTAACCGGGACATATTCCGTCATCTGCCCGTATGAAAGCCCCCGGGCGATCAAATTTCCGTTGGCGTAAACGTCAACGGCGGAGCCATCCGCCGAAGCGTGGAGCATCCGCACGAATGCTTCGGGTTCTGTCACGATATCCTCGACGCTTTTATAAGGCGGCCAAGCGCTGAATTCGCTCAAATTACAATCACCTCAATAAATTATTTAAACATATATTATATGATATGCCGGAAAAAGTTATGGGTTAAAGCATTTTACAGGCAATTTACATCGCGGCGGATAAATAACCCGCCCATTAACTTTATCGTTAGGGGCGGGTTATTTTATATTTGATCTTTCGGCTTTTTCATCGTCAGAGATATGCGGCCTTTTTTAACGTCGGCGGAGAGCACCCAAACGGTGACGATGTCGCCGACCTTTAAAACTTCCGAGGGGTGGCTTATGAAGCGGTCGGAAAGCTGAGTGACATGCACCAAGCCGTCCTGATGCACGCCGATATCGATAAACGCGCCGAAGTCTATGACGTTCCGCACCGTGCCGGTCAGCTCCATGCCGGGCTTGAGGTCGGCGATGCCCATCACGTCCGAGCGAAGCAGCGGGGGCGGCAGCTCGTCGCGTGGGTCGCGCCCGGGGCGCTCCAGTTCTTTTATCATATCCAGAAGCGTCGGCTCGCCGATATTCAGTTCACAGGCGAGGGCGGACGTACCGACCGTCGCCGCTTTCGCGGCAAGTCCCGTCACCCCGCCCTTAGCCACGTCTTTTGCCGTATAACCGCAGCGCTTGAGGAGCGTTTCTGCCGCGGTGTAGCTTTCGGGATGCACCGCCGTGCCGTCGAGGGCGTTCTTCCCTCCCGGAACGCGCAAAAACCCGGCGCATTGCTCAAAAGCCTTCGGTCCCAATTTTGGCACCTTTTTCAATGCGGTGCGCGACTCGAAAGGCCCGTTTTCCTCGCGGTAGGTCACGATATTTTTCGCAATCGACGCGCTGATGCCCGCAATCCTTGTCAGAAGCGGCGCGGAAGCGGTGTTTAGGTCGGCTCCCACGGAGTTGACGCAATCTTCCACCACGCCGTCGAGCGCTTCGCCGAGCCGCTTTTCTGGCATATCGTGCTGATACTGACCCACACCTATGGCCTTTGGGTCGATTTTTACCAGCTCCGCCAGCGGGTCTTGCAAACGGCGGGCAATCGAAACGGCGGAACGCAGCGTGACGTCGTAATCGGGGAACTCCTCCTGCGCCAGCTTTGACGCCGAATAAACCGACGCTCCCGCTTCGCTCACCACCATGTAGGACACACCCCCGCCCAGCTCACCGATGAGTTCGGCGGCGAAGGTCTCGGTCTCGTGCGAGGCGGTGCCGTTGCCTATGGCGATAACCGTGGCGCCGTATTTTTGTATCAGTCTTTTTACCGCGGCTTTGGCTTCCGCGGTCTTGTTGTGCGGCGGCGCGGGGTAGATCACCGCCGTGTCGAGCGCTTTGCCCGTGCCATCCACCACGGCGACCTTGCATCCGGTGCGGTAGCCCGGATCCAGCCCTATGACCGTCCTGCCCCTCACGGGGGGCTGCATCAAAAGCTGCCGCGTGTTTTCGGCGAACAGCTTTATGGCGGCGGCGCTCGCTTTTTCGGTAAGCTCGTTTCGAATCTCCCGTTCCACGGAGGGGAAGATCAACCTGTCGTAAGCGTCGGAGACGGCTTCCGCAACCAGTCTCGCCGCTTCTCCCGACGATTTTATATGAATGGATTCGAGAATTTTCAAGGCTTTGGCGCGGTCGAAGTCAACAGCGACTTTTAAAAAGTCCTCTTTTTCACCGCGGTTCATGGCGAGCACGCGGTGACCGGGTATTTTGCTTATGGGTTCGCTCCTGTCGGAGTACATCTCATAGACGCCGAGGTCCTCCTTGGCGGCGACGCAGCGAAGCGTTCCGTTCTGGAAGCAGACATAGCGTATTCTGCGCCTGCCCTCGGCGTCGTCGGAGACGGTTTCGGCGATGATGTCGAGCGCGCCTTTCAGGGCTTCCTCAGCGGTGGGGACTCCTTTTTCCCCGTTCACGAACGACCCGGCAAGGCTTAGGAAATCACCGCTTCCCGGCGTTTGCGCGTAAATGGCGTCGGCGAGCGGCTGCAAGCCTTTTTCTTTGGCTATCGAGGCGCGCGTCCTTCGTTTGGGGCGGTATGGGCGGTAGATATCCTCGATTTCGGTGAGAGTCGCCGCCGCGTCGAGGGCGTGCGCAATTTCCTCGGTGAGCTTGCCCTGCTGTTCGATGGAGGCGCGCGCTTTTTCGCGCTGTTCGTTTAACGAGCGGAGGTAGGCGAGCCTTTCGGAAAGCTCGCGCAGCGCCTGGTCGTCGAGGGAGCCGGTCGCCTCCTTGCGGTAGCGGGCGATAAACGGCACGGTGTCGCCGGAGTCAAGCATTTTAACCGCGGCTTCCGTCTGCCATGCCTTGATACGCAATTCTTCGGTCAGGGTCGCAATAATATCCATAGTCGATAGTTTTCCTTTATAATTTTATATACTTATTATATCATACCGATGAGATTTTTCAAGATTTGAGGAAAATTATTAATATACAATATAGTTAAATATATGTTTACCTAATATTTACATTTTTGCAACATATTAATATTTATATGTATTATAATGGAAGTGCTTCAAATGCCATATTTGGATACAGTCACCAATTAATGTGGGGTGTGAAATGAAAAAATTTTAGTCTAGTACAATTTAAAAGAAACAACGAAAAGCAAAAATTTAATTGGAGGTTGTACAAATGAAAAAGCGAATATCCGTTATACTCGTTTTACTGGTTTTATCAATAACTATTTTTAACGTATTTCCTAATCATGTGGAAGCCGATTCGTCAATTTCTGAAAGCAGAGTTTATTTGATTAAAAGCGCCTACAACGCAACTTACTTACAGCAAACAAGTCTTAGCCTTACCGATATTGGCGTAATTTCTTCTACAATTGAAACCACTCCTGCAAAATCGCACCAAATGTTCAGGTTTGAACCGGTGGGAACATATTATAAAATAATGTTAATGAGCACTTCGTCTAGCTCATATACAAACAATTTAGTTCTGATGACAGGCAGTCCTTCTGTTATTTTCGATAATGATAATACTGCTGACGTCAATATGGACTGGACGATTACAAAATTATCAAATGGAAACTATACCATAAGATCAAGAACGACAAACGCGACAAATAATTTTCTTTCCATAGCATCGTCGGGATCAACAAGTGTCTCTCTGCAAGCTTATTCGTCCAGATCCGAATGGATATTAGACGAATATATAAGCGATATGTTTTTTGACGGAGTATATAATTACAACGGAGCTCCAGGAAATGCGTATGCGAGAGCTTCAAGCAGCCTATTGGTCTTATATGGT
>CAYOGQ010000035.1:0-17677 GCA_964403645.1 uncultured Ruminococcus sp.
GGCGACATATCCATGGCGGGCGAAAAGCTCGCCGGCATGATAAAAGGCTGCGAAGAACGCCTTGCCGGAAACACCGGCATGACGCTGTGCGTCGCGTTCTGCTACGGCGGCAGAAAAGAGATCGTCGCTGCGGCGAACCGTGCGATAGCCGCCGGCGAAACCGTTCTGACCGAAGAAACCTTCTCCCGCTACCTCTATACATCCGGCATGCCCGACCCCGACCTCATCGTCCGCACGAGCGGGGAAAAAAGGCTTTCAAATTTCCTGCTCTACCAGTCGGCGTACGGAGAGCTTTACTTCACCGACACCCTGTGGCCGGACTTCGACAAAGCGGAGCTTGAAAAAGCCCTGGAAGACTATTCGGGCAGGAAAAGGCGGTACGGCGGCTGACTTTCTTTCTTTTAAATTTTATTCGTTACTGCGGCACTATATATAAGGACTGGTCATAACTATGCTGACACGCATATTAACCGCGCTGACGGCGCTGGCGGCGTTTTTGCCGGTGTTGTATTTTTCCGGTTCCGTGGCGTTTCCCCTGGTCATGGCGCTCCTGTGCGCCGTCGGGATATATGAACTTTACGGCTGCATGGGGCTTCGCGGCTGCCGTGCGATGTACCTGCCGTCGCTCGCGGCGGCTTTGGCGTTTCCGCTGCTGGCACGGTTTGAACCGCGCGCCGTAATGTTTTTGACGGTGCTTTTCATATGCGTCACCCTCGCGGTATCCGTGTTCGGGCACGCCTCGTACAAACCCGACACCCTCGGCTTCGCCTGCTTTGAAACGCTTGTCACCGTACTCGGCTTTACCCTGATGGTGACGGTGCGCGACCGCGAACCGGTGCGTTATCTGCTCATCTTTGTGGCGGCGTGGGCGACCGACACCTTCGCTTATTTTTCCGGCATCGCTTTCGGCAAGACCAAGCTCTGTCCCGCCATTTCGCCTAAAAAAACCGTCGCCGGAGCGATAGGCGGCGCGGCCGGCTGCGTTGCCGGCTTTGTGCTTTTCGGGATTATTTGCGATATTTTTTTTAATAAAACCTTCGTGCCATGGCACCTCGCCCTTATCGCAATCCCGCTGTCGGCGGTCGGTCAGGTTGGCGATCTCGCGGCTTCGGCGGTTAAACGGCATTTCGGCGTAAAGGACTACGGCAGGCTGTTCCCCGGGCACGGCGGGGTGCTCGACAGGTTCGATTCCATTTTGCCCATAACATTGATGGCGTTCGCGCTGACGGAGATAAACATAATATGGTAAACGTCCGCGATGTCTCCGGCAATAGAAAAACCATAGCGGTGCTCGGCTCCACCGGTTCCGTCGGCAGGCAGACCCTCGAAGCGGCACGCCACCTCGGATACGGGGTGACCGAGCTTTCCGGTTATAACGACTGGCGTACGCTTGAAACGCAGTGCCGCGAATTCGGCGTTTTAAAAGCGTGGATATCGGAAGCAAATTATACAAACTTAAAAACCGCTCTCGCGGACACCCCGGTTAAAGTGGTCACGGGTGAGGAGGGGCTGTGCGCGTTCGCGTACGAGAGCAGGAGTAAATTAGTTTGCAACTCCCTTTTGGGCGTGAGCGGCTTAAAGCCCACCCTGGCGGCGCTCGACGGCGGACACGACATCGCGCTCGCCAACAAGGAGACTCTCGTGGAGGGCGGCAAGCTGGTCATGGAGAGCGCCAAAACCAAAGGGCTTTTGATTATCCCCGTGGACAGCGAGCATTCGGCGATATTTCAGTGCATAAACGGCGCTAAACCGAAGAAAATATTGCTTACCGCGTCGGGCGGCGCGTTTTACGGCAGGGACAGGGCGTTCCTCGCTTCAGTGACCCCCGAAATGGCAAAGTGCCACCCCAACTGGCGTATGGGGGCGAAGATTACCGTCGATTCATCCACGCTCATGAACAAGGGGCTGGAACTTATCGAAGCTGTTTGGCTTTTCGGCGTCAGACCCGAACAAATCGAAATTCTGATCCACCGCGAAAGCATAATACACTCCATGGTCGAATTTTCCGACAACGCGGTGATCGCGCAGCTCGCGCTCCCGGATATGCGGCTGTGCGCCCAATACGCGCTGACCTACCCCGAAAGGCTGCCCTCGCTCACCGGAGAGCTGGATTTTACCGCCATGCCCCCGCTCACCTTTTCCAAGCCCGACGAGGATACATTTACATTATTGCGCCTGGCAAGGGAATGTATCGGAAAAGGCGGAAACCTGCCCGCCGCCATGTCGTCCGCCAACGAGGAAGCGGTCGCGCTCTTCTTAAACAATAAAATTCAATTTACCGATATATTCGAAATGGTCGAAAGGGCGGTTTTAGACGCGGAATTTATATCCGATCCGTCTCTGGAACAGATTATGTCAACTGACGCGGCAGCGAGGGAATCCATAACCCGGCAGTCGCGGTCATAACGCAGGCAAAGGAGAATTTATGTTTTCTGTCTTTTCATCCGTAAGCACCGTAATACTGACGGTATTCATATTCGGGCTGCTTATCACAATCCACGAACTTGGGCACTACATTGCGGCGCGGATTTTTAAAGTTGGCGTCAGGGAATTTTCCATCGGCATGGGTCCCGCCATACACACCTGGAACGGCAAGCATAATAAAATATCACTGCGCTGGCTGCCCATAGGCGGCTATGTTTCGATGGTGGGCGAAAATCCCGGCGACGAACCGGAACCCGAAGACGTCGGCAAGGCGGGGCTTAACACCAAACCCGTCTGGCAGCGCGCGCTGGTGGTGATAGCCGGGCCGCTCATGAACATCGTGCTGGCGTTTATCATCATGGCTGTGTTGATTTTATCCATGAAGCTCGTCGGCGGCACCACCATAGCTTCTTTCCCGTCGGACACAGACAAGGTGACCACCACCAAAGATCAGGGATTGATGGAGTATGACACCATACTTGAAATCGACGGCTCGAAAACGCGCGTTTACAACGACATCAGCTATATAGTGGCGCTGCGCGGTAAAAACCCGCTCGACGTGCTGGTGCTTAGGAACGGCGAAAAGGTGCTGGTTTCGGGCGTAAAATTTCCTGAAACCGTGAGCAACGGTATCGCCATGGGAGACCTCGACTTCCAGATCTACGCGGTCGACAAAACCTTCGGCGAGGTGCTGTACCAGTCGTTTTACTGGCCGATTTCCATTATTGACATGACCGTCGAATCGTTGAAGCTCACGTTCAAGGGCGAACTCGGCTGGAAAGCCATCTCCGGACCGGTGGGGGTCGGCGAACAGATAGGCGAGGTGATCAGCAAAAGCGAAAAGTTTTCCGACACCGCGCGCAACCTTTCGCTGATGACCGTCCTTATCTCGGTGAGTCTCGGCGTTTGCAACCTACTCCCGATACCCGTGCTCGACGGCGGGCGGCTGTTCTTCTATGCCATCGAAGCGATACGGCGCAAGCCCATGAATCAAAAGCTCGAAGCCGGCATCAACGCCGCGTTCATGATAATCCTGCTCGGAATCATGGCGCTGGTGGCGTTCAAAGACGTATTGGGGCTGTTCTGATGCGCAGGATATCCAAAGAAACGCAAATAGGCGGCGTGGTGATCGGCGGCGGAAAACCCGTCGCCGTCCAGTCCATGACCAATTCCGATTCCAACGACCGGGAAGCCACCCTGCGTCAGCTCAAAAGGCTTGAAAGGGCGGGCTGCGACATCGCGCGCTTCACCGTCAACACGCGTGAAGCGGTTAAAAACATCGCTTATTTTAAAGAGCGCGTAAAAATCCCTCTTGTGGCGGACATACACTTCGATTACAAACTGGCGATCGAAGCGGCGGAAGCGGGTATCGACAAAATCCGCCTCAACCCCGGCAACATCGGCGGCGAATCGAGGGTGAGAGCGGTTTGCGATATTTGCAACCGCAAAAATATTCCCATACGGATCGGTGTTAATTCCGGTTCGTTGGATAAAGAAATACTCGCGGTTTACGGTGCGCCCACTCCGGAAGCCATCGCCGAATCCGCCGTCCGCGCCTGCGGGATGCTGGAACGTTTTGATTTTAACAATATCGTAGTCTCGGTTAAATCTTCCGACGTGGGGACGATGATACAATCAAACCGGCTGATAGCCGAACAATTGCCCTACCCCCTCCACCTCGGCGTGACAGAGGCGGGACTGGGACAAACGGCGGTGGTCAAATCGGCGGTGGGGATCGGAGCGCTCCTCACCGACGGCATAGGGGACACCGTCCGCGTTTCGCTCACCGACGATATCGTAAAAGAAATCGAAGCGGCAAACCAAATCCTGTATTCGCTCGGCCAAAAGCCGCACATAGAGCTTATCGCCTGTCCCACCTGCGGCAGGACCAAAATAGATTTAATACCCATCGCGAAGCGGCTGGAAAAAGAATTTAAAAAGATTAAGCCGTCAAAAACCGTTAAAGTCGCCCTTATGGGCTGCATTGTCAACGGCCCCGGCGAAGCGGCGGAAGCCGACGTAGGCGTCGCCGGCGGGGGCGGGGAGGCGCTTTTATTTTATAAAGGCGCGCCGCAAAGAAAAATCCCGGAAAGCGAAATTATAACCGTTCTTATAAAAGAAGTTAAAGACCTTTGCAACACCGGCGCATAACGCCGGCGAAGCAACGCACAAAACAAACAGGAAAAATATCGTAATGAATGACGCAATCAAGTTTTTAGCCAAATTTAGTCGCTACATACCGACCGAGTCGGATAACGCCGTATTGAGGGACCTGAAATCGTTTTCCCTGAAAATCGACAGGGACAACCGAGCGGTTTTTTGCGACGGCGTTTTTTGTCGCCCCGTGGAACAGAAAAAACTGTACGAGCTTGAAAAGGGCATACAAGAAACCTACAGCCTTGAAGAATTCCGTTTTTTACCGGTGTTTGAAAACTGCGCTTTTTGCGAAAGCTATGTGAGCGAACTGGTGGATTTATTGGAACTGTATCACGGAGAAGGCTACGCCAAGGGTTTTTTGGGCGAATATTCCTGCGAATTCGACGGGGAAACCCTTAAAATAACCCTAAGAGAAGGGCTTGCCGCGGGACTGCTTAACAACAATATAAACATATATTTCGAAGATGCCGTCCGGGCGCGGTTCGGCGCGGCGATAAAAGTGGAATTTATAGGCGAAGCGAAGCTCGACCGCGTTTCGGAAGCGGACGAAAAGCTGAAAGAGGATTCGCAGCGGGATTACGAAAAATCCCTCTCCGACAAATATAAAACCGACAAAAAGGAAACGCAACCCGGCTGCGACAACCGCTCCTACGCCCCCGTGGAGGGGGAGGTTTTTGCTAAAATTGAAGAAGGAATTATAAAAAGCGGCAGGTTGACTTTCGATATATCGCAAAGAGAGCTCATTTACGGGTACGAAAGCGATGTTACCCTCGTTCCCATAAGGGATCTCGCCCTTAAAAAACGCAGCGCTTTTTGCTGCCGGGTTTTCCAGTCGGAAGAAAAAGAAAGCCGCGACGGAACGAAGGTCAACTGCACGTTGGGCGTTACCGATCTCGATTCCTCCATGACGGTGCGCCTTACGGCGGGCAAGGAGTACGCTTTTTCGCCGCCCGGGGCGGGCGAGGCGCTTCTCGTCTGCGGCACGGCGGCAACCGACGACTTTGACGGTGAGGTCAAGGTCAGGGCTTCGGCGATATATAAAATAAAAGAAGTGCTGCCCAAGGACGACGCGGAAGAGACCCGCGTCGAACTGCACCTGCACACCACTCTTTCGGCAAACGACGCCCTTTGCAACCCTGCGGATGTCGTCCGTATCGCCGAAAGCTGGGGTATGCCCGCCATAGCGGTGACCGACCACGGCAACGCGCAGGCGTTTCCCGAAATCATGCTCGCGGCGGAAAAGCGCCCCTCGGTCAAACCCATTTACGGCATGGAGGGTTACCTTGTCGACGACACGGCGAGAGCGGTTTTCGATTACACGCCGGAACAGGATTATTCGTTTTCGGAGGGGACCTTCACAGTTTTTGACATAGAAACCACCGGGCTTTCGCCCTATTCCTGCGGTATAACCGAGATAGGAGCGGTAAAGTACAGGGGCGGCGAGGTGCTCGACGTGTTTCAGACCTTCGTTGACCCGGGTATGCCCATACCGCCGAACATCACGGAGCTGACCGGGATAACCGATGAAATGCTGAAAGGCGCGCCTTCTCAGAAAGAAGCGGTCAAAGCTTTCCTGCGATTTGCCGGGGACACCATGCTCGTGGCGCACAACGCCAATTTCGATATCAGCTTTATACGCAAAGTGGCGTCCGACAACAGGTTAAATTTTAATAATCCCTATCTCGATACGGTTTCGCTTTCGCGGTACCTCAACCCAAACCTCGCCAAGCACAACCTCGAAGCGGTGAGAAAGCATTACGGTCTGGGCGAGTTCAACCACCACCGCGCCTCCGACGACAGTAAAATGCTTTCGGAAATCTTCGCCCTCATGATAAAGCAAATGGAGCCCGACGGCGTGACGACCGTTGGCGGGATGATGAACGAAATGTCGTTAAAGGCCGACCCGCGAAAGCTCCGCCCTTATCACGTCACCATACTCGTAAAAAACCGCACGGGCATGAAGAACCTGTACAAGCTCATCTCTTTTTCATATCTCAACTATTTTTACCGCTACCCCCGCATACCCAAGACCATACTCAGCGCTTACCGCGAGGGGCTGATTATCGGTTCCGCCTGCGAATCGGGCGAAATTTACCAGTCGGTATTGGAAAACCGAACCTACGCCGATCAATTAAAAGCGGCGGATTTTTACGACTATTTTGAAATCATGCCGAAGAGCAACAACGGCTTTCTTATAGACGAGGGCAAGCTCGGCGGAGAATCGGAGCTGGAACGCATCAACCGGCGTATTCTCGAAATCGCCGACAAGCAAAAAAAGCCCTGCGTCGCCACTGGCGACGTCCATTTTCTGACCAAAGACGACGAGATTTACCGTCAGATACTCAAATACGGGCAAAAATATTCCGACGCTTTCAGACAAACCGATATGTACTTAAAAACCACCGCTGAAATGTTACGGGAATTCGCTTATCTCGGCGGCAGGGCGTATGAGGTGGTAGTCACCAACACCCGCAAAATCGCCGGCATGGTCGAACCGGGGATAAAACCCATACCGGAGGGCAAATACCCGCCGAAAATCGAGGGCGCGGAGGAAGAGCTGGTTTCCTGCTGCCGGGAAAAGGCGAGTCGCCTGTACGGCGACCCCCTGCCGGAGATAGTGGAATTGCGCATGGAGCGGGAGCTTTCCGCCATAATAAAACACGGCTTTGCCGTATTGTATATCATCGCACGAAAACTGGTGCAGAATTCAGAAAGCCGGGGCTACCTCGTGGGTTCGCGCGGTTCGGTCGGCTCCTCGCTTATTGCCACACTTGCCGATATTTCGGAGGTGAACCCGCTCCCGCCCCATTACCTCTGCCCGAAATGCCGTCACAGCGAATTTATCACCGACGGCAGCGTCGGCAGCGGCTTCGACCTGCCCGACAAAGATTGCCCCGTCTGCGGGAGCGCGATGGGCAGCGACGGGCACGACATACCGTTCGAGACCTTCCTCGGCTTCGAGGGCGATAAGGACCCGGACATAGACCTGAACTTTTCGGGCGTCGTGCAGTCCGAAGCGCATAAATACACCGAAACGCTGTTCGGCAAGGAAAATATCTTCCGGGCGGGCACGGTGGGCACCGTCGCTTCCAAAACCGCCTACGGTTATGTCAAAAAATATCTTGACGACAAGGGCATATTGCTTTCCAAGGCGGAAATCAACCGTCTGACCGTCGGCTGCGTCGGGGTCAAACGCACCACCGGGCAGCACCCCGGAGGGATAATCGTTATCCCCAAACAATACGAAGTCTACGACTTCACCCCCGTGCAACACCCCGCTGACAAGGAATCGAGCGACGTGGTCACCACCCATTTCGCGTTTGAATACCTGCACGAAACTATATTAAAGCTCGATATGCTGGGTCATGACGTGCCGACGATGTACAAGGTCCTCGGCGACTACACGGGCATCGACGTCAGAACCGTGCCGATGAACGACAAAAAGGTCATGTCGCTGTTCACTTCACCCGCCGCGCTGGGGCTTTTGCCGGAAGACTATGATACCGGAACGCTCGCCATCCCCGAAATGGGGACTCTGTATGTCAGGGGCATGATGGTCGCGGCGAAGCCCAAAAATTTTTCGGATTTATTACAGATATCCGGGCTTTCCCACGGCACGGGTATCTGGCTGGGCAACGGTGAGGAGCTGATAAAGGACGGCACCTGCACCATCGATACCATCATAGGCACGCGCGACTCGATCATGCTGTATCTTTTACAAAAAGGGTTGGAATCGTCGTCCGCGTTCAAAATTATGGAATCGGTGCGAAAAGGCAGGGGCGTGAGCGATAATTTTGAAGCGGAAATGCTCGCCCACGACGTCCCCGAATGGTACATAGCCTCCTGCCGCAAGATAAAATATATGTTCCCCAAGGCGCACGCGGCGGCTTACGTCATTTCGGCGCTGAGATTAGCGTGGTTTAAGGTGTATTATCCCGTGGAATTCTACGCCACCTATTTCACGGTCCGCCCCGACGGCTTCGATTACAATCTGGTGATGAAGCCGGCGAGGGAGATAAAAAAATACATGGAGGAAATGAAAAAGCGGGAAAACACCACCCAAAAGGACGACGATATCTACACCTGCTTGCAAATCGTCGGCGAAATGTACGCGCGGGGGATATCTTTTCTGCCCATAGACATTTTCAAGTCCGACGCGACCGACTTTATCCCGGAAAACGGGAAGATCAGGCTGCCGTTCATCGCTTTGAACGGCTTGGGCGCGACCGCGGCGCAAAACATCCGCAACGCCGTGAAATCGGGCGTCTCCACCGTCGAGGAGCTTAAAAACCATTCCGGCATTTCCAAGTCGCTGGTGGAATCGCTGAGAGAAAGCGGCTGCATAAGCGGTCTGCCCGAAACCAGCCAGTTGACTTTATTTTAACAGGAGAGTATGAAAGAGTATGCACGAAACACATTGCCATTCCCTGTATTCGGGGGATGTGGACCCGGAGCGCGGCGCGTCGATCGACGCGTTATGCCGTAAAGCTGTCGAACTGGGATTGGAATCGATCGCCGTGACCGACCACCTCGAAATCCACCAGACCATGGGCAATATCTTCCCGCCGCTCGAAAACGACGGCATACGGCGCGATGTCGCCGCAGCGAAAGAGAAGTATAAAGGAATTCTCGAGGTGATATACGGCGTCGAACTGGGGCAGGCGTGCCACGACCTTGCCAAAACCGAAAAAATCCTTGCGGAGTACGAATACGATTTCATCATCGGTTCGGTGCACGCCGTCAGGGGGTTCCCCGATTTTTCGGACATGGAATACGCCGCCGTGTCCGACGCGACTTTGTTTAAAGCGTGGGAATCATACCTCGCCGAGCTTTCCGAGCTTGCCGCTTGGGGCAAATTCGACACCCTCGCCCACATAACCTACCCTTACCGTTATTTTAAGCGCAACGGCAGGGAGGGCATAGCCGACATATTCGGTAAAGGACGGGAATATTTCGAACCGGTATTGAAAAGGATCATTAAAAAAGGCATAGCGCTGGAGGTCAACACCTCCGGGCTGCGGCAGGACGCGGGCGTCACCTTCCCGCACACCGACCTCATATCCTTTTACCGCGAACTGGGCGGGGAAATGATAACAATAGGCTCCGACGCGCATTATCCCGGCGACCTCGCCGCCGACATAGCGCCGGTCTGCGGGCTTATTAAATCGCTGGGCTTCGACAGCATCGTCACTTTCAACAAAAGAAAACCCATTTTTCATAAAATATGATAACCGAAAAAGCGTACGCAAAAATCAACCTCACATTGAATATCACCGGCAAAAGGGACGACGGCTATCATACGCTTGACACGGTGATGCAGACCGTCTCGCTGTATGACACCGTTACCGTCGGAACGGCGGAGCAAGGCGTAATAACCGTCGGTTGCGACCGCGTTTTTATCCCCGGAAGTAAAAATATCGCCCACAAAGCGGCGGCGGCGTTTTTTGCCGCTTTAAAACTCAGCGGCGGAGCGCGTATCGTTATCAATAAAACCATTCCCGTTCGCGGGGGGTTCGGCGGCGGCAGCGCCGACGCGGCGGCGGTGCTGCGATGCCTGAACAAGCTTTACAAAACGGGGCTTTCGGGCGATACGCTGCGCGAAATCGCTCTGCCGCTCGGCGCGGACGTACCATTCCTTATAGAGGGCGGCACCTGCCATTGCAAAGGGATCGGGGAAATTATGACGCCGGTCAAAACCACGGAAAACGCGGCTTATTGCGTGTGCGCTTCCGGCAAAGGGGCTTCCACGGCGAGGATGTTCGGGGAAATAGATAAACATAATATCTCGGTTACAGACAGTATAAAAATGCTGGAAGCGCTTTCGTCCGGCGATATACGCGGTGTGGTCGCAAGTTTACATAATGATTTTATGCCCATTTGCCGCAAAATCTTCCCCTCTGTATCCTTTTTGGAAGGGGAGTTATATAAAAACGGTGCGCTCGGAGTGTCGCTCACGGGGAGCGGCACCGGCGTTTTCGGGGTTTTTGAATCATTTGATGCGGCCCAAACCGCGGCTGACACGATCGGCAAGCACGCTTTCGCCAAAGCGGTGACTCCTATAAACCGTACGAGTTAAAGTAAAATGTAAAATAAAATTCCTCTTGAGCTTCCCCCTCGGGGAAGCTGTTCAAACCGCCCCCCGCAAGGCTTGAACTGATGGGGTCTATCCCGATGAACACAATAATAAAAATCATAAAACAAGCCCGGCTTGTTTTCATTTTTCTTTACAATAAATGAAATTTATGTTATAGTTGTATGTAAAATCTTTTCGCCGTCAATAATGGATTTGAGGTGAAAAGACAATGAAGTTAAAGTCAACGGAAAAATTTATCGCAAAAAGGACAAAACTGTTCGCGTTGTGCCTTATGGCGAGCGTGCTCGTAACCCTCGCTTCGTCCGCTTTCCTCCCGATACGGGAAGGAAAAATCTACGAAGGCGTTATACGGCTGCACGTTATAGCAAATTCGGACAGCGATACCGACCAGAGCGTAAAATACCGGGTGCGCGATGCGATACTCGCGGAAGCACAATCCATATTCGACGGTAAAAACATGGAGGAAGCCGCGACGATAGCCCGTTCGTCGGACACCCGGCTGGCGGCAATCGCCGAAAGAGTGCTTGGTGAAAACGGTTTGAGCTACGGCGTGAGGGTGATATTCGGCGAGGAGGACTACCCCACCCGCGAATACGACGGAGTTACCTTCCCGGCGGGGAGATACCTTTCGCTGCGCGTGGTGCTCGGAGAGGGCGAAGGGCAAAACTGGTGGTGCGTGCTGTTTCCGCCGCTTTGCTTAGGCTCGTCGGCGGTGATAATCAAGTCCGTCGGGAAAACCGCCAAGTCCTTTAAATCGGACAGTGTCAAGTTTAAATTCAAGCTTAAAATATTGGAATGGTTCGGTTGAAATCATATAAAAAATTCTGCCGGCGGGAGGGATACCATGCTTTATCGTATCGCAGGAAGGGCAGGGAGCGGAAAAACCGAATATATAAAAAGCCTGCTCGGCGAAAAATGCCTTGAAGGCGCGCCCTGCGTGGTGATCGTCCCCGTCCAGCAGTCTATGGAGTACGAAAAGGACGTTTTCACGCGTTTCGGCAGCCGGGCCAATCTGTATATCGAGGTGCTCACCTTCGATCGCCTGCCCAACCGCACCTACCGCGAATACGGCAATCTCGCGTCAACGGCCGTCGACGACGGCGGCAGGGCGCTGCTGATGGCGCGCGCGCTTCGCAACGTCAGGGAAAAATTAAGCGAATTCGCGGCCGTGAGCGGCGAAAACGCATTTGTGAACAAAATGCTCGACACTTCTCGCGCCCTAAAAGAAAACAATATAAGCCACGCGTTGTTCGGGAACATAGAAGGCGGGGGCGGCATGGCAGTAAAGGCGCGGGATGTTCACACCATACTCGCCGAATATGACTCGTTTTTCGGCAAAGATAAAACGGACGAGCGCGATATGCTCGGCATATACGCAGAAAACCTGAAAACCATGGACTTTTTCAGGGGCAAGACGGTGTTCGTCGATTCGTTCTATTCTTTCACCGAACAGCAGCACAGGGTTATGGACGAAATCGCCTCGCAATGCGAGGATATATACATAACCTTCTGCCTTGATCCGGAGGATGAGACCCTGACCTTCGCCACGCCCGCCGCGGCTTACAACCGCGTCGGCAGACGCAAGATAACAAAAGATATTTTCCTCGACGGCAATAAAAGAAAAAAAAATCACAGCCTCGCTTACGCGGAAGCCAACCTATGGAATAACACCGCGCCGCCGTTTTACGGCGAAGCCGCAGTGGAATTCATAAGCTGCGCAAACCGTTTCGAGGAAACCGAAGCGGTTTCCTCGGTCGTTGCGGGGCTGATACGCCAAGGCTTCCGTTATCGGGATATCGCCGTTATCCTCCGTTCCCCGGAAAGCTACGCGGGGATAATCGACGCCGTGCTCGAAAAGCACGGCATACCCTGCTTTTTTTCGGTCAAGGACAGTCTGATGACCAAGCCTTTGACCGTGTTTTTGCTTTCCGCCGTGGAAGCGGTCGCTTCGAATTACAGCCTGCCTGTAATTCTGAAATTTATCAAGAGCGGCTTTTTGCCGATCGGAACAAAACGGGCAAATCTGCTCGTCCGCTACGCCGAAACCTGGAGAATAAGGGGCAAAGCGTGGGTTTCGGAATCCGACTGGCTGATGAATCCCGGCGGCTACCGCGAAGTCATGAGCGATTATGAATCGGCCGTTTTAAAGGAAGTCAACGCCGCGAGAGCGGAGGTTTCGCAGCTTATCGGGGAGCTGGCGAGCGAGTTGAATTCGGAGCTTACAGGCGGTACGGCGGCGAAAGCGCTGTACAAGCTGCTCGAAAACGTGGACGCTTCCGAAAGCGTCAGGCAAAAAGCCAAAAAGCTAAGGGAATCCGGCGACGAAGCCGCGGCGCAAAAACTCGCCGAATTGTGGGACGTAATAATTTCATCGCTCGACCAGCTTTTCCTCGTATGCGGCGACGAAAAACTGGAACCGATTGGACTGTTAAAGCGGCTTGAGCTTTTGCTCTCATCCTATTCGGTGGGAAGCGTGCCGGTTTCCTGCGATTCGGTGGTCATAGGCAACGCCGCGTTGTTTCGCGGCGACGGGCAGAGAGCGGTGATACTCCTCGGCGTGAACGACGGGGTGTTCCCCGCCAATCCTTCGACCGACGGTATCTTTGACGCCCGGGAGCTTTCCGAACTGGAAAGACACGGCATCTGTTTGGAAGACGGCTTTGAAAAGCAGCTCGACAACGAAAGGCTGTTCTTTTATACCGCCGTAGCGACGCCTTCCGAAAAGCTTTTTTGCATATACACCGAAGGCGAAAGCGGCAGGCCGTCGATCGGCGCGTTGCGTTTAACGGGGCTTTTTCCCGGCGCTTTGATGTCGAAACTCGGCGAAAACGTAGAAAAAACCGTATTTTCCCCCGCTTCCGCAAGAGAAAACGCCCGTTACGCGGGAGAAGCGGCAAAGATGCTGCTTCGCGAAAAGGGGCTTGACGACGGCGAAACGATAAATACGCATCCTTTGTCGGACAAAAGCGCGCTCATAAACAACAAAAACCGCAGCTTTGTCTCCCTTTCGCCCACCGGGCTTGAAAAATATACCTATTGCGGTTTTTCCTATTTCGGGCGCTATGTGTTAAACCTCGCCGAAAATAAAAAGGCCGACTTCGCCCAAGCCGAAATAGGCACTTTCGTGCATAAAGTGTTGGAAATTTTTTTATCCTCCCGCGTGAATGGCGAGGTTTTTTCCATGCCGTCCGAAAAAGAAATCGCCGAGAGCGTCGAGGAACTCACCGAAAACTATATCCGTTCCGTTTGCGGGGACTTTGGCGGCAGGTCGCAGAGGTTCCGCTATATTTTTACAAGGCTGAAAACCACTTTAAAATTATTGCTTAAAAACATCTGCGAAGAACTGGCGTCGGGGCTGTTCGTCCCGGAAGGCTTCGAAGTCAGGCCAAACGGCGGATATGTCGAATACACCGCCGAAAACGGACTGAAAATTAACTTAAGCGGCAAAATTGACCGAATTGATACCTTTAAGAAAGCGGGAAAAACCTATGTCCGGGTGGTCGATTACAAAACGGGCGGCAAGGTTTTCGACCGCAGGGCGCTCGAAAACGGGCTGGACCTTCAGATGTTCCTCTACCTTTTCGCTTATTGTTCCGGAATAAAAGACGCGGTCCCGGCGGGGGTGAACTACCTGCCCGCTAAACTGGAAAGCCGCCGCGACGAACTGTGCACGGATGAAGATTTGACCCCGATCACCGACAAGGCGTTCAGGCGCAGCGGGCTTATACTCTGCGACAGGGAAGTCGTCGAAGCCATGGAAGCGGGGACGGTGAAGCGGTTTTTACCCGTCACCGTAAACAAAGACGGCTCTTTGGGCGCGTCAAGGTCGCTGGTCGGACTGGAAGAATTCGGGTTGTTAAAAGAAAAGACCGAAAATTACATAAAGAAGATCGCCGCGATGATAGCCGGCGGGGTGATGGACGTCTCGCCGCTTAAACTTGACGAAAATTACGACGCCTGCCGCTATTGCGGGATGAAAGAGGTATGCCGGCTTTCGACAGACCGCTCTGTAGTGAGACGCCGCGGCTTTTTCAACGTCAAAGGGGGTGACGTCGATGGCGAATGAGATAAACTTCACCGATTCGCAGAAGAGAGCGATCAAAACCCGCGACAGGACTCTGTTGGTTTCCGCGGGCGCGGGGAGCGGAAAAACCACCGTGCTGACGCGGCGGATAATTGAAAGCGTAAAGAGCGGCACGGATATCAACGACATCCTCGTAGTCACTTTCACCAAAGCGGCGGCGGCTTCGTTGAAAGACAAGCTGTACGACGCGCTGCTGGCGGCGTCCGCCGAAAATCCCTCCGACCGGCGGCTGATACATACGCTGTACGGCATACCCTCCGCTAAAATTTCCACCATACACTCTTTCTGCCTTGATCTTATAAAAAATAACTTCGCGCGTCTGTCGCTCCCGCCCTCCATGCGCGTGGCGGACGAAGCCGAAAGCGGCATAATGCTCGATAACTGCCTGGAAGACCTGATAGACAGGGGTTTTGAGGACGGCGACGTTAATTTCCTGTCCCTCTGCGACGCGTTCGCGGGTGAAAAAAATCTCAATAAGTTTAAAAAAACCGTCACGGACGTGTATAAAAAATACCGCGCCTTTCCGTTCTGGAAGTGCTTTATAAGCGACGCCGCAAAAAATGAAGCGGCGCAGGTGAATCTCGCCGAAAAATCCGGGTTTTTCGCCACCGAAACGGGAGCGGCGCTTATGGCGCGACTGCGGGAGGGGGTTTTTGCGTTCCATACCGCGGCGAATTATCTTTACGAACTCGTGACCGCCGTTGCGTATAAGGAAAGTCACCTCAAACCTCTCGATTATCTGTGCGACTACCTATGCGGTTTGGAAGCTGTTGTAAAAAAGGACGTTTCGGGCTTCGACGATATTAAAAATTGTCTCGACGCTTTTATAAACCCGCGCTCCTACACCGCGGGGCTGCCGGAAGAAACCGCCGCAGCGTATAAAAGGGTCAAAAATACCGTGACCGACGGGTTAAAAAAATTTAAAAGCTGGTTTATTAACGGCGAAGACGGAGCGATTGACGATTACAAGCGCGTTTTAGCTTTGAACAATCTTATGAACGGTTTTATCATAAACCTTGATAACGAGTACGCCAAATTGAAAAAAGCGCGCGGCATATTCGACTTTTCCGACCTCGAGCAGTTCACGCTGGAGCTTTTGGGGGAGCGCACACCCGGCGGCGTCGTCAGGACTTCGATGTGCGGCGAACTGCGGCAGAGCCTCGCCGAAATTTATATCGACGAATATCAGGACGTCAACCCCTTGCAGGATATGATTTTCAGCCTGCTTTCCAAACGCGGCAACCGTTTTATGGTCGGCGACGTCAAGCAGTCGATCTACCGTTTCCGCAACGCTTCCGCCGAAATTTTTCTCGGATATTTAAATGCTTTTCCGGCAGACGGTATTCCCGGCGGGGAGGAAAAACTTTTCCTCGCCGAAAACCACCGCAGTACCAAGCCCATACTCGATTTCGTGAACATCCTGTTCGACTCGCTTTATACCGAGGAGAACATGAACGCTTCCTATAAAGACGAAAGGCTCGTTTATCCCGGCGGCGATAAGCCTGTTGAAAAACCCTGCCCCGTGTGCGTGAACGTGTTCGGTCAGGGCGATGACCCCAAAGCGGACGAAGCGGAATATGTAGCCGACACGATTTGGAACCTTGTAATGGGGGACCGTCCCGACGGGGACAAAAAATACGAATACGGCGATATCGCCCTGATCCTGCGCTCCGTGACTACCAGCGGAACGGAATACGAGCGGGCGTTCACCGCGCGCGGCATACCTTATTCGGTGGAAAAAAGTACGGATTTTCTGCTCGAACCGGAGGTGCTGCTCGCGCTCTCCATACTTCGCGTCATGGACAACCCCCTCGACGACATTGCGCTCGCCGCCGCCCTGCGTAGCCCCGTGTTTTGCTTCACCGCGGACGACCTGTATGCGATAAGGCGCCGCTGCGAACGCGGACCGCTGTACGATTGCCTGATGTTATGCGCCGCCGACTACAAAAGACATAAAGATGCGGGTAAAAAGTATAAGTCAAGCCGTGATTTCCGCGGCGTCAAGCGCACTCGTCGCACATTTGCGCTCGGCAGGGCGAAAACGGGGGAAAGACCCGATATCTCCGTTTTGAAAAAATGCTTTGATTTCCTTGCGGACCTTGAAAACCTGCGCCGTCCCGGCACGGAAAGCCCGAGCAGTCGGCTTATCTGGGGCATGTATATGAAAACCTCGCTCGTCTCTCTGTGCGCCGCGGGTGAAAACGGCAAGCGGAGTAAACAGAGCCTCCAAACCCTGTACCAATACGCCCTCGATTTCGAGCGCACCTCATTCAAAGGGCTTTCGAGCTTTTTGAGCTATATCAGGGATATCGCCGACTCCTACGGGACGGATATGGCGTCGGACGGCGGCGATAAGAACCGTGTGCGGATAATGTCGGTACATAAATCCAAGGGGATGGAATTCCCCGTCTGCTTCGTATCCTCGCTGGGCAAAAAATTCAACGTCACCGATCTATCAGCCGGTTATATCGTCCGCGACGACGGCTTCGCTTTCTATAACCTTCGCGGGAACGGGGGGCTGACCGAGTATGTGCCGCTCGTCAAAACGGCAGCCTCATACGAAGAAAAGAAGGCTCTGTACCGTGAGGAGCTGCGCTGCCTGTATGTCGCGCTGACGCGCGCGCGGGAAAGGCTGTTCGTCACCGGAATAATAAAAAACACCGGCGACGACTACGGCGCGGAGGGAGCGGATTTCTTCGATTGCGGCAGTTATATGGATTGGATCTACCCCGTGCTGCGCTCGTGCCCGGACTTGTGCTTCACCCTGCGGCATGAAGCGACAACCCATATGTCCGCCGTACGGACGGGGGATACAGAAATGAACGAGTATATCCCCGACGCGGTTTTCGCGGACGCGCTGGGCTTCGTCTACCCTCACGGCTCCGGCTATAAGGTACCGGCGAAAGCGGCGGTTTCGG
>CAYOGQ010000036.1:0-2560 GCA_964403645.1 uncultured Ruminococcus sp.
AATCGACAGCCTAAAAATCGAAGGCAGAATGAAATCGGCGTATTACGCCGCCTGCGTGACCAACGCTTACCGGATGGCGCTCGGCGATTTGGCGGCGGGCAAACCTTTTAACCGCGAATATTTGACCGAGGTCGAAGGTGTGAGCCACCGCGAATACCACACCGGCTTTTATTATGATTATCCGGGCGAGTTCGCCGATACGGTCTCATATCCGGGCTATATCTGCGAAAAACCGTTTTATTGTTATATCGACGCATACGACGACAATACGGGTTTGGCAAAATGTATTCAGAAAAACAAAATGGTCGCCGGTTGCAAAGCGGAGCTTTTGACGCCCGGTAAAACTGGCACGGTTATAACCGTCGGGGCGTTATATGACTCCGACATGAATGAAATCGAATCCGCTCCCCATCCCGGGATGGAGTTTTACATAAAACTGCCCGGCGCAAAGCCGGGGGATATCATAAGGGGGTGATGATCTGTTAAGGCTGTTTAAGCATAAAGCCGTCATAATCTGCGGGCATTTCGGAACGGGTAAGACAAATATCGCGGTCAATCTTGCCATAGCCGGAGCGATGAACGGGCTGAGAATGTGTATCGCCGACTTCGACATCGTCAATCCCTATTTTCGCACCGCCGACAACGCCGAGTTGCTGCGCTCGCTCGGGGTGACCGCGCTTATCCCCCCTTACGCCAATACCAACGTGGACATACCCTCGCTCCCGCCCGCCGTATCCATGCTTTTTGACGAGGATAATTATTCCGTCGCCGACGTGGGCGGAGACGGCGAAGGCGCTGCGGTGCTTGGGGTTTTTAAAAACAAGTTTATCGCCGCCGGATACGATATGTATTATGTTTACAACATGTTCCGCCCGGAAAACATCGACGCCGAAACCTCTTATATGTCGTATAAAACGATAGAAGCGTCGTCGGGCCTGAAGTTTGGCGGCATTATAAACAATTCCAATTTGGGCGCCGAAACCACTATAACGCAAGTCGCCTCGTCGGTTTCGCACGCGGAGGAATTCGCGTCGCTCACGGGGACGCCCCTTTTAATGACCACTGCTTTCAGGCAAAACGCTCCGGACGGCGCGGTGATCATAGAAGACATAACGAAAAAACTATTTTAACACAGAAAGGAACACCCATTAAAATGAACAGAGTGACATTCAATAAAAACCTCTGTAAAGGCTGCGGGCTGTGCGTGGACGCCTGCCCCGCTAAAATTATCTTCCTGAATAAGGACGAGATAAACACGAAAGGTTATCACCCGGCGACGGTCGTCCTGATGGAAAAATGCAAAGGCTGCGCGATGTGCGCGACCATGTGTCCCGACATTGTCATAACCGTGGAAAAGGGCGTATAAAACCGTAAAATGCGAACGATTGAAAGGAACGATATACTCAAATGTCAAAAATGTTAATGAAGGGCAACGAGGCGATAGCGGAAGCGGCGATACGCGCCGGCTGCAAGCTGTTCTTCGGGTATCCCATAACACCTCAAACCGAACTTTCCGAATACATGGCGAAACAGATGCCCAAGCGCGGGGGGCTTTCGCTGCAAGCCGAAAGCGAGGTTGCGGCAATCAACATGGTGCTTGGCGCCGCCGCTTCCGGCGCGCGGGCGATAACCTCTTCGTCGTCGCCGGGGATTTCCTTAAAGAGCGAGGGCATATCCTACATAGCGGGTTCCGACCTCCCCTGCGTAATAGTCAACGTGCAGCGCGGCGGACCCGGACTGGGCGGCATACAGCCCGCGCAGTCTGATTATTATCAGGCTACCAAAGCGCCCGGTCACGGCGACCTGCGCCTTATCGTGCTCGCCCCCGCTTCCGTCCAGGAAATGGCGTCGCTCACCGGTTTGGCGTTCGATCTCGCCGACCAATACCGTATGCCCGCGATGATACTCGCCGACGGCGCGCTCGGTCAGATGATGGAACCGGTGGATTTTGAAGAAAGACAATCGCGTAAGCTCCCCGAAAAAACCTGGGCGTGCGACGGTCACGACAATAAGCGTCCCCACAACGTCATAAATAGCCTTTATATCGAACCGGACGTACTGGAAAACATTGTCGTCAAACGTTTTGAAAAATATAAGGAAATTGAAAAAAACGAGGTAATATTCGACGAATACCTGACAAGCGACGCCGAAATTATAGTCGTCGCCTACGGCATAACCGCGCGTATCGCAAAATCCGCGGTCAGGGCCGCAAGAGAACGGGGCGTCAAAGCGGGGCTTTTCCGCTGCGTTTCGCTGTTTCCCTTCCCCGCCGAAAGGCTTAAAGCGCTCGCCTTAAACGGTACCGTTAAAAGGTTTGTTTCGGTCGAAATGAACATGGGACAGATGGTGAACGACGTCAAGGTCGCAATCGATTGCGTTGTACCCGTCACCCATTACGGCAGGACGGGCGGCATGATACCCACCGTGGACGAAATCAAAAACGAATTAATATGTCTCGATAAGGAGGCAAGCAAATGACAGTTTTCCAAAAACCCAAATCGCTCACCGACACGCCGTTCCACTATTGCCCCGGCTGCACCCACGGCATAGCTCACCGCCT
>CAYOGQ010000036.1:2570-17517 GCA_964403645.1 uncultured Ruminococcus sp.
TGGCGGAGGTTATCGACGAATTGGGCGTCGAGGGTCAGACCGTCGGGATCGCCCCGGTCGGCTGCGCGGTTTTCGCGTATAATTATTTCAACTGCGACATGATCCAAGCACCCCACGGCAGAGCGCCCGCAGTCGCCACCGGCGTCAAACGCGCCAACCCCGATAAGGTCGTATTTACCTACCAAGGAGACGGCGACCTTGCCGCAATAGGCACCGCGGAAGCTGTGCATGTCGGTACCAGAGGCGAAAATATTACGATTATTTTCATCAACAACGCGATATACGGCATGACCGGCGGGCAGATGGCACCGACCACCCTGCTCGGGCAGGTCACCACCACCTCCCCCTACGGGCGCGACAAGCGCATACAAGGCAATCCCATCAGAATGTGTGAAATGCTTTCCACCCTCGACGGCGTCGCCTACGCTGAGAGGGTCGCCCTCGACAGCGTGAAGAACGTAATCAGCGCAAAAAAAGCCATAAAAAAAGCTTTTGAAACTCAACAGAAAAACATCGGACTGTCTGTCGTGGAAGTCCTATCCACCTGTCCCACCAACTGGGGGATGTCGCCCGAAGAAGCGCTCGAATGGGTCAGGACGGATATGACCGCCCATTATCCCCTCGGCGTTTACAAAGATATAACCAAGGAGGTAAAATAATATGCCCGCTATACTTTTGGCAGGTTTCGGCGGACAAGGCATATTGTTCGCCGGAAAACAGCTTGCGCTTGCAGGGATGGAACTGGGCAAGCAGGTTTCGTGGCTGCCCTCTTACGGACCCGAAATGCGCGGAGGCACCTGCAACTGCTCCGTCAATATAGAAAACGAGCCTATCGGATCTCCGCTGGTGACCAATCCCGACATACTCGTGGCGTTCAACAAGCCTTCTTACGATAAATTTATAAACAAGGTCAAACCGGGCGGTTATGCTTTCATCGATTCCTCGCTTATCAATGAAAAATGCCATAGGGACGATATCACCGCCGTTTACATACCCTGCTCGGAAATTGCCGACCAAAACGATTTCCCAAAACTGGCGAACGTCGTGATGCTCGGTTGTATGGTCAAAACCTTAGGGCTATTCACGGGAGAATATTTCGCCGAATGTTTGAAAGCTTCATCGCCGAAATCCAAACCTGAGCTTGCCAAACAAAACAGCAAGGCTTTTGAATTAGGATATAATTATAAGGATTAATTGAAATATGGTGCATAAACCTTATGTGGGCGCTGTCATAGTCGCCGCGGGGAGCGGGACGCGGATGGGGGGAATCGAAAAACCCCTGATAACCCTCGGCGGAATAACCGTGATAGAGCGCGTCGTCGCGGCGTTTTCTTCTTGCCCTTCGGTGGACGAATTGGTTGTCGTTTGCAAAGATTCATCGCCGTATGAAAAACTTATTAAAACAAAAAAACCTATCGCTTACACCGTCGGCGGCAGGACAAGATCCGATTCGGTTTCGAACGGCGCGGATGTTCTCAAACACGCCGACATTATCTGCGTCCACGACTGCGCCCGCCCTTTCGTCACACCTGACGAGATCGAAAAATTGATAGCCGAAGCGATAAAGACGGGCGCGGCATCCGCTTGCTCGAAGGTGACCGACACCATAAAATATATAAGCGAAGAAGAAAAATGCGCTTACACGCCCAAGCGCGAAAACCTTATCGCCGTCCGGACGCCGCAGGTGTTCCGGCGCGACATATACCTCGCCGCCCGCGCGAAGGCGCTGAAAGACAACGTTACATCCACCGATGAAACGTCGATTATCGAGCACGCCGGGTTTGAGGTCAGCTATGTGGAAACGTCGGATTTAAACATTAAGCTCACCGACGCGAACGATGTGAGGATAGCGAAAGCAATCTGCTTTCTTGAGGAAAAAAGTGGGATTTGACATCAGGATCGGGCACGGCTACGACGTCCACCGCTTCGGCGGCGGCAAGAAATTAATTCTCGCCGGAATAATCATACCGGACGAACCGGGGCTTGTCGCCCATTCGGACGGCGACGTCGTCCTCCACGCTTTGTGCGACGCGCTGCTCGGCGCGGTTTCTTCGCGGGACATAGGCTTCCTTTTCCCCGATAACGACCAAAAATACGAAAATATTTCAAGCATTAAACTGCTTGGGACGGTATTCGACATTATTTGTTCCAAGGGTTATGCCATAATCAACTGCGATATCACAATCGTCGCCGAATGCCCTAAGCTTTCGCACCATATTCCCGCGATGATAAAATCCGTGGCGCACGTTTTAAACGCCGCGGAGGACAGGATAAACATAAAAGCCACCACCGAGGAAGGGCTGGGTCTTGCCGGGGACGGTATAGGCTGCCATGCGGTGTGTTTAATCGGCAAAAATTTTTGAAAGATAACTTTACGGTCAGAGTGACCAACATCGCGTCTGTTAAAATGAAAGGCTTTACACATGAAAATTAAACTAAAAGGGCGCGTGGTCACCCCGGCGAGGGTGATTAACGACGGCGAAATCACTTTTGAATCGGGAAAGCTGACTTATGCGGGAGAACGCAAAAGCGACGACGCTCTGTACGAATGCCGTGATTTCGGCGGCGATTACATCTCCCCGGGTTTTATCGACCTCCACGTCCACGGCGGCGGCGGCTGCGATTTTATGGACGGCACCGAAGAAGCGTTTCTTAAAATAGCGTCAGAGCACCAGAACCACGGCACCACCTCTTTGCTCGCAACCACCCTCACCTGCCCGGACGAGGAGCTTTTTAATATTTTCGAAATATTCGGCAAGATAAAACAAAAGCGTCTGCCGAACTGCCTTTACGGGCTTCACCTTGAGGGTCCGTATTTTTCCAAGGCGCAGAAAGGCGCGCAGGACGAGCGGTATATAAAAATACCCGAAAAAGCGCATTACGAAATAATACTCGCCAAAGGGGGGAAATATATTAAAAGGTGGTCCATCGCCCCCGAACTGGACGGAGCTATGGAGCTGGGAAGGTTGCTCGCCTCGCGCGGAATACTGCCATCCATGGGTCACTCCGACGCCGAATACGAAACCGCGCTCGAAGCATACGAAAACGGTTACACCCATCTGACGCACTTTTACAGCGGTATGTCCACCATCACACGCAAAGGCGGCTTCCGGCACCCCGGTCTTATCGAAAGCGGTTATATGATAGACAGACTGACTGTGGAGATTATCGCCGACGGACGGCACCTGCCGCCGTCGCTGCTGCGGTACATATACAAAACCAAAGGCGTTGACAAAGTGGCGCTGGTGACCGACGCTCTCCGCGGCGCTGGGACAAGTTCGCCCACCATGATATTGGGCTCGCTTTCCAGCGGTTATGAGGTTATCATCGAAGACGGCGTGGCAAAGCTCCCCGACCGCTCGGCTTTCGCCGGTTCAATAGCCACCTGTGATACCCTTGTGCGGAACATGATCAATTACGCCGGCGCTCCCATAGCCGAAGCGGTGGCGATGATGACTTCCACTCCGGCAAGGATCGCAAACCTCGCTTTTAAAGGCACATTGCGCGCGGGTTTCGACGCCGATATAGCGGTGTTTGACGAAAATATAAATATTAAAGCCGTGTATATCGGCGGTGAAAACGTTTACGGGTTATAAAAAGTGCAATATCTGAAAGCCAAAACGTTCAGACGGTTTATTGCGAAAGGAATGGTCACAAAATGATACAAAAACAAGGAAAAGTTGATCTGCTCGAATACAGGGTTTACGACAGCCGCGCCAACATGGGGCTTGCCGCCGCCAAGGATGCCGCATTCGTCATTAAAAAGCTGCTGGCCGAAAAAAGCGAAATTTCAATTATTTTCGCCGCCGCACCGTCACAAAACGATTTTTTGGAATCGCTTGTCGCTGACAAAACCATTGATTTTAGACGCATTAACGGCTTCCATATGGATGAATACGTCGGGCTGGACCCTAACGCTCCTCAGGCTTTCGGGAAATTCTTGCGTGAAAGACTGTTTGGAAAAGTACCTTTTAAGTCGGTGAATTACTTAAACGGCATGGCGGAGGATATCGGAGCCGAATGCGAAAGATACGCCGCGCTGCTTAACGCCGCCAAACCCGAGATCGTATGCATGGGGATTGGCGAAAACGGGCATATCGCCTTCAACGACCCGCATGAAGCGCGTTTTGACGACGAAAAGACAGTCAAGGTCGTCACCCTCGATGAAATCTGCCGCCGCCAGCAGGTCAACGACGGCTGTTTCGTAAATCTCGACGAAGTGCCGACGCACGCTCTCACCCTGACCATCCCCGCGCTCATGTCGACGGAATATAAATTTTGCGTCGTTCCCGCCGCCACCAAGGCAAACGCCGTTTATAAACTACTATCCGGTGATATCGGCGAATATTGCCCCTGCACTGTCCTGCGCAGGCATAAAAATTCAATACTCTACACTGATATGGATTCGGCGGCACGAATACTTTGATGGATTATATAAGAACAAAGCTTGCTCCCGGCGTTATGCTGACGCAAATCGACCCCGACCGGCATAAAACCGATGTGATATATGTGAATTTAATATTGCCGCTTTCCGCCGAAAACGCGACTTCTCTCACCTTGCTTTCCAAGGTTTTAACGCGCGGGACCGCCGCTTATCCCACATTTCGGGAACTTTCCGCGGCCTGCGATGACGCCTACGCCTGCGGACTGGACGCTTTCACCGTTAAACAGGGGGAAGCGCTCTGTCTTTCGTTCGCCGCGACATTTTTAAAAAACGAATTCGCGACGGAAGGCGAGGACATATTCACCGAAAGCCTGCGCCTGCTCGGCGGATTAATCTTTGCTCCATACCTGCCGCAAGGCAGATTTAGCGAAGATTATGTCAACCGCGAGAAAGCGGCTTTGCGGGAACAGATAATGTCGCTTTTCAACAACAAGCCCGCTTACGCCCTGCGGCGCGCGGTCGGGCTGATGTGCGAAGGCGAGCCGTACTCCGTCCCCGCTTACGGCGACCTCGAAACGCTTGAAGGACAAAACGCCGAAAAGTTGACAAACGCGTATAAAAACGCTCTCCAAACCGCTCCCGTCGAAATTATTTTCGTCGGTAAAAGCCACCCCGGCTTTCTTGATAAAATAAATGAATATCTGCCGTTTATACCGCGAGGCGACCGCTTGCCGGTCGTAAAGTTTGTCGAAAAAGCCGAAAAAACAAGGGTATTCAATGAAAAAGCTGACGCTTCGCAATCCACCCTCGTATTGGGCTTCCGCACCGGCGGACGCCCGTGGCGGGAGGATTTCACCGCTTTTACCGTTTTCAACGAAATTTTCGCACTCTCGCCCGTTTCCAAACTGTTTATGAACGTCCGCGAAAGATTATCGCTGTGTTATTACTGCAACACCTTCGGCGACCGTTTGAAGGGCATATTGACGGTTGCGGCGGGGATTGACGCCAAAAACTTCCTCAAAGCAAAAAAGGCCATTTTGGGAGAGCTGGAAGCCATAAAAACCGGGAATTTCACCGAAACCGAATATCAGGACGCGGTGCGTTCCGCCGTCAACTCCTACCGTGAAATCGCCGACCGCCCGGGTCAGCTTTGTTCGTATTATGTCACCCGCGCGTTGCAGGGAGAATTTTTTACCCCGGACGAGGAAATCAAACGCCTGACTTCCCTGCCGCAGGAGGACATCGTAAGGGTCGCAAACAATCTCACCCTCGACACGGTATATCTGTTGGAGGGGACGCGGATATGAAAACCGAAGAAAAAATATCTGCCCGTACGGGTGAAAAATACATAAAGTTTACGCCGGACAACGGACTTGCCGTTTTTGTCATACCCAAATGTCACTCAGCCGCGTTCGCCGTTTTGGCGGTTAATTTCGGCGCATTTGACACCGAGTATATCTCCGGCGACGGCGCAATCCTGGATTTTCCGTCGGGGACCGCACATTTTCTCGAACACCGTATGTTTGAGACCGCCGAGGGCGACGCCATGGAGCGCTACGCGCGTTACGGCGGCGACGCCAACGCCTACACCGCCGGCGACAGAACATGTTATTATTTTTCCGCGACCGATATGTTTTATGAAAACTTAAAAGTGCTGCTCGACCATGTTGCCAATGCCCGTATCACCCAAAAATCAGTGAATAAAGAAAAAGGCATTATCATACAAGAAATAAAAATGTATGACGACAGCCCAAGCTGGCGAGCGCGGCACAACATGATGCGCTGTCTTTACGGCGACCGCCCGATAAGCGAGGATATCGCCGGGAATATAGAATCGGTTGTCGGTATTTCCGGGGAAATATTAAAAGCCTGCCGCAAAACGGCGTATAACCCGCAAAATATGGCGTTATGTGTTTGCGGGGACGTCGATATCGAAAAAATCGCCGAAATCGCGGGAGAACAGTTTATTAAAAAGCCGAAAAAAACGTACAAACGTGTCGACGAACCGCTTGACGGAGATATTGACTCCGAATATTCGTCGGAGGAAGCGGAGGTTTCCCTGCCGCTCTATTCGGTGGGGATAAAATTCCCGACGCCGTCGGCGGGCGAAGGGTCGCGGGAATTCGCGGCGGTCGAAATTATCATGGACATTCTTTTCGGTAAATCTTCGCAGTTCTATTCCGATTGTTATGACGCCGGAATTTTTGAGGAGATGAGCTTCAGCTACCAGACGACGCGTAACGCCTTTTTTGCCGAAATCACCGGAATTGCCAAAAACCCCGCTTTATTATACGAAAAAATTAAAAATTACACAGCGCAAACCGCTCTTACGGGCTTTGGATCCGCACAGTTCAACCGCGCCAAAAAGTCGTTATACGCCGACGCCGTACGCGATTACGATTCGGTCGAGGATATCGCCGATACCTTTGTTTCGTTCTATTTTGAAGGGGACGATATGTTCGATTACCCCGATATCGTAGCGGGTATGACCCATGAATATGCCGAAGCCGTTATGCGGCGGCTTTTTACCGGCAACAACACCTGTTTATCCGTAATATCACCTAAGGAGGAACACCAATGATTAAAAACACCATAGGCTTTCCGGGACTGGGGCTGGAATTTTCGGTAAACGAAACCGCGTTTACCGTATTCGGCCTTGAGGTCCAATGGTACGGCATCATCCTCACCGCCGGAATAATCTGCGCTTTTCTGCTGTTTTACCGCCTGACCGTCAAGATCGAAAAAATTAACGAGGATCATATACTTAACATTGCCTTGATCACCGTCCCCGTCGCCATAATCGGGGCGCGGCTCACCTATGTGCTGACGAGCGATTATGAATATAACACCTTCTGGGACGTTATAAATATCCGAAACGGCGGAATTGCGGTCTACGGTTCGATCATTTTCGGCCTGCTTTCCATTTTGGTCTATTGCAGGGTGAAACGGCTGCCGTTTTTAAAGATCATCGACGCCGCCGCTCTCGCGGAGATGGTCGGTCAGATCATCGGGCGCTGGGGCAATTTTATGAACGGGGAAGCTTACGGCTATTCCGCGAACGTCGCCAAGCTGCCGTGGCGGATGACGATACAGGAAAAAAAGCTTGTAAACGGCGCATGGGTAAACCGTGGCGGCTTGGTCACCGCGCATCCCACCTTCCTTTACGAATCACTCTGGAACCTGATCGGTTTTATCATCATTTCAAGGTTCTATAAAAATAAGAAGAAAGATGGGCAGATAGTGCTGATGTATCTGGCGTGGTACGGCTTGGGCAGAGGGCTTATCGAAATCCTCCGCACCGACAGCCTTCACGGTTTATTCGGGGAAAAACTGTTTGTCTATCTGGGTCTTGGCAGCTTTGTGATATGCACGGCGCTGTTGATAATCATGCTGAAAAAAGCCAAAAAGGACGAGGAGGAGCTTAAAGCATACGAATCGGCTTACGGCGTTTCAACGTCCGATATGGATGAAGCGGTAAATATTAATGTTGAAGATATCGAGGACGTCGGAGATATAGAAATCGGAGAGCTGCCCGACGAGGATATGACCGACGAACTGAATCTGCTCGAACCGGACGGCGATGTTGACGATGAGGAAAACAACGAGGACATTTCGCCGAATAACGGCGGGGAGGGTTGAGCATGGCGGTATTATTGGACGGCAAAGCGACAAGCGAAAAAATTAAAAAACAAATAAAAGACACTACGGACGGTTTGATAAAAGACGGAAAACGCTCGCCCTGCCTTACGGTGATATTGGCGGGCGACGACCCCGCGTCGCGGATATACGTTAAAAACAAAGCGCGCGACTGCGCGGAAGTCGGGATAGTTTCCAATCAGTTGACTCTTCCCGCCGAAACGAGCGAAGACGAGCTGTTATCTCTGATCAACGAACAAAACAACGACGACAAAGTGGACGGAATACTGGTACAGCTGCCGCTGCCGAAACATATTAACGAAAACAAGGTTATAGAGGCGATCTCCCCTTCCAAGGACGTGGACGCTTTCCATCCCGTCAATGTAGGAAAAATCTTAACTGGGCACGGAGTGTTCGCGCCCTGCACCCCTTCCGGAGTAATAACCCTGCTCGACGAATACGGCGTTTCGATACCGGGCAAAAACTGCGTGGTTGTCGGCAGGAGCAATATCGTGGGTAAACCCATGGCGTTATTGCTGCTGCAACGCAACGGTACGGTGACGATCTGCCACACCAAAACCCGCAGTCTTGCCGAACATACCAAAAACGCGGATATTTTAATCGTCGCGGCGGGCAAAGCGGGGCTTGTCACCGGCAACATGGTGAAATCCGGCGCGGTGATCGTGGACGTCGGCATGAACCGCGTTGACGGTAAGCTGGTCGGAGACTGCGAATTTGCATCCTGCGAGGCAAAGGCGTCGCATATCACACCGGTTCCCGGCGGTGTGGGACCCATGACGCGCGCGATACTGCTTCGCAATACATTGACGGCATATAAAATTAATAATTAGAATTGATAGCACCGCAATGAAAAAGTGCCCCGTTTGGGGCACTTTTATTGTTCTTGGCTTTTTACGGGCGGCGGATGCAGAGGTTCAAGATAAGTCCGACGGCGGATATACCCAAAAGTATCGCAAAGGTCGGTATATATGAACCGGTGGAGGATACCAGCATACCCGAAAATGTAGGAGTGAAGGACGCGGGTATGAGAATGAGATTCAACAGGCTGAAGTTTAAGGCAAAATTTTTCAACCCGTAAAATTCCGCCGTGAAAGCCGCCGAAACGGTCGGCGAAAAGCCGTAGGAAAAACCGCACATCAAAAGCCCGGCGATGCCTACCGCGGTCGAACCGGTCAAAAACCCGACAAGCGAGATCCCCGTCGCGACTATCACGACGGAGCTTGTGAGGTACTGGGTTTTTCTTAGTCCGAACGCGTCGAAAAACAATCCGCTGGCGATACGCCCGAGCGAATTGCAGACGGGGACGAGCAGGGCGACGGCGGCTACGCTTTCGACCACGCCGAGTTTACCCATCATATTTTTGGCGTCGGCGATGGCGGTGCTGCCCACGGCGGCAAACAGCATGAAAAATACAAACAGCATCCAGAAAGAGGGGCGCTTTACAACCTCACGCGTTTCGTAATTGACGGCGGGAGAAGCTTTCTTTTTGGCGCGTGTCGGGAAAACGGCGTTCGCGGGAGGAAATTTAACAAATACGGCGGCGACAAGTATCACCAAGCCTATAACTATACCGAACAAGCGGTAGGTTTTTACCCAGCCGAAGGAATCCATATTGAAAAGCTTTTCGGCGATAAGCCCCAAAAAGAACGAACCCAACCCGAACGCCATCATCAGCGTTCCGGAGGACAGCCCCTTGCGGTCGGGGAACCACGAGTTTGTGGCGGAGATCACCACGTTATAGACAATCCCCACACCCAGACCCATCATTAACCCATAACCGACATACAACAGGGTTATGCCGTCTTTTTGAACGAATGAAACGAGCATAAGCCCGCAGGAGGTCAGGACGGCGGCGGTGATAAGGCGGATCGCCGGAGAGAGTTTTTTGGAAAGCAACCCCGATATAAAGCCGCCGATGCAGAACATACCCATGGTGAGGGTAAAGTTGAAAAGCAGCTTGGTGTCCTGCCAGCCGAAATTTTGAAAAGGCGCCCTGATGGTGGTCCACGCATAAATTATTCCGGAAAACATCAGCACGACGGCGCCGAGCGTCAGTCTGAACCATCTGGATTTTATTGATTTATCCATTTTTATGACCATGCCTTTCTATGTAGCTGAAAGATTTGTCTTTCAACCTTATCATCTCATGATTTATTTTGCGCGTCTACGAGGGATGCGGCGCCGTACATGGCGCGGAGCTTGGGTTTTTCAATCTTTCCGGTGGGGTTGCGCGGCACGTTGGCAAAGATGATTTTACGGGGGCGTTTGTATCTGGGCAGCTTCTGACAGAATTCTTCGATTTCTTCCTCCGTGCAGGTCATGCCCTTTTTGACCTCCACAATCGCCGCGGCTATCTCGCCGAGCCGCGAATCTGGAAGCCCTATCACCGCCACGTCCTTGATTTTGGGATGCGCCGAGAGAAAATCCTCAATCTGCACGGGATAGAGATTTTCGCCGCCCGTGATTACGACGTCCTTTTTGCGGTCCACGAGGAACACAAAGCCGTCCTCGTCCTCCCGCGCCATATCCCCGGTGAACAGCCAGCCGTCCTTCAGCACTTCGGCGGTGGATTTGGCGTCACGGTAATAGCAATCCATCAGCCCCGGTCCTTTTACGCAAAGCTCTCCGACCTTGCCCGGTTCGACCGGTCCGCCCTTTTCGTCGCATATCTTCGACTGCCAGCCGTAACCCGCTTTACCGATCGCTCCGACTTTGTGTATGTTTTCAACTCCGAGATGCAGGCAGCCGGGACCTATGGATTCGGAAAGTCCGTAGTTGGTGTCGTATTTGTGGTGAGGAAAATATTCGACCCACCGCTTGATCAGACTCTGCGGCACGGGCTGCGCGCCTATGTGCATCAGCCGCCATCCGGAAAGGTCGTAGGAGGAAAGCTTCAATTCCCCGCTGTCCAGCGAAGCGAGGATATCCTGCGCCCAGGGCACCAGCAGCCAGACTATGGTGCATTTTTCTTCCGAAACCGCCGAAAGTATATATTCGGGTTTGGTTCCTTTGAGGAGTACCGCTTTGGAGCCGGCGAGGAACGAGCCGAACCAGTGCATTTTCGCGCCGGTGTGGTAAAGCGGCGGTATGCAGAGGAATATGTCGTCGCGGGTCTGCCCGTGGTGATTTTGCTCCACTTCGCAGGAAAACATCAAACTGCGGTGCCTGTGGAGTATCGCCTTGGGGAAGCCGGTCGTGCCGGAGGAAAAGTAGATTGCGGCATAATCGTCGTCGGTGAGCTTGGGTCCCGTGTATTCGGATGATTCGACGGCGGTCAGATGAGCGTAGCTTTCGGCGAAAGTCGGGCATCGCCCCTCGCCCGCGAAGATGAGATTACGGTTTAGGTTGATTTTTTCGGCAATTTCCTCGACACGCCCGATAAACTCGGGTCCGAACACCAGCGCGTCGGCTTCCGAAAGGTTTAGGCAATATTCAATTTCGTCGGAGGAATACCGAAAATTCATGGGGACGGCCATCGCGCCGGTTTTCAACACACCGAAATAGATCGGCAGCCATTCGAGACAGTTCATGAGCAGCACGGCGATTTTGTTTCCCTTGCCGTAACCCAGCGTCGTGAGAGCGTTGGCGAAACGATTTGCCTTGGCTTCAAATTCATTCCAGGTCATCTCGGTGCGGTAGGGTTTGTCGGACGTCGGCTGGATCAGCCCGTATTCTTTCCACACCATCTTTTTGGGATTGTTTTCCGGGTTCAGTTCGACAAGAGCCACTTCGTCGCCGTAGAGGGCGGCGTTTCTTTTCAGTATTTCTGTTATGGGCATTTGGTTTCCTCCGTTTAAAATTTAATAATAAAATAAAGACCGCTTTCGCGGTCTTTTACAAACAAGTCCTGCAATAAAGCCGTACTTATCAGACCGCGCTTTTGAAATAAGCGTAGTAATAATAAGAATAGGCGTACACGCAGTTAAAGAGCATTTTGCCCCTCCGTTTTAAAATATGACTTAATATAACACGTTGTTTAACAGTTTGTCAATAGTTATTTATAAATTTTCAAAATATCTTTTTAACCTTTAACATTAATTGTCACATAGCATTCTTCCGAATTGCCGAGGAAATTATTGAACGTGTACGAAAAGCTGTCGGCGCCTTTGAAATCCTTGTTAGGATAATAAGCGAAAGTGCCGTCGGAATTTACCGTGACGCTCCCGTGCAAGGGCGAAACGCCTATATTATAGCGCGTTTTTTCGTCGTAATCGGCAAGTTTATCTTTGAAAACTGAGTTTTCGCCGCAGTCGAAAATCAATTCCATGCGTTTGTCCGGCGTGGCTTTTAAGGCTTTTTTGGCAAAAAGGTAAGAGTAATAATATTGGAGCCGCGGGAGCATACCGCCGCTGTAACACATCGCCGCGAAAAAGTTGGAATCGTCGTAATAGATATGCGTCACGTGTTCCATATACCCGTAAACGCATCCGTAATACAGGTATTCCAGATATCTGCCGACGTAATAAATGTCTCCGTAGGATTGGTATGCCACTTCAATCTCCACGCACATGCCGTATTTGATCGCGTTTGAGATGACCGTCGTAAATCTTTCCCTCCCCGCTTTGGTATCGAACGCATAGTTGGGCTGCTGGCAGGTGAGGTCGAAGCCCATATCGTTGCAGAAATAATACTTGTTCGCGTTGTAATAGGGTATCCATAGGTAATTGGAACCGAATTCTTTAACATATTCACCGACTTCGGTTATAATCGCCGAATCGTCCTTTTCAAATTTTACGCATTCGTTCAGCCAATAGAAGCCGTCCAGCGCGATGTTTTCGTAATCCCTGTCCGCGAAGGTATCCGCGCAGAGGTTTAAAAACCACATCACCGCACTGCGCCGCCCTGCGGCGGCAGACAAATCCTCGCTCACGCCGTCGCCGTCGACGTCGCCGAAGGATGCGACATTATCGGACACATTGAGCAGGGCGATGTAGACGTAAACCTTATAATTTTCGTCAAGCCCCAACGCTTCCTTCACCGTCCCGGCGACTTCGTCGAGTTTATCCAGCCCGTTTTTTCCGTTGAAGACGACTTCATAAAAGTCAGTCCAGTCGGTTTTGTCGGTGTCTCCGATAGTAGTGTGTCCGGAAGAAAGCGTCCCGCCGGCTGGGGTATAAAGGAATCCGTCCATAAAAGTGTCCTTTATTTTCCCGTCTTCGTCGAGATATGCCAAGTATGGCAGCAGGGTGTTTTCATCGCCCCTGTCGCCGAAAACCAGTGCGATATTCGAAGCTTTCACATTTGTGTTGATATTGTTGGCGTAGTTTTCGGTCGATGCGCGCGTATGGAACACGACCGGCTTTATTCCGCTATTCGAGATGCCCGCCGCTTGGCCCGTCACGGCTTTGGTGCCGTAAACCTCAATTTCATCGATAAAACAGAAACCCTTCGGCTTGATCATGATCCTGACGAACCTCGCCGAATACGCCTGTTCCAACGTAAATTCGACGCTGTGGATTTTACCGTTCACCGTATCGTTTTCCGGGCTGTATTCGTTATAAACGATATACCAGTCGTTGCCGTTGTCAGAAAGGTACACCCTGATATATTCCGGGCAGCTTATTCCCCAGCCCGATTGTCGAAGCAGGCTGATTTTAAAGCCCGTGACGGCGGAGGTTTTTTCGAGGTCGTAAAAAATGTCCCGCGAACCGCCGGAGTTGCTTATTTCGAACCATTCCCCGCTATAACAATCGGTATTTCCGGCGTATTTCCCGTCGGTGAGAATCGGCGATGTCTGCGGGGTGTCGTCGGCGGTTTCGGCGTTCAGATAAACCGATGAGCTTATCTGCTGGGTTTTTCCGGCGATAAGATTTTGAACGGCGTTATAATCCGGTTCGCTTTTGCTCCAATATACGGGATCTCCCACCGCCGGGAGATTTAATTCGGGGTAAACGGTGCCGGAAAAGCCGCCTGTTTCGGCGCTGCCGGCGTAAACCTCTGCTTCCTCAACCCAGTAATAACCGTCCCCTCCGGCGAACGCGAATTTTATATATCTCGCCTTGATATACTGCGCCAGCGTTATGGTATATGCGTAGTTCGGGTAACTTTCCGGAGCGTACACCCTGCCGATAATATAATAATCCGTCCCGTTTTCGGAAGCGTAAAAATCTATGTAAGCTGGGTAGCAAATGCCTATTCCCTCACCGAGGGCGTAAATTTTAAACGAATACAAATTATTATAGACCTTACCGAGGTCGAGAGTTACCGAGGGGGCGTCCTCTGCCGAAAGACCCACCCAGACATCGTTGTCAAAGCGGCTGCCCAAGATTCCGCCGTCGGTGAGCCTTGCGCCCGACGATTCTTCCGGTGTCCGTTCGTCATAGCTTTTTGTTTTAATTGTATAGGATACGCCCGCCGCCGCGTTTTTATAGAATTCCCTTTCCGCAGTTATTCCGGTCGAAAGGCTTTTTATCGCGGTGTAATCGTTGGCGTCCGCGGCGTAGGCTTCGGCCGTCCGGTCGATCGCCGCCGTTTTCGGCTTGACGTCAGCGTAAACCAAAACTTCGTCGGTGAAGAAAAAGCCGGCGCTCCGCGTCACCCTGAAACGGATGTAACGCGTATCGGCGGGTTCTTCCAAAACCAACGTCGCGTTGCACATGGAGTGGTCGACATATTCATCTATATCGGCTTTATCCTTGTACGACCACTGCTTGCCGTCGTCGGAAAAATAAACCGTCACCCTGCTCGGCAGCCCTATGGCGTATACGTTCATCGCGAGCAGGCGTATGTTAAATTCATACACCCGTTTACCGTCCCCTCCGAGGTCGATATCGACCGAAACATCGCTCGTGTAGCCCGCGAGCTTGCCGTCGAGAAAACTTGCGCCGCTGTCGCAGGCGATTATCCCGTCGGTGAGCTGCTGCCCGTAAAGGTCGGGGTAAGCCGGGTCGGCTGCGACGGAAACCT